>JAJRQA010000155.1 GCA_024280475.1 Alphaproteobacteria bacterium
CATCATTGATGATGGTTTTGAGAAACACCGTCGAGGTCTGTTCGTGCGGCTTGCGGGCAAAGTTGCGCAAATGCTTGCCGATCGAGGCCATGCGGTCGATCAATGTGCTGATACTACTGATGTTTTTACGTGCATCAGCAATGCGGTTACGGTCAAGAAAAACAGCGGCATTATCGGCGTAGGATTTGGCAGCTCCCAAAGGCTGGTTAAGCTCATGAGACAAGGCGGCAGACATTTGACCAAGGGCGGCCAGTTTGCTTGCCTGAATAAGATCAGCCTGGGTCTTTTTCAGCTCTTCTTCCGCCAGTTTGCGCTCGCTTATTTCTTCGATCAGGTTTGCATTGGCGATATTGAGATCATAGGTTCGCTCCTTGACCCTTTGCGTTAATTGCGCTCGCGCGTCACGCTGGCTGTCAATGCGCTCCAACAGACGCCGGCGGCGCAGTATTAAAATGGCAGCGGATAAGATCATGCTGATCAATGTGAACAACAGGGCTGCTGTGATCGTATAGGCCTGCGTGCGAGCAGATGCGGTGCGCGACATTATATGAACGTTCCAGGCCTCGACCGGCATTGGTACATTTTGCACGAGATATTCGCGTTCGCGTTTGTTGGTTGAAATGTTTACGATCTGATGACGGCCAAGGCCTTTTTCGACATCAACAATGGCCAGCTCTTTTATCACGACCTCATTATATTTGCGGGTCGATTTGAGTGCGGTTTTGGTCTCATTGGACAAGGGGATCATGGAGCGAAAATGCCATGCCGGTTTGCTGGCCATAAATATAATGCCAAGCTGGTCCGTGACAACGATTTCATGATCACTGATGTTCCAGGCCGCTTCCATTTTATCAATGCTGACCTTGACCGCGACAACCCCTTTGATGACCCCGTTCACATAGACGGGGGAGGCAAAATAATATCCGCGCTTCAAGGAAGTTGTGCCAAGTGCAAAAAAACGTCCCTGTTTACCCTCGATAGCATCTTTAAAATAGGGTCTGAAACTGAAATTGCGCCCAACAAACGATGTTTTGCTATCGAAATTGCTGGCCGCGATGGTGAGACCTTGATCATTCATGACATAAATATCGGATGCTTTGACGGCGGTATTTATGCGCTTCAATTTGTGGTTGATCGGATTATCCAGAGGTAAAGGGGCGCTGGAGGCCAAAAATTCTTGCACGTCCTTGATGTCGGCGATTAAAAATGGCGCGGAGCGATATTTGCCAAGCGCTCCTTTTAGCCCCTCGACGGTCAACCGTAATGTGGTTTGACCACGCTGGGCGACCTGATCAAAGACATAGTCTGTTGCAAGTTTTTTCGCATACCAGCCTACCGTGCTCAACAATAACAAGACGCCGAGCAGCGGCAACAAACGGCTTGAATTGAATAATGCGCTCAAATGAATTCCAGTGTTAAATATCTAGATCGGCCCGATTATAGATTAGGACCGCTGCGATGCCAACTAGGCGCGCTTGTTGCGCTTATATGTGAGACCAATATTGAAGTATTGTTATGCCACGGAACGAGGCCTATGCTGCATTAATAACAATTATAATAATGAACGGATGCATGTTATGAGCGGGAAGATTAAGGGAGCGGGAACCTTGCGTCTTCAGATCGGTGTATTCGTGCTGGTGGCCTCTGCCTTTACCAATATTTATATCACGCAGCCGGTATTAACCGTTTTGCAGCAAGAATTTTCCAGCGATATTGTCACCGTGTCTTTTACAGTTTCGGCTGTTATTTTAGGCATGGCGCTCACCACTTTACCCTTTGGTATATTGGTTGATCGTTTTCCCATTCGGCCTATTATTCTGATCGGCGGGTTGGCGGTGGCACTGGCCGGCATTGCCGGCTCCCTCACCAAAGATCTCGATCTGCTGATTGGATTGCGCTTTGTGCAGGGATTGTTTATCCCGGCCCTGACATCAAGTCTGGCGGCCTATCTGGCGAAAAGCCTGCCGGTTGAGCGCCTGTCTGTAGTGATGGGGGCCTATATATCGGCGACCGTGCTGGGTGGCCTTGGAGGACGGCTGATCGGCGGATGGATACACACGCCTCTTCATTGGCGATATGCGCTGCTTTCCTCGGCGGTTCTACTGGTCATCGCCACCTTCATTACTCTTTATACCCTGCCCAAACAGGCCGGCCATGAAAAGCGCACTCAAAAAGTAGATCAATCTACCAGGACGGGTATCGGGGATATTTTGCGGCGCTGGGATTTATGGCGTAGCTTTCTCACCGCCTTTGGGGCGTTTGCAGTGTTTTCGTCACTGTTCAACTATCTGCCATTTCATCTGGAAAGTCCCGCTTTCCATCTGTCGATTGATGCGATCACAGCAATTTATCTGGTTTATGTGATCGGTATTTTTATGGGGCCGCTGGCCGGGGGGCTTGTTAATCGCGTTGGTAGCGGTATCACTTTGCTGGGAGGCAGCGCCTTGATGATACTGGCTTTAGTGGTGACGCTATTGCCATCGCTCACCGCGATTGTGGTTGGACTATTTATTTTGTGCACCGGATTTTTCACGATCCATGCCGCAGCTGTAGGCGGGCTGAACCGACGCTTGAGCAGTGGGCAGGGACGTGCCAACGCGCTTTATATGCTATTCTATTATATTGGTGGATGGGTCGGTATCAGTTTGAGCGGCTTGATCTATGATTTTGCCGGTTGGCAGGGAATGATCCTGTTTTGCCTGTCTTTGCTATCGCTCCCCATTATTGCCGGCATTGGTGAGCTGCGAGATGCCAGCGTAAAGAGCTGATCGGGCGTCCATTCGTTTCTCGCGGTCTCGCAGCTTTCAAAATTTCAGTTCATCATTTCTGTCTCAGTGCGCATCATGAGAGCGGCGCTTTGGGGCAAGGGTTCGACATCCGATCTGGTAATCATCGAGCCTTTGGAGACCGCGTGGAGCATTTTAATACCGTGGGCTAGGCCAATGGGTAGGGCCCTCTTGGTAAGGGAGGTTTTGGCCGCGATACATTTGCCCCAGACGGTATAGCCGCCTTCGCCATCAAGATGATCTCCAGGTGCAAGGTCTTTTTTAGCGATGGCTACCGCATCGGCGTTAAAGGCACGTGAGCAACCCGTTGGTTCCTTGCGCAAGGCGGCACTTAGCACGGAAATGCTGAGTTCCATGCCGATGAGGTGAAAGGGCTTGTACATGGCGGCATAGCGGCCCGAGTGATCGGTGGGCAGGCCATATTGAAAAAAGCAGTCGCGCGAATAATCATTGGGCGCCTCGATCAGCACATAAACACCCCAGCGCAACTCGCGCAACACCGGGCGACCATCTCGCTCAACGGAAGAGATCACTTCAACGATGCCTCGCCCGTCCGCCTGGCCCCCTTGGGTGCGGGGACAAAGGATCTGGGCCAAATCGTCGACACCGCAAGGCGGGAATTGGAGACCATCCGGTGCCACCGATAGATCGCAGGCATTGGCAATCGCCGACATTTCAATGGCCGATTTTGTGCCATCAAGGAACGAGTTGAACATTTGCGGGTTCATGCCAGCCTCCCTCGCTTGCTGGGCGCTGAGCCCATAATGCTGCCAGACCCCGTCTGGTGTCACATCGTGATAGGCGGGAAGATATTTGGTGCCCTTGCCAGCCGCCTGTACGCGAAAACCGCTCGCCCGCGCCCAGTCAACCATCTCGCTGACCAGCGCTGGTTGATCGCCGTAAGCCATGGAATACACGGTGCCTGCTTGTTTGGCGCGAACGGCTAGCGCCGGGCCGCAAAGCACATCGGCTTCGACATTGACCATGACAATATGTTTGCCATGCTCAATGGCAGCAAGGGCGTGCTCGACGCCAGCCAGCGGATTGCCTGTCGCCTCAATGACCACGTCAAGCTGATCAAGGGCGCACAAATCTGCGCCGCTTTCCAGGAAGCGCACTGCTTTGATGCGATCCTCTTGCCAGCCAACTCGTGCGCAGGCCGCTTTGGCATTGTCGATGTTAAGATCAGCGATGGCGATCACTTCCAGGCCCTTGATGGTTGGCACCTGCGAGAGAAACATGGAGCCGAACTTGCCAGCGCCGATTAATCCACAGCGTACTGGTTTTCCGGCCATAGATTGAGCGGCAAGGAGGGATGACAGGTTCATTTTTTTCTTTCAATTCTACGCGTTTTTGTTGATCCATGCTATCAGCGAAGAACACTGCTTGCAAAGGATCTGAGATGACAAAAACAGTTTTGATTACGGGTGCTGGCACGGGCATTGGCAAGGCCTGCGCTCAAGAACTAATGCGCGCGGACTATCACGTTATTTTCACGGGCCGCCGGTTGGAGGTGCTGCAAGAGGCCTTGAGCGAAGGGGAGGGCAGCGGCGAAGCAATCGCTTGCGATATTTCTGACGCAGATGGCGTTAGCGACTTGTTTGCAGCCATCGAAAAGACGCATGGGCGACTTGATGTACTTTTTAACAATGCCGGCATCTTCACGGTGGGCAAGCTCATTGATGAGATCAGGGTTGAAGAATGGCAGCGCATGATTGATATCAATCTGACGGGATCGTTTTTATGCGCGCGGGCTGCTTTTTCGCTGATGCGGCGACAAGATCCAATCGGCGGGCGTATCATCAATAATGGTTCCATATCGGCCTATGTGCCGCGCCCGGGATCGGTTCCCTATACTACCACCAAGCACGCCATGACCGGCCTTACCAAATGCCTGTCGCTGGATGGCCGCTCCTTTAATATCGCTTGCTCGCAAATCGATATCGGCAATGCCGCTTCAGATATAGCGGTACCGCTGGGGCAAGGAGCCAGGCAGGCCAGAGGCGATGTGCTGCCCGAACCGCTGATGGATTTGCAACATGTGGCCGATGCCGTGCGTTATATGGCCGATTTGCCCCTGTCGGCCAATGTGCAGTTCATGACGATCATGGCAACCAAAATGCCTTATATCGGCCGGGGTTGATGCTCAATGAGGCCCGCTCTCAATGAGGTGTTGGCGCACCCTACGCAGCCCCTTGACCGCCTGTTCAATATCTTCATTTGAGCAACGGTGATTGACAATGGCGGCGCGTAACACAGAGCGACCATCAATGGTGGTTGTCGAAAAAACAGCCGTGCCGTTTAACTGCAATGCGGTGGCGATCTCCTGATTGAACTGATCCAGCTCTCGATTAGTGGCGCCGCTAAAAACGGCCTGAAAGCAGCAAATATTCAATGTGGGTTTGAAACTTAATTCAAACCCGTCTTCTTGTTCTATCAATGCGGCCATCAAGCGGGCCTGCCGGCAATTTTTTGAAACAATTTCACCAATGCCATCAAAGCCATGTGTTTTAAGGGCCATCCAGACTTTGAGGGCGCGAAAGCCACGTGACAGCTCCAGCCCATAGTCGCAAAACCAGAGTTCACCACCAGCTAGTCCGTGGCTTGCAGAGCGTAGATATTCGGGGCGCTCGGTAAAGGCGCGCCGATGTTGGTCGCCATCTCGCATCAAAAGGCAACCGCAATCATAATTGACCGATGGCCATTTGTGAAAATCAAAGGCCAGGCTATCGGCCAGCTCCACACCAATCGCCGCATCACGCCAGGGGTCATCCGCACATTTTGTCCAGACCCCAAAGGCCCCATCAATATGCAGCCAGATATTATGAGCTGCGCAAAGTCTGGCAATGGCGCGCAAATCATCGGATGCCCCCGTGTTGACACCGCCGAGCGTCGCAACCACAAAAAAAGGTTTGGCACCTGCCGATATATCGTCAAGAATAGCGGCCTCCAGCGCCTCGATATTCATCGTGTGATCATTGTTGACCTTGATACGCTGCAATTGTTTCGATCCAACGCCAACAATATTGAGAGATTTGCTGATCGCCGAATGGACACCCATTGAGGCATAGGCTGTGAGCGGTGCGTTCAACCCGCCAGCGTTGGTTTTGTCGCGCGCCACCACCATTGCCAGCATGGTCGCCATAGACGTGCCAGAGACCAATAGCCCGCTGGCGCCTTTTGGAAATTCAAATATCTCGCGGCACCACGTAATGACCTGTTGCTCCACATATGGCGCGATATGATCGCGGCCGCCACAATTACTGTTCATGGCGGCTTCAATCATCGCAGCGATTAAACTGTCGGGGAGGCCAGCCCCATGCACCCAGCCAAAAAAGGCCGGGTGGGTATTGCCCGTTGCATAGGGGAATATATCGGTTTTGATTTCTTCAATGGTTTTCGATAGCGGGCTGCCAGATGAGGGCGCACTTTTTTTGGAAAAGCGTTGTTTCAGCTCACTTGGAACAGGTTGCCAGGGATGGTCTTGCGCATTTTCAAGCCGATCGATCGACATATCCAATACTTCGTGAGCGGTTGCGCGAAATTGTGCCCAATCGTCAGGGTCAAGCGTTGGTTCGCCAAGTTCATTGGTTGGTTTTTTCATTTGGTCCCCTTTTGTCGGGCTGGGTTTGCAAGCCTGCCTGAACAATGTCGAACGGGGGTTATACCCCGGCCTCTCATGGGGAATGAAAGCCTATGTCTGGCGATCTGTCAAAAACTGAATCGCCTTTTGAAGGCTGTATATAATCACTATTGACCCAAAGCTGCTATTGCACGCCTATCGCTTGCTGAATAGAGCGCGGCACTCATCGGTTAGCGATCGGTCAGCTTTGGCCAGTTTTTATTGCCGGCTTTGATGTTGGCGGTGATGTTTTTTGACCAGTTCGCCCGCACTGCTTTGTTATAATTGAGATAGAGTTTGCCATTGGTAATGGTCCAGGCTTTAGGGGATCCCTTGGCAAAGTAGCCCTGACTGGCGGCCCAGGCACAATGTCCGCCAAATTGGGGTGCATATGCCTTTGGATTCTTGACAAAACGGTCTCGATTTGAGGCATTGGTAAAACGCCATTTGGCACCATTATATGAATAGGAAATGTTTTTATTGCCCCGCTTGGGGCCGCTTTTATTGAAATATGAAACCGGGTCATAGCCACCAACAGCGACGCCGTAAACAAGACCCGTATAAATTCTGGTATTGTCGCTTCGAGCCGGGGACGGAGGCAGAATGAAGAGGGTAAAAACCACAGCCAGAATGCCTGGCAACAAGACCGATGACCGCTTCGAAAATGGGTAGGGGGAGCTTGCGTTCATAGCTGTATCCTTTTCTTTAATAAAATATGGATCTCCGCGATCATATTCGATTAATCTGGATGCAACAATTAACGTTTTTATAACAGAATTTATGGTCAGAACCTCGCTCGGGGCTGAGAGCGGCGACAAACACAGACAAGAGCAATGTGAGCCAAGGGACGAATAAGATCCGATAAGTTGATCTCAATCTTCTCACGGCTCTTTCCCGTAAATTTTGCTCTTAACGCATTCGCGCCAATAGTTCTCTGGTTGGATAGGCATCCACTGGCAGGCCATATTTCTTTTGCATGGTGCGAATGGCATGGCGGCTTTTGGAACCAAGGATGCCGTCAACTTTGCCAACGTCAAAGCCGCGCTTTTTGAGCAGGCGCTGGATGAGTTTAAGGTCTGCGAATTTGAGCCCATTGGCACCACGCCCATTGCTGACTTTGCGGGCACCCGCCAGCCGGGTGGCAAAATAGCCAGCGGTGATTGAATAAGTCAAAGAGTGGTTCCATTCCAGATAGACTTTGGTGAAATTGGGGTAGGCGAGGAAGGCGGGGCCGTCTTTACCCATTGGCAGGATGAGGGAGGCTTTGAGACCATCCGCTTTGAGGGCGCGACCTCTGGCGTCTCGAACGCCCCATTTGGCCCATTGGGCGCGTGAATGCTTGATCTTGATAGCAGCCTGTTCCCAATCCATGTGGCGCGGGGTTCTGACCTCTTGCAACCAGGGTTCATTGGCCCGCCAGCCCAGCGATTTCATATATTTGGCAGCGGAGGCCAGAGCGTCAGGGGCGCTGTTCAAAAGATCCACCCGGCCATCGCCGTCCATATCAACACCATAATCCAGATAGTGGGAGGGCAGGAATTGCAATTGTCCCAATTCGCCAGCCCAGGGACCGCGCATTTGGCGGGCCGTTAAATCACCGCGCTCGATGATTTTGAGGGCCGAAAACAACTCTTTGTGAAACAGCCCGGTGCGGCGGCAATCATAGGCAAGGGTCGCAAGGGAGCGCAGGGTCGAACTTTTTCCAAGAAAAGCGCCAAAGTCTGTTTCGAGCCCCCAATAGGCGGTGAGAACCTGGCCTGGCACGCCGTAGCGGCGCTTGATCTGCGCAAAGGTACGCGCATGTTTTCGTATTTTTCTAGCGCCCGATTTCAGGCGATGTCCAGAGACCATGCGACCGGAAAACTGCAAAAATGTCTGAGAAAAAACCCCTTGCGCATTGTCGCGGCGCACGACGCCCGGGTCATAGCGGATGCCATCAAGGGCGCTGCTGATGGTGCGTCTTGAAATACCCTGGCTTAAAGCCTGGCGTTTAATATCGCTCAACCAGTTCGCGAAATTACCCGTTCTGCATTTGGCGCTGGCGGTTTGCGGCAGGGCCAGCCCCATTATCGAAGCGGCGACAAGAGCGGTCAGTGTTTTGCGGTTCATATTGAGCTTCCCCGTGAGCGTTTTTTCTTTCAGATGGTTCGCGAACTAAGTGAACCATTAACTGCTTCGCCTTTGTTTAACAAACTATTTTGGCGGTGATGTGGTAGGGGAAATCAATTGCGATCTTGGCCAACGGCGCGGGTTGAAATTATAACCAGTTGTCCGCTTATGCTATTTGACCAGAGCGAGCTACTATAGAAGCGGCGCCGCTGCAGCTAGCAGAAGCGCTAAAAATGTCTGCTATTGAGTTCAATCCAGATAGATTTGCATCTCGTCAAAAGGCTGTTTTGATCTCAAGCGCCAGTAATCGGTCGCTTCAATCTCTTTCAAGATGAAGGGCTTGAACGGAGGCAGAACAAGGGCCGTACGATGACACCCGTCGCTATTGCTTTGCCTTGATGGTAGTAAACTCCCAGCGGCTTCGTTCGGGTGGCGTTGTGGCGCAATCTTCCAGATACAGAGCACGCCATCGGTGTTGCGTCGAGTAAGTTCGGGCTGAGTTTGACCCAACTGTCAGACACAGGTTCGTGGTTCCAAGCGTCAAACGGCCGTCAGGATGTTGAGAAAATTCCTGCAAGTCGCTGGCATCCATGAACGAGCTGAGTTCTCCGCACCGGCGAAGCAGTATGGCACTTCCCGGCAGGGCTAGGCCATTAATGCCCATGGCCGTTACGCAGAGCTTGAAGGCGGGAAAACGGATCAAGCCAGAATTATCAATGCGAACAGCTTCGTCCGGGGAGCGCTGGGAGCTACAGTTATGCGCAATCAGTGGAAGATCCGTTCGCGAGGCTAGTCCCACCCCAACGACATCGACACAATAGCCATCCTGCGGGCGGTCTAACCTGTCAAGAAGACGTAGTACTTTGGAATCCTTCGCCCATTGCTGAGCCTGTGCGCCGTTCGCCAATGCGACCAGCGCTAAACATATGGCAAACACTTGGATTGACTTGTTTTTCATTGGTCTACTACTCCTTTTTGTCGAATCTACTTACTTGTGAATTCTAGCACAGCATCACGAAAGCCTGTGTCCGCAAGAACCAATCCTTGAGCAAAGCGGCCATCGATATACCGCTAACCAATGGTCTCTTTTTGGGCGTCGCCCCGCGCTCGGTTTCCTACCACTTCATGTGGTAAAAAGCCCAAATGCGCTCGATATTCATTGGCAGCCAGGCATCGTAGGCCCGCCAGTTTTTATATTTCGGGAGTTTGATCAGCTTCCGAAGTTTATTTGGATTGCGGGTGCCTGAATCCATCGCCGTTTTTACGGCAGTCATTAGATCTTCAAGATATTGGCGCTGCTGCGTCACGACGCTAGCTGGTTCAATGGCCGGTTCTGTCGATGGTCCATGGCCAGTAATGACATAGTCAAAATCGGTCGTTTCTATCTCTTTCAAAGTGCGGACCCACTCGTCTGGCCAAAAATCGGGCATACCCCGAAATGCCACGCGGCGCGGCGTGACGATATCGACCGTGAAGATGATTTTTTCCCTTGGCAGGCGCATCACGATGAGGCTTTTGCCGTGACTGGGGCCATAATATTCAAGCTCGACCCTGCGACCGCCAAGCTCGATCGCATAATTCTTGGCGAAGGTGATGTCTGGCGCAGGCAGGTTCGGATTGGGGTGGTCGAGCAATTCGTTGGCAATATTTTCATGCCCGACGAACTCGACGCCCTCACCGTCCAGCACAGTACCACCGCTGATGTGGTCGTGATGATTGTGGCTGTAGATGACATAGCGGATTGGCTTGTCGGTAACTTTGGCAATCTCTTTTTTCAGCAGTTTCGCGGCTTTGGGGTTCATCGGGTCGGTTGCGATCACGCCCTCATCTGTCACGATGAAGAAATTGCGGTATACCCACCAACGGAAAACATAAATGTTGTTACCGATGTGTGTCACACTATGGCCAAATGTCTCACCGCCCATTGGTTCTTTGGTTGGATAATCGTTTGCTGCCAGCACCGGCATGGCAAAGCCAAGCGAAAGAATTAATGCAAGTGCTCTTAACATGTGTTTCATGCCTGTCTCCAATGCGTGGGGTCAGAGTGTTTCGACGGTTTCTCTACCGTTTGCCAGAATTTTCTTTATCGTTTCAATGTATTGCTCGATGTCCTCGGGGCTTAGCCCTGTTGCGAATTGTGCATTAACGGCCCGAGATTCTTGCGCTATTGTTGCAGATAATTTCTTCCCTCTTGGCGTCACCAGCAAGGACACTGAGCGTCGATCACATCCCGTTCTGTTCCTTTCAATCAGCTCTTGGGTTTCCAGTTTGTCCAGTAACCTCGTAACGGCAGCTCTGTCGATGCGCAGGAATGCTGCCAGTTCCGATGGCGTCTTTTTTTCATCAAAATGAATAGCCCCAAGAACGGCCCCGGCAACACGGGTAATTCCATATCCAGATAGACGTTTGTTGAAATCTGCCTCCATCGTTCGGGCGATTAGCGTAGTCCAATAGCCAAGGCTATGATGAACTGATTGGGTTGTGCGCTGTGTGCTCTTTTTATTCATAGAACAATTGATAATATCAATTATTGTACTTATCAAGTAAATTCGCGCGAGTGCAGTCAAAACCCTGGCCACTTTCCTAGTACCGAAATGTTCGCGGATGATACCTGCATAGCAGGTAGCAAAACTTTCCGCTTCTGGCACTTTTCGCTGTTGGAAGTTGTTAGAGAGAGCGGCCGATGTTGAGGGTAGAGCGGGCATGTTGGCTAGACCACGTCAACTGTCACTTTTGATACGCAACGGAACTTGTTTCAAACTTTGATACTAACACTTTTTGAGTGTGTGAGATTGTTGCCCAGAATCGATATTGTATGTTTCTTACCGACTGATTTCTTCGCTTGTTTCCAAATCAAGCAAAGTACTTGATCTAGGAAATTGGACCATTGCGCAGCTAGTTGTAAAGAAGAAATACAGGCTGATATCTGATCAGTGGCGAATGCCCCATTTTAGCAATTGTCAATTGTTATTGCTATGGAAATCGAGCATTACAACGCTCAATTCGGTGGCGGCTGCACGCAAGAGTGGCGCATATTCCAGTGCGTCCTCGATTGACATGCGCTGGGTTGGGCCATGAATAGCCAAGGTCGCGGCCAGACGTCCATTTTCACCTTTGATCGGCACGGCAATAGCCACCATGCCCTCTGCTAGCTCTTCATCATCTGTGCCGATTTTGTTTCGCCGGATACTGTCCAGCGCTGTCAGTAATTCAGCTGGACTAGTGATGGTATTGGGGGCGCGCTTTTCAAGCACCAGTGTTTTGAGGAGGTGGCGCTGTTGAGATTTGCGCAAGGTGCTGAGGTAAAGCTTGCCACTCGCGGTACAGTAAAATGGCACATGCACGCCAATCGGTAATTGCACGCGCAACGGCCATCTGGTTTCGACCCGGTCGAGATATCGCATGCCAATGCGGTCCGGTATGGCAATATTACAGGTCTCGCCGATCTGTTCGGATAATCGTTGTAATATGGCGGTGCGGGTCTGGGCAAAGCTTGAGAAAGTGATGACCCCGGTAGCCAAAGATTGCAAGCGGCGTCCCGGCAGGTAGCGTTTGCCATCGATATCCCGGTCGAGCCAGCCCTCATCTTCCAGTCTTTGGCACAAGCGATGGATGGTCGCTTTGGGCAGTTGCAGCTTCTCGTTGATGGCCGTTGGTGTCATGGGAGCGCCGGTATCTACCAACGCTTCCAGGACTAAACATATTCGAAGCCCAGCAGGAGCGCGATCATCACCATTTGATTGATTGTTCGCCATAAGCCCCCGGTTTGCTTTCTAATGTTGATAGA
>JAJRQA010000156.1 GCA_024280475.1 Alphaproteobacteria bacterium
GACCCAGCTATTTTTATTTTTCCGGCCACCACAACTCGCTTGCCATGCCAGTTGCTTAAGGTCGATTGATTAAGCTCATCGATACCTTGTGAACCGGATATCCAAATGCTCGACTTATACCAGTTGTGGGGATCTATCTCGGCACGCGGCCAGTGATTGAGGCAATTTTCTTCGAAGTCAAAAAGCAGGAACCCGCCGACATAAACTGTCTGGCCTTCAGTTCGCGGCGTGTAATCCTGCCATCCATATTAGAATTGGCCCAGGAGACATCACTGGCATTTTGCGGACCAAACAAGCTAGGTCGCCCGGCCACGCCACGGGATGATCGCCGGGACTTGTTGCTTGTAAATGATATAGGCCTCGCCATAGGTCGCGATCAATTTACGTTCTTCAAAATGACTGCCGATCATCAGATAGGCACTGGCCCAGATGGTTGTCGCAAGATCAAATTCAGTGCGTATCGATCCCCATAAATATAAATAGACGCCCGTATACAAGGGATGGCGCACGAAGCGATGCAGGCCGCCCAGATGCAGTGGTTCCTCAATGTCTTTGGTTTGCCGCTCAAACAGTTGTGTGAGGCCCGCAAAGCGGCCAAGATCATATTGTGCAAGGGCCAGGATAAAGGTGACTATTCCCAATATCATGGCGCCGCTCATGCCCGATTTGAGCGCGTCCGACATGGGGAAATACCGCGCCCCTTCGCTGAGCAAAAAACGCCCGCCATAAATCACCAATGCGATATGTATGAGCGCTGTTACATTATAGATCAAGCGATAGCCGCGCCCCAACATTGAGGCCAGTAGAGCTTTAGCCTTGGGTCCTGCCAACAGCGAGTGTGCGATGCCAAAGCTCACCCACGCCAGAAAATATAAGAAATGTGCGCTAAGGGACAAGGAAATACCTTTCTGGAGTGGCGTCATCAAATCCGCCAATGATTGAGGTTGGACAAATGTTAGCAGTTTGGCCCTCTCGTGCCAACGCAAGCGCCTGTCCCCTGCGACATTTTGCAGTCCTTACGTGGTCCCATTGAGCACGTACAAAGCGAGATTGTACAGTTTGCGGTTTTTGCTGCAGTTTGCGCGTACTCAAGCGGCCCATGAATTAGGAACAATATGATCATTTCCGTAAAAGACACCTGGTTCAGCAATGTACGCGGGGACCTGCTGGCCGGGCTCGTTGTGGCGCTGGCGCTCATTCCCGAAGCGATTGCCTTCTCGATCATCGCGGGGGTTGATCCAAAGGTCGGGCTTTACGCATCGTTCTGCATTGCAGTGGTGACGGCTTTTCTGGGTGGTCGCCCCGGTATGATCTCGGCGGCGACAGGCGCCATGGCCCTGTTAATGGTGACGCTGGTCAAAGATCATGGCCTGCAATATTTGATGGCTGCGACCTTGCTGACTGGTCTGTTGCAGATTGGTGCTGGCTATTTGAAGCTTGGCTCCTTGATGCGCTTTGTATCGCGCTCGGTGGTCACAGGCTTTGTCAACGCTCTGGCGATCCTCATTTTCATGGCGCAATTGCCCGAGCTGACCAATGTCACCTGGCATGTTTACGCCATGACGGCGGCGGGCCTTGGCATCATTTACGGCCTGCCTTATCTGACCAAGGCGGTGCCATCGCCGCTTATCACCATTATTGTGCTGACCATCGTTGCTCTCATGCTCAATCTTGATATTCGCACTGTTGGCGATATGGGCGATCTGCCTGATACCTTGCCGATGTTTTTGTGGCCCGATGTTCCGTTCAGCCTTGAAACCTTGAAAATCATCGCGCCATACTCCGTATCACTGGCCATTGTCGGTCTGCTGGAAAGCTTGATGACGGCGACGATCATTGACGATTTGACCGATACAGGTAGTGATAAAAACCGCGAATGCAAAGGGCAGGGCGTTGCCAATATCGCCTCTGGTCTGATCGGCGGCATGGCAGGTTGCGCAATGATTGGCCAGTCTGTGATCAATGTGAAGTCGGGAGGGCGCACGCGCCTTTCGACGCTGGTGGCCGGGGTATTCCTGCTCATTCTGGTGGTATTTCTTGGCGAATGGGTCAAACAAATTCCCATGGCGGCACTGGTCGCCGTGATGATCATGGTATCGATCGGCACCTTCAGCTGGGGCTCGATCAAGGATATGAAAAAGAACCCCGTGTCCAGCTCGATTGTCATGGCCAGCACCGTTGTGGTTGTGGTGGCCACTCATAATCTGGCTTATGGCGTGTTTGTTGGCGTGCTTTTGTCGGGCATGTTTTTCGCCAACAAGATCGCTCAGTACAAATATGTGCAGTCTGATCTTTCAGACGATGGCCGCTTGCGGGTTTATCAGGTTGTCGGGCAGGTGTTTTTTGCCTCTTCTTACAAGTTCACAGAGTTTTTTGATTTCAAGGAAGTGCTCGACAAGGTAGTGATTGATCTCACCGAAGCGCATTTTTGGGATATTAGCGCGGTAGCAGCCCTTGATCGGGTCGTGTGGAAATTTCGCCGCGAGGGAACGGAAGTGCAGCTCTTGGGGTTGAACGAGGCCAGCGCCACCATCGTTGATCGTTTTGCCGTATATGACAAGCCTGAACTCGTTGACAAGCTGATGGACCATTAGGTCAATAAGGGACACATGAAATGAGCATTGAAACCAGTAATGTCGTGGCCTGCATTGATGGCACTGATATTGCCATGGCGGTTTGTGATATGGCCTCATGGGCATCTCTTGCCATGCAGGCGCCGCTGGAAATCCTGCATGTGCTGGATAAATCGCAATATCCCACCAAACCAGACTATAGCGGTAATCTGGCACTGGGATCTCGTACGACCCTGCTGGAAGAACTTTCCAGCCTTGATGAAAAACGCGGCAAGCTGGCACTTGAGCAGGGGCGCTTGATGCTCGAAGAGGCAAAACAGCGAGCCATTAAGGACGGGGTTGCCAAACCCATCATCTCACAGCGGCATGGTGGCCTGATCGAGACGCTTGCGGATATGGATGAACGCATCCGTTTGCTGGTGCTGGGCAAGCATAACGAAAAACTTGGCGATCACACAGGGTCACGTCTGGAAAATGTCGTGCGAACCATGCAGCATCCAATCCTCATTACGACACCGGAATTTACCGCCCCCCAACGGGTCATGTTGGCTTTTGATGGCAGCAAGACCACTCGCAAGGGGGTTGAGATGGTGGCACAAAGCCCGCTGTTTAAGGGGCTGCCTTGTCATATCGTCATGGTGGGTGAGGACAATGCAAGCAATAAAATCCAGCTCGACTGGGCAAGAGAAGTGCTGGTGGATGCCGGGTTCGATGCGCCAGCTAGCATCATAGAAGGAGAGGTCGAAACCATTTTATGTGATTATCGCGCCGCCCACAAAATTGATATGCTGATCATGGGGGCCTATGGCCACTCGATGATCCGCCGTTTTCTCGTAGGTAGCACGACAACCAATGTCATCCGCAACGCATCGGTGCCGGTATTGCTGTTGCGTTAGATTTTGCGGTGAACTTCGCTATTGACACCCTATGTTCATTCCAACTTTTGTCTGCTTAAAACGATCTCACAAAAAAGCGAATATGCTTGTTGTCTAGTTGAACTTTCGTTTAAAAGTTCGAACATGATCCCATTTCACACGCAAATCACGTCACATCCCCCTTTTTATGATCTTCAGCGGGCGCAGATGTTTTTTGATGATCTGTTGAAGGTCTGCGCTGAAAGTGAAGAGTTTTCAGCGCTTCATGAGCTTCTCAACAAGGATGGTCCGGTCAAACAGCTGATCGTCAGCGTGATGGGCCTGTCGCCCTTTTTGCGCGCCATCATGATCCGACAGCCGCTTATATTGCGTGATTGCCTGCTGTCCCCCGTGAAAAGCCATCTTGATAAGTTATGCGCTCAATTGCATGTAGATCTGGCAAGCAGCTCGTCGATGGCGCAGGCCATGACATTGTTGCGCCAGTTCAAGCAAAACACTGCCCTCACCATCGCGCTATATGATATTGCGGGCATTGAACCGGTTGAAAAGATCGTGCGGCGGATCACCATTGCGGCTGATTGCGCCGTGCAATCGGCCGTTGGCTTTTTATTTCGCCAAAGCCTTGAAGCTGGACAGATTGAGCTTGAGGGGGGAGCGCACGCTGCTGCCTCGAGCGGTTATTTTGTTTTGGCGATGGGCAAGCAGGGGGGATATGAGCTCAACTATTCAAGCGATATTGATCTCATTGTTTTGTATGATGCTGAGCGCTTGAACCTTGCAGCAGGCGTCGAGCCGCAAACCTTTTTTGTGCGTCTGACAAGAGACCTTGTGAAGCTTTTGAACGAGCGCACCAAAGATGGCTATGTCTATCGCACTGATTTGCGCCTGCGCCCGGATCCTGGGGCAACGCAGCTGGCCATGTCGTCGGAGGCGGCATTGGTTTATTATGAGAGCTATGGGCAGAACTGGGAGCGCGCCGCGATGATCAAGGCGCGGGTAGTAGCCGGTGATCTGCAGGCGGGTGAGCACTTCCTTGCGCAGCTATCCCCCTATATCTGGCGCAAATATCTCGATTTTGCGGCCATCAATGATATCCATGCCATGAAACGGCAAATCCACGCCTTCAAGGGGCATGGGCAAGTGGCGGTGGCCGGTCACAATATCAAGCTGGGGCGTGGCGGTATTCGCGAGATCGAGTTTTTTGTACAGACGCAGCAGTTGATTGCCGGTGGGCGCCAGCCCGATTTGCGAGGTCGTCAGACCTTGAAAAATCTAGAACAGCTGTTGGCGCACGGCTGGATCAATGAAGAGACGGCTAATGAGATGGCCGCTGCCTATCGTTTCTTGCGTCATGTGGAGCATCGTTTGCAAATGGTCGATGATGCCCAGACCCAGACCTTGCCAAGCGAGCAAAATGACTTGCTGCAGATTGCCCGTTTTAGTGGTTTTGAGACGCTCGAAGAATTTGCGTCAACGCTGGTTTCTCATCTTGAAAATGTGCAGAGCCATTATGGGGCCTTGTTTGAAGATATGCCTGAATTGGTGGACGCGGAACCGGGCAGTAGTGTGAGTGGAGACCTGGTTTTTACGGGGGATGATCATCACCCCGCGACTGTGCAAAATCTGGTGCAGATGGGATATGAAAACCCCGATGGTGCTATCAATATTGTTGCCGACTGGCACCGCTCGCGTTATGTCGCCATGCGTTCGCAACGGGCGCGAGAAGCTTTGACCCAGTTGACGCCCCTATTGCTCAATGAACTGGCGGCAACCAGTAACCCCGATGGCGCTCTCCTCGCCTTTGATCGTTTTTTAAAGCGCTTGCCAGCGGGGGTGCAGCTGTTCTCCTTGCTGCGCGCCAACCCGGAGCTGTTGCGTTTGATTGCGACGATCATGGGTACGGCACCAAGGCTTGCACATGTGCTCTCCCATCGTGCCAAATTGCTTGATGCGGTGCTGGAGCCAAGTTTTTTTGGCGTGTTGCCGAGCAGGGCCCAGATCGACCAGGTGTTTGAAACCGCCTTGCAAAAGACCAACGACTATTCAGAGATACTGGATCTGGCCCGTATTGCCGGGCGCGAGCAGGCATTCTTGACCGGTGTGCGGGTGTTGACCGACACGATCAGCCCGGATCAGGCGGGAGCGGCATATGCCGATCTCGCGGCCAGTGTGATCTCGCATTTGCATGAGGCAGTGAACCAGGAAATCGAACGCGTACATGGGCAATTTAGCGCTGGTTCGTCATGCGTTTTGGCGATGGGCAAGGTTGGCGGCGCTGAAATGACGGCCAGTTCGGATCTTGATTTGATCGTTATTTATGATGTTGATCAACATCAGACCATGTCCAGTGGCACGCAGCGCCCGCTTGGCGCCGCTCAATATTATAACCGCTTGACGCAGCGCTTGATCACCGCGATCTCTGCACCTACACCTGAAGGCATGTTGTATGAAGTTGATATGCGCCTGCGCCCCTCGGGGAATGCCGGACCAGTGGCGACAAGCCTTGCGGGATTTGCGACTTATCAAAAAGACAAGGCCTGGACCTGGGAACATATGGCGCTGACGCGTGCGCGTATCGTCAGTGGGCCAGCTGAACTAAGCGATAAGCTTAACGCCATCATTGTTGATGTGTTATGTACGCCGCGAGACCCTCGCAAGCTGGCCAATGATGTGATTGAAATGCGCGAGCGTATTTTCGCTGAAAAAGGCTCACAGCATTTATGGGACATCAAGCAGGTGCGCGGCGGCTTGATCGATCTGGAGTTTCTGGTGCAATATCTGCAACTCGTACATGCCAGTAACGTGCCGCAATGTCTGGATCAAAACACTTCTGGTGCCTTGCGCAAGCTGGCCAGCAATGGGGTGCTGGACTGGGGTGCTGCCGAAACCTTGATCGATGGGGCGTGGCGGTTGCATACGCTGACGCAAATTTTACGGCTTTGTACCGATAAGCCATTTGACGCGAAGACAGCACCAATCGGCCTAAAAAATCTGCTGGTGCGCGCCACCAATAGCCCCGACTTTGCGCGCCTGGAGGCTAGGCTGGTGGAGACGCAGGCTGATATCAGCGCTTTGTTCAAGAAATATCTTGTCGATATTATTTAGGGATGGAGACCTTTTGACCCGCTGTTTTTCGGTTGGTTTCTTGCTCGTTTTTTGTTGCAATGCCTCTGCGTTTTTGATCAATCGAGCGTAGCGGTTGCAGTTTTTCGATTTGGCGAATGTCTTTTTCAAGCGGACGGATATCGGTGATATACCCATTTTGAGCGGCCATTACAGACAGCGGGCTGGCAAGTGCGAACATGATTGTTGCTGTGACCAAGAACTGGCTCATTTGCTCAAGGCAAGATTGTCGAATGGGAGAATGCCCGGCACGATCAGATCAATCTTTTTGGTGCCAGGAGAGGGGGCTGGAAATCTGAACCATACGGTTGCGCGTCCTTCCGCCTTGATAAGGATGGGGCTGGCGGCTATGCCGGTTTCACGGGCAATCGAGCCACGCGCTACAGGGGCAGCCAGCCATTCCTTTTTACTATCACGCAAGACGTGATATTTGAGGCTGTCCTTTTTATCGATATAATAGACGTCTTTGAGGGCATATTTGATGGAGGCATCCGTACTGGAGGCATTGATATAAGTCAGCACAACCATCAAAATATTACCGTCAACCTTGGCTTTGTTGACGTCGACGTCCAGATTACCATCAAGCGTCATCTGGGTTTGAAGAGGCTTGGCGTAACTAGCGGGTACATTGGTCAGCGCCAGCATAGTAATGAAGAGCGATAGAAAAATACGTTTATTCATTGGTCCCTCACAGGTCTTTAATATTCACTGGTGACCCACCCACAAACCAATAGACAAACTAATTTGGGCTGTTTTATGAGTAAACGCCTAGTTTTTCAGTACGACACAATATCCGCCAGCGGCACGCAGACGCAAGCAAATCTTGTTAGCCGCGGTGCGGCTTTTTGCGCCCACCCGGACGCGATGAAAAACGCGGCGACCACGCCCCTTTTGCCGCGAGCTCTTAAGCACAATGCGATTGGCGCCAATGACGCGGCCATATTTTCGTTTGACGCTATTGAACTGTTTCATCGCCATCCGCCGCGAAAAGGAACCGGCCAATTGCACTCCCCAGGGCATGCGGGGCAGGCGTCTTGCACGTCTGCGAAATCTGGTTTTCCCTAAACGCGTTTTGCCTTTGCCAAGTCGCAGTTTACCAGCCCGGTTAAAAGAAGCTTCAATCAGCATGGGCTGCTCGTTGCGCAAGGCAATCGATAATTGACGACAAGCGGTAGCAGACATTTTCTTGGGAACCTTGATGCCGACAAATTTGGCGCTGCCATCTGACCATTCTTCAATGCTGTAACCAGTAATGATGCGCACATAATTGCGGGTTTCAAAAGGCATATAGTTACTGCCATTGAGCCAGTCAGTGACCCGCCCCGATCCCGCATTATAGCCAGCGGCGGCAAAACCAAGATTACCAAGTTTTTTGTGCAGATAAGATATATATTGAGCGGATTTGAGGAGGGCCTGACCCGGTTCAAACGGATCATCAAGCCCCCAGATCGCCGCTGTACCGGGCATGAATTGGGCAATACCTTCAGCGCCTGCGGGCGAGACGGCATATGGATTGAAGCGGCTTTCCTGCCATATCAGGCGAGCAAAAAACAGGGGCGGTAGTTTATATCTACGCGCCAGCTTGTCGAGTTCCTTGCAAATGCCAGAGCGTTTGTGGGCGATACGCTTTTTCGGTAGAGGGCTGTTTCTTCCTTTGACAGGGCGGGTAATTGCTTGGGATTTTTGACCGATGCTGCCTTCACCTGCCAGCATAAAGCCTTCCTCGGCGCGCAGTTCATCTATAACCAGGAGCGAGGAAAAGCCAAGAGCCAAGGCAGGGATCAGTAATAATCTGCAAAAACGCGCAGTTGCAACCATAGTTAAACACGCCTGCTTTGCGGGCTGCAGACACCTTGTAAAAAAAACGACGGAATATTAGTGCTCCAGCGTAAAGCTTATGACAACGGGCGGCAAGGACAAAACCATGCCCCCTTCGCACGAGACTTAATTTCAAGGAGATCGAGAATGTCAAAAACGAAAACTTTTCTGGTTGCAGGCGCTTTGGTCGGTGGATCCGTTTTGTTGATCGGAGCCCTTGGAGGGGCCCATGCTTTTGGTGGGCGTCATATGGGCTGGGGAAATGAGGGCGGACACGGGTTTGGTGGCCATGGTGGCGGTGGCATGATGCGTCATTTCGGGGGCGGCAAACAAATGCGGCGCATGCTGAAGCGCGCGGATGTAAACAAGGACGGGATCATTACCCGCGCAGAGGCGACCGCCCATCGCGAAAAACGATTTGATCGGTTTGACCTTGATAAAAATGGCTCAGTGACAAAAGATGAAGCCATGCAGGCACTGATCAAGCGCTTTGAGGGGCGTGTTGCACGTAAAATACGAAGTTTTGACGCCAATGGCGATGGCAAAGTGAGCAAAGAAGAGTTTAATGCGCCTATCCTTGAGCGCTTCGCGTCACGAGATGCCAATGGTGACGGCCAATTGACCAAGGATGAGCTGCCTCGCTTTATGGGGCGCGGCAGTGGACGTGGTGGTCATATGAAAGGCCATATGAAAGGTCATGGCATGGGTCATGGATCGGGCGAAGGAATGGGCCAGGGAATGGGTAAAGGGCCAATGAACCGCGATCAGTAGGGCTTTTCGATCTAGAAGAGGGGTGGTGTTTGTTGCCAGATGGGTCACCAGCGATTGAGCGGGCGGGAAGTCGTGAAGACGATGACCTGATGTGCGCGATTGCGGCTGGTGACCAGGCGGCCGCCAAACAGGTGGTCGAGCACCATCTGCCCCTGTTAATGTCACTGGCCAGATATATGCTGGGCAGTGACGCCCAGGCGGAAGAAATCGCCCAGGAAAGTTTTTTGAAACTCTGGAAACAGGCAAATAACTGGCAACCTGAGCGAGCCTTGATCGCCACCTGGCTGCGCCGGGTCGCCTCTAATTTGTGTATCGATCGCCTGCGTCAACGCCGCACAACGGCACTTGATCCGCGAGATGATCAACCGGTCGCGCCAACACAACAACGCGATCTGGAAGAAAAACATCTGGCACACCGGGTCAATCAGGCGCTCACGCTTTTGCCTGAGCGGCAAAAACTGGCACTCACCTTGTGCCATTATCAAGGGATGAGCCAGAGGCAGGCCGCACAGGTGATGGAGATCAGTGAGCATGCACTTGAAAGCCTGTTGTCACGGGCCAGACGGGGAATGAAAAAGTCTTTGGAACATGAGTGGAAACAATTGCTGCCCGATCGACAAGGGCTAGATGAATATGGCGAAATAGATCTGCCGCAAAGAGTGAAAAAATGAACAATTCAAAGATGACAAAAATGGAACGTTTGCAATTTGTGCTCGATCACTACGGGGTTGATCGCGCTCGCTGGCCCACAAAAGAGCATGAACTTTTGGAGTTTGTAAAACAGACCCCGCAAGCAGCAACGCTCTATCATGAAGCGCGTGCCCTTGATCAATTACTTGATCAAGGGGCCTTGCCCTTGCCAGAGGAATCGAGCGATTTGCAACAATCCATATTGACTGATTTTAGCAATCTGCAAGCTGGTAAAGACGATGTTGTGGTGCCGTTTTTGAGTACTGGAAATCGCGCAAAAAACGCGGGCTATCCAAAACACAACTGGATGAGTGCGGCAGCGATGGCGGCCTGTTTTGCGGTTGGTATATATCTGGGCGGTGTGGGTATCGGTGACTGGTCGCTTGATCTGGCAAGCGATATCGCCAATTTGACCAGCCAAGGTGATCAGTTTGCTGAACTCGATGATTTGGTTATGCCCAGCTCGTTTGAAGAGGAATTGCTATGAGTAAGGATGTCAAAACGGGGGAACCTGTAAAACGTTCCTGGAAACGGTTTATCCTTCCTGTGTCCCTGGCTCTCAATCTGTTATTTATTGGTGCCATTGTCGGCGCTGGTTGGATGCGCAACAAACATGGCGCAGGCTATGGCGGACCGCCTGGTTTTATGGTCAAGCATATGCTGCGTCATCTGCCCGATGAGAAGCAGCAATCGATCATTGATCAAATTGCTGGTCATCGCGAGGGGCAGCGCTCGAAAAGACGTGAGATAAGGGGCTTGCGGGCGGAGTTTGAAAAAGCTTTGAAGAGGGAGCCGTTTAACGCTGATCTTGTCCGCAGTGCCGCCAAAAAAATATATATGGCACGCAGCCAACTGGTCGGCACCAAAATGGAACTCCTCGTCAATGTGCTGGCACAATTAACGCCGCAAGAGCGCCGGACAATTATGGAAAGCCGCTTTTTTCGTCGTTTGCTCAGGCGCGGTGGACGGCGACATTTTCAGCGCCACTAGCGCGCAGTCAATGAATGATTGATAGACGGATTTTGTGCCTATTGGTAACAATGAAGAAGTTTTGCTGCGCTGATCAATCTTCAACATAAAAGCGCCTTATCATAGCGAAATAGATGAGATTGGCGCAAATTCGTGGTGATCCGCTGCGGCGCCGATTAAAAGTGCTCAATGTAACATATTGGTCTAGTCATACGAACATGAACAACACACCTCTTATAGTCTCGATATGTCTTTTGCTGGCAAGCTGCGGTGGGCTGATAAAGCAAACTGACGCAGTGAAAACGACTGGAGCACAGAGTGTGACGCTTTCAGCAGCGGCAAAAAAACTGGTGAGTGATGGGGTCCGTGAGATGGTGGCCAAAGAAACGGTGAATGGCGGTGAGGGGGCAAAACTTGGTAGATTTACCGCTTTTCGGCTGCCCTCAAAAACTGGTGTTCACGTGTGTGGAGACGTGAGCTATCAGCTTGAGCCAGGAAAACAAACTGCCAGTGCTCCCTATTATCTCGAATTTATCGACCAAGACGGCAAGCTGGAAGCCAAGCGCGGCCAGGTCGGTTTCGACAAGCTCAAAAAATCCAAAGTCGAATTTATGTGTCGCCATAAAAATTCAGGCGGAGACATGTAACGCGCATTTTTTATTGCCAGCGCGCTTTGGTTCCAATTTTTTCAACATTAGTATTATCTGCAAATTTTCCGGCGAAACTTTCCACCTTTTTTGCAGTAGGTGGCGGGATTGACAAATGCACATGTCCCCCCCGTGCCCAAGATAGCACAGACCCTGGCTTCACAAGGGCCGGCACGCTCATATTTACATTTTTTGCCTCTGGAGCCAGATTTGGATGTTTTCACCGAGGCCGTTTTTTTCTTGGTTTTTGATTTTTTCTTTGCCTTGAGTTTAGCCTTTGCCTTTGCCTTTGCTTTTGCCTTCAGTTTTGCTTTTTCTTTCAGTTTTGCCTTTGCCTTGGCCTTTGCCTTTGCCTTTGCCTTCGTCCTCGCCTTGCGTTTTGAATGTTCTATTTTCGTCGGAATGGCGGCAACGCAGACATTGCGCTTGTGCGATTTTACCATTTTGATGGCGTTCAGGGACGGCGTGCCAGTTGGCAAGGAGGCCCCGGTCTGTCTGTTAAAGCGGGCAAGTGCTCTGGCGCCTTGGCGCCCCCATTTGCCATCTACTCCACCTGGTTTACATCCCACGCGTGTCAGCTCGGTCTGAAGATTGCGCGCCATTTCATCGTCAGAAATATCGGGGCTTTCAAGGGGGACCGTAGGGGGAGCAGTTTGCGGTGGTGCAAGCTTGCGGACCATGGGGGCAGAGCGTGCTGGTTGGGTGTTCAAGGCCGCTATGCGCTGATATTGATTTAATTTTATTTTGGCCAAAGACGCGAAATTGCCATTGGGGAATTTATCGATATAGGCTTGATAGGCCTCTTTAGTGCCTTGTGTCGTCGCGGATTGCCAAAAGGCGATTTCGATGTCGGACGACGGGAATGTACTGGTTGGTCTGGCAGAGATTTGTGGTACTTGGGCTGGCACTTGGGCTGGCGTTGGGGCAGGCGCTTGTTCATTGAACACAAAGGGGGTGGTCAGTGAAGAATGTTGCCAGGGTATTTGTTGGCCGCCGGTCTCCCCTATGACATCTTGTCGAACCCTGCGCATCATCAGCGCAATATCCAGAGCCGGTGTTGCGATATGTTTGATAAGGGAGCGAGTGAAGGGGCTGTTGGTACTGTTGCCATCAAGGGCAACATTTCCGGGCTGCGTCGCATAGGCGATCAGAGTGCCAACGCCAGATTCAACCGGTGCAAGGCCGCGTCCGACGGAGGCGGATCTGGTGCCCATCGAGCGCGCGAGATTGCGGGCGATTGGGTTGTTGCGGCAGGCATCGAGAAAGACGATATTGATGCGCTGGCGTCTTTCCATCAAGCGCAAAATCGTGTTGAGTTGCACCGCTTCAAAATCAAGAGACGTTTCGTCATCAAGCTGAGCATCTACGGGCATTAGATAGTTGCGCCCCTTAAGCTGCAAACCGTGCCCGGCATAAAAAAACAGCGCCACATCCGATAGAGCCAGTTTTTTCTTGAATTTGCCAATAACACGGGCGAATTGACGATGTTTGAGATTGATCCCCATGACGACATCAAAGCCTAGTGATTTGAGCTTTTTTTCGATTTCCCGCGCGTCGTTTTCGGGATTTTTCAAAGGGGTGGCATGGCTATAGGCGGAATTGCCGATGACCAGTGCAACACGTTTAGTTGCAGCATGGGCGGTTGACACGAGGCTGATCGCAAATAGTTGCAGGAACAAAACTGCAGCGAATATTTTAGGCATCGGCACTCCTCTTCCTGGAGCGCAAGAGCATATGCTCGTGAATATTCCAAGACATTTATTCAGAAATTCAACTATAGACCAATATTAGAGGATATCAAAAGTGTATTTCGTACGAATAAGGATGATTGAGGGATTTTGAGCAGTGTGCGTAGCGTATGAGCGCCCTTGGTGCTTATGTGCAAAGAGCTTGTATTTGGGATCGGAAATAATACTGATATTTCCTTGACCTTGGCGACGAAAACAGGCAGAGAATATCAGCTTGCATCGGCTTTGATCGCTGGTGCATGTCGGAGCGTGGCGCAGCCCGGTTAGCGCACCGGTCTGGGGGACCGGGGGTCGGAGGTTCAAATCCTCTCGCTCCGACCATTTTAACCCTCTGTATTATAACACAAATTTTATCAATTCCCAGAGCTCCGGTCTAGTCTAAAACCGTCGGTATCCCCACATCGTATCCCTACATTCGTATTACTTCTTGCATATAGGCCCAGTGAAGTCTGGGATCTGATTGAGGGCTTTTAACAGCTCATCATCGACTACATGGCTATATCGTTCTGTTGTTGACGCATTAGAGTGCCCAAGTTGTCGGCCAATCGTTTGCAGGTTGGACCCGGCATATTGCCCCAAGGCGGAGGCGTGCAGGTGGTGCAAATCGTGCCACCTCAAGTCTGTCCCCGACGAATAGAGCGCGCTAAAGAAAAAATCTCGCCGTTTGCGTTTTTCAAAAAGCGATCAGTTTTTTGTAGCTGGCGACAAATCAGAAGCGGTCTACATTGTCATCAGTGGCTGCATAAAACTTGTTCAGCTGTCACCAAGTGGAAAAGAAATCATTTTGTGAATTTTCCAATGTCACCATCCACGTGTGGCCTGGCGCGCCATCGATCTTCTTTCGGCTCGCGTCAGGACGTGTGATGGCCGCGAGATCATTTATCTCACGACACGATTTCGAGTAATTCGTTCAGGAAAATCCAAACTTTTCCATCTAAGTCATTCACTTGCTTGGTAATCGATTGCGCCAGGCTCATGCGGCGATTGCTGAATTTGTTGTCAGAGATGTGAGATCGAGTGTCGCCCAGTTGCTCATCAAGTTTTCGGAGTCCGGCTCTATCATGGAAGAAGGCAGCATCAAAATTGACATCAAGAGGACCCATCAAGAAATAGCCAACATGATTGGCGCAACAAGAATAACCGTCACAAAGGTACTTGGCGAATTGAAACGCCGCGACATGATTGGCATCAGTCACGGCAAAATTCTTGACCACGACATTGGCGCGCTCACCCGGATGGTCCAACATTGAACGACTTTAACTCAGCGCTTTTGTGTCTTTAGTAGCATTTAATATTTCCTGGGTGACTTGGCCGGTTCATTGCCGTCAACCTAGGCGGCACCGAATAGTTTCCCATGTTTGATGTTTGATGTTTGATGTTTGATGCTTGGTCTTGATCGATCGCCGGGCGAAAATCTGCTTGTCTCCTGGGAGGGTGTATGAGCAATATTGCCATAAAAGAATTATATGGGGGAGCTATGGCGTCGCTGCTGGTTAAAAATGCTGATGTGCTGGTAACCATGGATGATCAGCGCTCGGAGCTTGTGGGCACCGACCTTTTAGCGCGTGATGGTGTGATTTTCGAAGTGGGTCAAGGGCTGACCCGTGAAGTCGACGAGATAATTGATGCGACTGGCTGTGTTGTTACGCCTGGTCTCGTCAATACTCATCATCATTTGTTCCAATCAATGCTACGTGTGGTGCCGGGTGGGCAAGATGCACTGTTGTTTGGCTGGTTACAAACGCTCTATCCGATCTTTGCCAAAATGGGCCCGAAGGAAATATTTTCGTCCGCGCAGCTGGGACTTGCCGAACTGGCGCTATCGGGGTGCACGCTTAGCTCTGACCATCTTTATATGTTTCCCAATGGGGCGCGGCTAGAAGACACGATTGACGCTGCAAAAAGTATTGGTATTCGTTTTCATCCAACCCGCGGCTCCATGAGTATTGGGGAAAGCAAAGGGGGGCTTCCCCCCGATATTCTGGTTGAAAATGAAAAAGATATTCTTGAAGATTGTATCCGCGTCGTGGACGCGTTTCATGACCCGTCCGATGGAGCGATGATCCGGGTAGGCCTTGCCCCTTGTTCGCCTTTTTCCGTGAGTACGGATCTGATGCGTGAAACGGCTTTGCTGGCGCGTGACAAGAAAGTCATGCTGCATACTCACCTGGCTGAAAATGATGAAGATATCAGCTATTCACTAGAGCATTTTGGCTGTCGTCCGGGGGAATATGCCGAGCAGCTGGGCTGGTTGGGTGAGGATGTATGGCATGCCCATTGTGTCAAACTCGACGCGGGGGAGATTGATCTGTTCGCAAGAACAGGTACAGGAGTTGCCCATTGCCCTTGTTCCAATTGCCGCCTTGGTTCTGGTATCGCGCCCGTGCGGGCCATGCTTGATGCGGGGGTCCAAGTGGGGCTGGGTGTCGATGGTTCAGCGTCCAATGATAGTGGCCATTTACTGCTCGAAGCCCGGCAGAGCCTTTTGTTGCAGCGCGTGCAAAATGGTGCTGATGCCATGAGTGCTCGCGAAGCGTTATTGGTGGCCACGAGGCAGGGGGCACAGGTATTGGGGCGCTCAGATTGTGGTCAGCTCGTCCCGGGAAAACGCGCCGATCTGGTTGTTTGGCCGATGGACGGGATCGAGGCAGCGGGCACCTGGGACCCGGTGGCGGCGCTGATTTTGAGCGGGCCTTTTTCGCCAAAACACGTATTTGTTGAAGGGCGGGCGATCGTGCGGGATCGAAGATTGGTGAACGTGGATCTCAAGCAGATCATCGACACCAATAATCGTCTCGCGAAATCGCTGGCCCAATGAGTAGTTTAAGAACCAACGGGATATCGATTGTCAGGTCGCTGGTTTGGCAGTACGTTGATTGAAGATGTTGTCGCCCCTGATTGGCGAAGACATGGGCGGGTGAAGCTGGAGGATTATGAGTGACAAGCTGACATTTATCGTGAATGGCGAGCGGATTGATCTCATGGATTTTTCTCCTACACAAACGCTCTTGTCATTTTTGCGAAATCAGCGTGCGTTGACCGGTAGCAAAGAAGGCTGCGCCGAAGGCGATTGTGGAGCCTGCACCGTTATTGTCGGCGAGCTTGAAAACGGCTCAATCCGCTATCGTGCGATCAATGCCTGTATTACTTTTTTACCCATGCTGCATAACAAGCTGGTCATCACGGTGGAGGGGATTGCCGGGCCGCAAGCCGAGCTGCATCCTGTGCAGCAAGCAATCATAGATCATCACGGTTCGCAGTGCGGTTTTTGCACGCCAGGGTTTGTCACCTCTCTTACCGCCGCTCATTTGTCAGGCGAGCAACCAGACCGCGCTGGCATCAACGATATTCTGGCTGGAAACCTGTGCCGGTGCACCGGATATGGTCCGTTGATCAGCGCCGGCGAACAGGCTCTGGCGCAAGCGTCGCCCGATTGGCAAAAAGCGCGGCAAAAGAAGTCAGAAAAATTGCTGCAAGATATCGCGAGCGACCAAGCATGTATTTTCCAATGCGAGGGGCAGCGCTGGGATATGCCGGTTTCCTTGAGTGAGCTGGCACAACTTTACAAGCAATATCCAGAGGCCATCCTTGTCGCTGGGGCCAGCGATATTGGTTTGTGGGTGACCAAGCAGTTACGGCAATTACCCCATTTGATTGATGTCACCCGTGTTGCGAAATTATGCGAGATTGATGAACAAGATGAGAGCCTGTGCATCGGTGCTGGTGTGCGCTATCAAGATGCGATGGAAATTATTGCGGCGCTCTATCCAGATTTTGGCGAGCTGGTGCGCCGGATTGGCGGGCGTCAGGTCAGAAATACCGGCACTATCGGGGCCAATATTGCCAATGGCTCGCCCATTGGCGATACGCCGCCAGCGCTGATCGCACTTGGTGCCCAGCTTGTTTTGCGCTGTGGTTCAAAAACCCGCTCCATGCCGTTGGAAGACTATTTTATTTCATATGGCCGCCAGGACCGGGCCAAGGGTGAATTTGTCGAAGCCATAGAAATCCCTAAACTTGATGATCCCGATCAGCTCAAATGTTATAAATTGTCCAAGCGTTTCGATCAGGATATTTCCAGCCTGTGCGGATGTTTTAACATTGAAGTTGCAAAGGGCAAAGTAATAGCCGCCCGCATTGCTTATGGAGGCATGGCTGGGATTCCACAACGGGCGCAAGCTGTCGAGCAAGCGTTGATCGGCAAGCCGTGGAGCCGAGCCGCGATTGAAGCCGCGATGTTAGCTTATGGCGATGATTTTTCGCCGCTGGGAGATATGCGAGGCTCGAGCGACTATCGTTTGCTTGCAGCAAGCAATCTGCTTTTAAAAGTGTTTGAAGAGAGTAGGGCGCCGCTTGTCGATACGCGCCTTGTTGGACGGGGGAGTGCTCTTCAATGACACTGCATCGAAAATCAAAAGGAGCGGCAAAAGGCATTGTTGGGCAACTCGCACCCCATGATAGTGCCACAAAGCACGTCACGGGTGAGGCTATATATATTGATGATATAGCAGAACCCCTCGACTTGCTGCATGTACAGATCGGGCTTGGCACAAAGGCGCATGCCCGTATTCTTTCGATGGATCTTACGCAAGTGCGATCTGCTGCTGACGTCATAGGCGTGTTCACCGCACAAGATATTCCGGGCGAAAATGATGTCAGTCCGATCATGGGAGATGACCCATTATTCGCCGATCAGCTTGTTGAATATTGGGGACAGTCCCTGTTTGCCGTTGCCGCGACCAGCCGCACGGCTGCCAGAGCCGCCGCGCAACTAGCGATTGTCGAATATGAAGACCTGCCGGCCATCTTGACCATAGAGCAAGCGCTTGAACAGCGCAGTTTCCTCTATGAACCCTATGAAATGGTGCGCGGCGAGACTGCGGCAGCCATCAAGAAAGCCCCGCGCAATTTGACCGGGGAAATCGAGATTGGCGGGCAGGAGCATTTTTATCTCGAAGGGCAAGCGGCGATGGCTGTGCCGGGAGAAGACCGGGACATCACCGTTTATTCATCGTCTCAGCATCCCAGCGAAGTACAGCATAAGGTCGCGCATGTGCTGGGATTGCAGAACCATGAGGTCACCGCCAAGGTACGGCGCATGGGAGGCGCGTTTGGCGGCAAGGAGAGCCAGAGCAATCTGGCGGCTTGTACGGCGGCGCTTGTCGCAAAGCTGACGGGGCGTGCTGCCAAGGTCGTTTATGATCGCGACGATGATATGATGATCACAGGAAAACGCCACGATTTTTTGATCAAATATGACGTTGGGTTTACGGATGAAGGTGAGATCGTCGGGCTTGATGTTGAACAGGCATTTCGTTGTGGCATGTCGTGGGATTTATCTCAGCCCATAGGCGATCGTGCCATGTTCCATGCCGACAATTGTTATTTTCTTCCCCATGTACGCATCCGCTCTCTGGCTTGCAAAACCAATACCCAGTCAAATACTGCCTTTCGAGGTTTTGGTGGGCCGCAAGGCATGTTGGGCATGGAGCGCATTATCGATCACATCGCGCAAACACTTGGCAAGGACCCGCTGGAAATCCGGCGGCTCAATTTTTATGCCCATAAAGATGACAAGGGATCTGCCAGGCGGGCCACCCCGTTCCACATGCAGGTGGAAGATTGTATCATTCAAGATATTGTTGATGATCTTGCAAAGCGCTCAGACTATCAAAAGCGCCGCGCTGAAATACGGGCATGGAACAGCCAGAACCGCATCCTAAAAAAAGGCATCGCGCTGACACCTGTGAAATTTGGCATCTCGTTCACCAAGACGTTTCTCAATCAGGCTGGCGCGCTTGTTCATGTCTATAGCGATGGCAGCATTTCGCTTAATCATGGCGGCACGGAAATGGGACAAGGGCTGAATACCAAGATCGCTCAAATTGTTGCTCACGAGTTTGGTGTTGATCTCGGCGTTGTGAAAATTACTGCGACCACCACCGACAAGGTGCCAAATACATCGGCGACAGCGGCGTCTTCTGGATCGGATCTGAACGGCATGGCCGCGCTCGATGCAGCGCGTAAAATTATCGAGCGGATAAAGACCATGCTGGTGCAAAAACATGGTGTTGATCCCGAAAATATCGTGTTCAAGGAAAACAAGGTGTTCGTTGGTGAGCAGCAGTTTAATTTTTCCAAAGTGGTCGAGCAAGCCTATATGGCGCGGGTCTCGCTATCGGCGACCGGTTTTTACGCGACACCGAAAATTTATTGGAACAGAGAAAAAGCCAGCGGACGCCCGTTCTTTTATTGTGCTTATGGGGCAGCGGTCAGTGAAGTGGCGATTGATGTGCTGACCGGCGAAAACCGTATCTTGCGTGTTGATATTTTGCATGATGTCGGGCGCTCGCTGAACCCCGCGCTGGACCTTGGGCAAATTGAAGGGGGCTATGTGCAAGGCGCGGGCTGGCTAACAACGGAAGAGCTGGTCTGGAATGATGAGGGCCGCTTGATGACCCATGCTCCCTCGACTTATAAAATTCCGGCCTGCTCGGACCGTGCCCGTGATATGCGCATTGCTCTTTATGAAGCTGGTGAAAATAGCGAAGAGACCATTCATCGCTCCAAAGCGGTTGGAGAACCCCCGCTTATGCTGGCGATTTCGGCCTTTATGGCCCTCTCCGATGCGGTGGCCAGTGTGGCGGATTATCAAATTTGTCCAGCGCTTGATGCCCCGGCGACGCCAGAACGTATTTTGGGTGTGGTTGAGCGGTTGAAAGTTCTGCAAGAGGGAGCCGTGAAATGATCAGCTCTGATCTGTTGCAAATTATACGGGAAAGCGGCGCCAAACAGATCGCTCGGATTGTGGTGGCGCGTATTGCAGGATCCGTCCCGCGAGAAGCTGGCGCGTTCATGTGGGTGGCACAAGAGAGCATCAATGGAACAATCGGCGGTGGGCGTCTGGAATATGAAGCAATTGCCCATGCAAGAGCGCTATTGGCAAGCCCCAGTCAGTCCCAAAGCTGGCTTCGAGAAGGAAAAAGTTGGCCACTTGGCCCCGCACTTGGTCAGTGCTGCGGCGGCATGGTGGATGTTTTATTTGAGCTTGTTAGTGTCGCCGATCTCGAAATATTTCAACGTACAATAAATCAAGCTGATCCCTCGTCGTTGCTGGTGCGCTCGATTGATGATCAAGCCCCACCCGTCTTGATCAATGATCGCCATGCCTTGCAAGGATTGCCGCTGTCTGTTACCGCAAAAATCACCGAGGTACTACGGGGAGCATGTCCGCGAAAACCTGAACTGGTGGGGGACTTTGGCAATCATGCCTGGTTTGTTGAGCCGTTAAAAAGCCTCGCAAAACCCTTGTTTATCTATGGAGCGGGGCATGTGGGGCGAGCCATTGTCAAAACTGTTGAAGATCTGGATTTTGCTATCAGCTGGGTGGATATGTCCGAGCAACGGTTTCCAGAAAGCTTGTCGCCAAAAATCTCCAGGCTAGTGGCAGTTGATCCACAAGAGATCGCCGCCCTTGCGCCGCCTGGTGCCTTTCATCTTGTTTTGACCTATTCCCATGAGATCGATTTCGACCTCTGCAAAGCCCTTCTTGTAAACAACCGTTTTGGGTATCTGGGGCTGATTGGTTCCAAAACCAAACGGGCGCGTTTTGTCAAGCGGTTGGGCGAAGGGGGGATTGGCCAGCAAGCCTTGTCACAGCTTACCTGTCCGATTGGCATTGGTGACATAAAAGATAAGCAGCCCGCCAGTATCGCGGTTTCAGTGGCCGCTCAATTGCAGCAAAAGCTGGAACAAGACATGCTGCAATATAATAGCATCGATGGGAGCGCTTATGCCAAAGCAAGGTGATATTCTTTTGGAGCTGCAAGGCTTGACCAGAAGCTTTCCGGGTGTGCTGGCCAATGATCAGATCTCGTTTCGCGTCGGCTATGGTGAAATCCATGCTTTGCTGGGCGAAAACGGGGCAGGCAAATCTACGCTTGTGAAAATGATTTACGGCGTTTTACAACCAGATAGCGGGGTCATGAAATTGCATGGCGAACCCTTTTCTCCGGCCAGCCCTGCGGTGGCGCGGGCTCACGGTATTGGCATGGTGTTTCAGCATTTCTCGCTGTTTGAAGCTTTGAGCGTCACCGAAAATATCGAGCTGGGCATTAGCCCTGAGCTGGCGGCTGGAAATCTGCGCCAACGGATTATTGAGGTGTCGGAATTTTACGGTCTGAAACTTGATCCAGATGTTCTGGTTGGCGATCTGTCGGTCGGCTTGCGCCAGCGTATTGAAATCGTACGCTGCCTGTTGCAAGACCCCCGGCTCATTATCATGGATGAGCCAACCTCGGTACTGACACCCCAAGAGGTTGATCAATTGTTCAAGACCTTGCGCCGATTGGCCGATGAGGGATGCTCCATCCTCTATATTTCACATAAGCTAGATGAAATACGCCAGCTCTGTCACGCCGCCACGATCTTGCGCGGTGGCAAGGTCATCAATACGTGCACACCTGTCAATGAGACAGCCAAAAGCCTCGCCGAGATGATGATTGGCGAAGTGCTGGTACCAGCTAGTCGCGATGCGCGCGAGCTTGGCGCCATGCGCTTGAAGATAAAAGATTTGAGCCTCCCCTCGGTGAGCCAGTTTGGGGTCGGCCTCAAACAAATCAGCCTGGAAATCAAAGCGGGTGAAATCATCGGCGTTGCCGGGGTTGCTGGCAATGGACAACAACAATTAATGACGGCGCTGATCGGCGAGCGCCGCGCGATGGTATCTGAGGCCATTCAAGTGGATGGTCAATCCGTGGGAGCGTTGGGACCAGATGAGCGCCGCCGCCTTGGTATGGGATTTTGCCCCGAAGAGCGATTGGGACACGCCGCTGTCCCTGATATGAGCTTGCGTGACAATGTTTTCCTGTCAGCCCGCGAAAGCCAGAACCTTAGCAGATCCGGGGTTCTTGATCATCAAAATGCCGAACGCTTTGCTACCGATATCGTTGAGACGTTCAAGGTCAAGACGGCGGGTACGGGTCATAGCGCCAAAAGTCTGTCGGGTGGAAACTTGCAAAAATTCATTATGGGTCGCGAGATTTTGCAAAATCCAAAAGTGCTGATCGCCTCGCAACCAACCTGGGGCGTGGACGCGGGCGCTGCTAGCGCTATACGCACAGCCATCCTTGAACTGGCCGCACGCGGGGCCGCAGTGCTTGTCATTTCTCAAGATCTTGATGAGTTGATGGAAATCAGTGATCAGATCGCGGTGCTGGCAGATGGGCGATTGACGCCAGCGCAAAGAGTTGAGCAAGTAACAATCGAACAACTTGGCACGGCCATGGGCGGCAGCTCCAGCGCCGACCTCCTTGATCAACCGGTGAAGGTAGATCAATCAATGCCCAAAGGGGGGAGCGCGCATGTTCAGGATTGAACCACGCAAAGAACCGTCGCGAGCAATGGCCTATGCGACCCCGTTTTTGGCGCTGCTCTTGACCATATTGGCCGGTTTCGTGTTGTTTGCATTGCTTGGCAAAGATCCGCTCAAAGCGACGTGGATTATTTTTGTTGAGCCTTTGACAACGCTTTATTCCATATCGGAAATGATGGTCAAGGCGACGCCGTTGATTTTGATTGGCATCGGTCTGGCGCTTGGCTTTCGCGCTGGCGTATGGAATATCGGTGCCGAGGGGCAATTTACCATGGGGGCGCTAACGGGCGGCGCGATGGCCCTGGCTCTTTATCAAGTTGAGGGCATATGGGTGCTGCCGCTAATTTGTTTGGCCGGTATATTTGGCGGTATGGCTTGGGCGGCGATCCCGGCTTTATTGCGAACCAGGTTTAATACCAACGAAATTCTTGTCAGTCTGATGCTGGTCTATATTGCGACATTGCTGCTGAGCATCATGGTGCACGGTCCCCTGCGCAGTCCAGAAGGCATGAATTTTCCTGAAAGCCGTTTGTTTCATGATGCCGCTTTAATGCCGGTTTTGATCGAGGGTACCCGTGCACATTGGGGGTTCATTGTGGCGCTGCTGGTGGCGCTTGCAGCCTATCTTTTGCTGCGTTTTCACATTGTTGGGTTTGCGCTAAAAGTCGTGGGACAGGCTCCGCGCGCGGCGCGTTTTGCCGGTTTTTCTGAAAAGCACATGGTCTGGTTCAGCTTTCTTGTCTCTGGCGGACTGGCAGGCTTAGCGGGGGTGTTTGAGGCCACAGGACCGGTCGGGCAGCTGGTACCCGCTCTGCCGGTCGGGTATGGATTTACGGCGATTATCGTTGCCTTTTTGGGGCGATTGCATCCCGCTGGCATTGTCGTTGGTGGGCTGCTATTGGCCCTGACCTATATTGGCGGGGAGAGCGCTCAAATCTCCATGCAATTGCCCAGCTCAACGACCAGAGTGTTTCAGGGGCTATTGCTGTTTTTTCTGCTGACCACTGATATTTTGGTAAATTACAAGATCAAATCAGTGCGCGCGCGACCCGACGCCCTCACTCTCAACAGGCCATAGGACAGATAAATGGATTTACTGGTCAATATCATTTTGGGCATTATCATCGCGGCAACGCCGTTGGTGTTCGCGGCGATCGGTGAGCTGATTGTCGAGAAATCGGGCGTGCTCAATCTGGGCGTTGAGGGCATGATGATTGTTGGTGCTCTGGCCGGGTTTGCCGCAACAATAGAGCTTGGAAGTTTTTGGGCCGGGATCGCTGCGGCCGCATTGGCGGGGGCATTGATGGCCCTTTTGTTTGCGGTACTGACCCAGTCACTGTTAGCCAATCAGGTGGCCACAGGGCTGGCTTTGACCATGTTCGGTCTTGGACTGGCCGCCTTGCTCGGGCAGCGCTATTCCGGGAAATCAGCACCGGAAGTTTCCAAACTTCATATTCCTGGCCTGTCGGAGCTGCCGATTGTCGGGCCCATTTTATTTGGTCATGATGCGATGGTGTATATGGCGATTGCACTTGTGGCGGCAACAGCATGGTTTCTTAAAAACACAAGGCAAGGTCTGGTCATTCGTGCCATTGGCGAAAATCATGACGCTGCTCACGCCATTGGTCATCCCGTTATACTCTATCGCTATGTTGCCTTGATGTTTGGGGGGGCGTGTGCGGGGCTTGGCGGCGCTTACTTGTCGCTTGTGCAGACGCCTTTTTGGGTGGAAAATATGACAGCGGGGCGCGGCTGGATCGCATTGGCGCTGGTAGTTTTTTCCGCCTGGCGGCCCTGGTGGTCCTTCATGGGGGCCTATCTATTTGGCGGTATTACCATAATTCAGCTGCATGGGCAGGGGATGGGCCTTGATATTGAGCCACAATTACTTGCTATGTTACCCTATATTGCCACTATAATCGTGTTGGTGCTGATTTCTTCTGATCGCACGAAAGCACGTTTAAATGCCCCAGCCAATCTTGGCCAGACCTTTTTTAAATCGAGTTAGCACACACGAATAACAATCCAATCAGGTAAGGGAGAGAATATAATGACATTGAGTAATATGTGGAAAGGCCTCGCGGGAGGGCTCATGGTGCTGGCGATGTTTTTTGCAGCAAACGCTGTAATGGCCGCCAGCCACGCGAAGAAACTGAAAGTCGCGTTTGTTTATGTTGGCCCCGTTGGCGATCATGGCTGGACGTATCAGCATCATCAAGCGATGAAAGCCGTTAAGGCCAAGTTCGGTGATAAAGTCGAGACAACCCATGTGGAAAATGTTTCGGAAGGCCCCGACGCGGAACGCGTTATCCAGCAACTGGCTCAAAAGGGCCACGACCTCATTTTCACCACTTCGTTTGGTTTTATGAACCCGACGATCAAGGTTGCCAAGCGGTTTCCCAAGGTCAAGTTTGAACATGCCACCGGTTTTAAGCGTGCCGCCAATGTATCGACTTATAATACGCGTTTTTATGAAGGGCGTTATGTCGCTGGTGTTGCCGCTGGCAAGTTGACCAAGACCAACACAATCGGCTATATCGCTTCGTTTCCGATCCCCGAAGTCGTGATGGGCATCAATGCCAGTTATCTTGGTGCCAAATCGGTCAATCCTGACATTAAGATCAAGGTCATCTGGGTCAGCACCTGGTTTGATCCGGGCAAAGAAGCTGCGGCTGCCAAAGCGCTGGTTGATCAAGGCGCTGATATTTTATTCCAGCATACTGACAGCCCTGCCGCTATGAAACTAGCTGAGCAAAAGGGCATCCTGGCGCTGGGGCAGGCCTCTGACATGAAAGCTTTTGGTCCAAATGCTCAATATACCTCGCTGGTCAATGACTGGTCTGGATATAGTATCTCGCGCGTTCAGGCTGTGATGGATGGTACCTGGAAATCCACCAACACCTGGGGTGGTCTCAAAGACGGCATGCTGACCATGCCTGCATGGAGTGCCAAAGTGCCAGCCGATGTGGCGAAACTGGCTGATGAGGTGAAAGCCAAAATCATTGCCGGTACGTTCCACCCGTTCACGGGTCCTATGAAAAAACAGGACGGCAGTGTGGCGCTGAAAGATGGTGAAGTCATCGGCGATGGAGCACTTTCGGGCATGAACTATTATGTCGAAGGGATCGATGGGTCTTTGCCTAAATAAGTCCGTTCGATCTACACAAGAAATCCGGCTCCGCTCATTTGGGGGCCGGATTTTTTAATCATTTATATTTGTTGCATTGAAAAGTGAGCGATCATGGATAATAAAATTATCGCCCGCCCTCTCAGCGTTGAAGAATTCGCACCGTTTGGCGAGGTGATCGAGAAAGAAGGGGCTGAGCAGTTTAGTATTAATGAGGGTCTGTGCACCCGCTTTCATGACCTCGCGACGATCGAATTTTCAGGCCCCAGCGCCAAACCCTTGCTAAGCGTATTTTCCTCAAAGCCGTGTCCTTTGCCTTTGGAATTGAAAATGGTCGAGCGTCATCCGCTGGGGTCGCAGGCGTTCATTCCGTTTCTGGGGGCGCCTTTTTTAGTCATTGTGGCACCTGATCAAGCCGGTACTCCTGGACGCCCGCTGGCCTTTGTAACTGCAAAAGGGCAGGGCATCAATTTTAGAAAAAATACCTGGCATGGTGTATTGTCACCGCTGCAAGAACCCGCAGAATTTATGGTGATTGACCGGGGCGGGGAGGGCGATAATCTTGAAGAATACAAGTTTAACGATCCCTATTTCGTCACCGTATAATTCGAAAAACCTGTTCTAGATATTGCCTGCCAAGGACATCCGAAACAACACCCCCCCCCCGCAAGATCATGCGGGGGGTGTTGTGTTTTCTGGATCAATTACCCGGATCATTTGTTTTTACTGCCAGCATGTCCGCCGGAGATCTCAGAGGTGTTCTCGGGCGCCATAGGGTCTGGGAGAATGAGGTTCAAAAAGATCGCGATGAACGCGGAAGGCAGCAGGCCAGACGTCATCAATATCTTGGCTGTTGAGGGGAGGTGCTGCAATGCTTGCGGGACAAGCTGTAGACCAAGGCCAACTGACAGGGCAATCGAGAAAATGACCATGTTGCGGCTGTTCCAGTTGACATCTGACAGCATGGAAACGCCAGCCGCTGCGACCATTCCAAACATCACAATCACGCCGCCTCCCAGCACCTCAATAGGGATGGTAGAAATCGCAGCGCCAACTTTTGGCACCAGGCCAGCGCCAATCAGGAATAGCGCGCCAATGGTGACGACATGGCGGCTCATAATACCGGTCATGGCGATCAGGCCAACATTTTGTGAGAACGAGGTATTGGGAAGGGCGCCAAAAACACCAGAGATCGCGGTGCCCAATCCATCGGCAAAGGTTGCGCCGCGAATTTCGTCGCCAGTGGCTTCGCGCCCGGCACCGCCTTTGGTGATCCCCGATACGTCACCGACGGTTTCGACGGCGGAGATAAATGACATCAGGCAGAACCCGATAATGGCGGCAATGCTGAATTCCACGCCAAAGTGCAAAGGGTCAGGAGCCGCAAAGGCGGCCGCTTTGGCGATATTGCCAAAGTTCACCTCACCAAGTGCGTAAGCGTAGAGATAACCCGCGATGAGGCCAAGCAATACAGCAGACACAGAGAGCAGGCCGCGCGTGAAAAACTTAAATCCGAGCGTCACGAAAATGACCACAAGCGCCATCGACCAATTGAGCAGACTGCCGAATTCGGGGAGGTTTTTGGCCATGGCAGGGACGCCGCCAGCTGCATATTGTATCCCTACCTTGACGAGGGAAAGGCCAATCATCAAGACAATCAACCCCGTGACAAGGGGCGGCAGGGCAAAGCGCAGCCGTTTGATGAAAAACCCGAGAAAGAAATGAAAAATGCCCCCGGCGATAATGCCGCCCATTAGCACGGGCATGGCCGCAACACCTTGCCCGGCAACAAGGGGGATCATGATAGGGATAAAAGCGAAACTTGTTCCTTGCACAATCGGCAGGCGCGCGCCAACAGGTCCAATACTGATCGTCTGGATCAAGGTGGCGACCCCGGCAAAGAACATCGACATCTGGATCATGTAGATCAATTGCGGAAAGTCTGGTGAGTTTGAGCCAAAGCCAAATCCGGCAGCTCCCGCGACAATGATCGCGGGCGTCACATTACTAACGAACATCGCCAAAACATGCTGAAGTCCAAGCGGCACAACGGAGTAGATCGGTGGTAAATAATCAGGATCCCTTAATTGCTCGCGGGTGCCGAGCGACGAGTGTTGATTTGACATTATTTCCCTCTCGTTTTTTATTTTGAACTCGTCCCCAATTGCCTTTGGTCTAATATCCCGGCCTTCCAGGGAGCTGCAGCTTCATGTGTCTGTTCACATCCTTGTAAAGGAGATAGCGAAAAGACGTGGGCCCGCCAGCATAGCAGGCCTGAGGGCAAAATGCACGTAGCCAGAGATAGTCACCGGCTTCAACTTCGACCCAATCCTTGTTGAGATGATAGACGGCTTTGCCTTCAAGTATGTAGAGCCCGTGTTCCATCACATGGGTTTCGGCAAAGGGGATGACGGCGCCAGGCTCAAGCGTCACTATGTTGACATGCATGTCATGGCGCAGATCCATCTGATCGACAAAAAGGGTGGCGCTCCATTTGCCATCCGTGCCCGGCATTTGGGAGGGGGTGATATCGTTTTCATTGATAACAAAGGCTTCTGGTGCCTCGATCCCTTCGACCGCTTCATAGGACTTTCTGATCCAGTGAAAGCGCGTTGGCTTTTTGGTTGTATTCTTGAGGCTCCAATTGGCGGCGGGGGGAATAAAGGCATAGCTGCCCGGTTCCATTGCGTGGTTTTCCCCCTCGATTTTGAGCGTGAACTTGCCCTCTGTCACGAATAAAACGCCTTCAGCACTGGGATCTGGTTCGGGTTGTTTGGAGCCACCGCCTGGCCCGACCTCCATGATATATTGGGAGAATGTTTCAGCAAACCCTGACAGGGGGCGCGCAATCACCCAGACGCGTGTCTTGTCCCAAAAGGGCAAGCTACTGGTGACGATATCGCACATAACGCCCTTGGGTATGACGGCATAGGCCCGCGTAAAAACCGCTCTGTCGGTCAGTAGATCTGTTTGTGGCGGAAGCCCGCCTTGGGGCGAATAGTAATTATTTTTGGTCATTTTTCTCTCCGTGCTGGAGGCAATAGTTCGTTGAGGCGCAAGCTGGCAATTTTTTCGACCTGACGACATGCTGTGGAAAATTCGGTTGTGCGATCATTATTGATGCGTTGTTCGAATGCCTCGACGATCTGGTTCTTGTTCAATCCCTTGACCGCAATGATAAAGGGAAAACCGAATTTGTCGGTATATTGTTCATTGAGCTGTAGGAAGTGTGTGCGCTCTTCATTGGTCAATGCATCCAGACCAGCACCGGCTTGCTCAAGGGTTGAATCAGCTGTCAATTGTTTGGCGCTGGCCAATTTGCCGGCGAGATCCGGGTGAGCATTGAGGACCCCCAGCCGCTCCTCCTTACTGGCCATCCTGAATTGACCGGCAAGGGCCGCGTGAAGTCCGCTATTCGTGTCGTGTGCTGGCCCCAGTTTTTGGGCAAAAGCTTTTTGCGCGATCCAGGAAGAGTGCTCGAAAACGCCACCAAAGCGTTCGATAAACTTTTCCTCGCTCATTTGGGAGGGGCGGTTTTCATGGCATGTCGGGGGATGGGTTTTTGTCCAGTGTTTGGCGATATCGATGCGCCGCGCAAACCAGACAGATTGATGTGATTTGACATAGTCGATAAAGCGTTTGAGAGCCATTGTGCGCCCGGGCCTTCCAGCCAATCGGCAATGCAGACCGATATTCATCATCTTGGGGCTGCCAGCCAGACCCTCGGCATAAAGCGTGTCGAAACTGTCTTTGAGATAGGTATAGAACTGATCGCCGCTATTGAAGCCCTGAGGGGTAGCAAAGCGCATATCATTGATGTCCAGCGTATAAGGGATGATGAGCTGATGGCGGCCCTCAAACTCATACCAATAGGGCAGGTCGTCGGCATAGCTGTCAGAAACATAGTCAAATTGACCAAGCTTTGTTGCGATATTGACAGTGTTGACCGAGCAGCGCCCCGTGTACCAACCGCTTGGAGCTTGGCCCGTTGCGCCGATATGTACGCGGATTGCCTCGATCATGTCTTGGTGCTCAGCCTCGATTGAATGATCTTTATACTCAATCCATTTCAAGCCATGAGAGGCGATTTCCCATCCCGCATCAATCATGGCCAGGGTTTGATCTGGCGATCTTTGCAACGCTGTTGCCACACCAAACACCGTGACTGGAATATTTTCGCTGGTGAACAATCGGTGCAGACGCCAAAAACCGGCCCTTGCTCCATATTCGTACATTGATTCCATGTTCCAGTGGCGCTGATCTGGCCAAGCGGAGGCGCCAACAATTTCCGACAAAAAAGCTTCGGAAGAGCGGTCTCCATGTAGCAGACAATTTTCGCCGCCTTCTTCATAATTTACGACAAATTGAACAGCAATCGCCGCCTCGTTTGGCCAGTGCGCATTGGGCACCTGCGCCCCATATCCGTGCAAGTCTCTTGGATAAGAATGAGGCATGGATTCCTTTCACGGTTCTGATAAGATCGATCTAGTCGAAAATGATCGGATATATCGCGATGATCTGCGACAGCGCCATAGATATTCCAGGCTGTCATTCTTATAGCAAGAACGGCATCAATAGCTAAAAAAAAGGATGAATAATGGATAATAGCGCGGGTTTTTTGACGACACATATTCTGGATACTGCCAAGGGTATTCCCGCCGCACGCGTAAAAATCGAACTTTTTCGCCTTGTTGGTGAAACGCGCGAACTGGCGACCTCAAGGATCACCAATAGCGATGGCAGAACCGACGAGCCTATCCTCAAGGCGGGTGAGATGGTGGCAGGGGTTTACGAGTTGAATTTTCATATTGGCGATTATTTCGCGGAACCTTCTGGCAAACAGGCCAATTCATTCATTGATATCGTGCCGATCCGGTTTGGCATTGATGATGAGAGCGCGCATTATCATGTCCCGTTACTGGTCTCGCCGTTCAGTTTTTCGACCTATAGGGGGAGTTGATCCATGTATGAGTTCCCGATTTTCTGGGAGTGGATGTCCTTTGCCGTTCGCTGGCTACATGTCATTACCGGCATTGCCTGGATCGGTTCCTCATTTTACTTTATCGCCCTTGATCTTGGACTGCGCAAACCCGATGGATTGCCGGACGGGGCTTATGGAGAAGAGTGGCAGGTACATGGTGGGGGGTTCTATCATGTTCAAAAATATTTGGTGGCACCGGCCAAAATGCCCGAACATCTGACCTGGTTCAAATGGGAATCCTATGCGACTTGGCTGTCTGGCTTTGCCATGTTGTGCATTGTTTATTATGCCGGTGCGCAGCTATATCTGGTCGATCAGAACGTGCTGGCAATTTCATCTGGTACCGCGATCATGATTTCGCTGGCCTCCCTTGCGTTTGGCTGGATACTCTATGATCTATTGTGCAAATCGCCGCTTGGAGCCA
>JAJRQA010000157.1 GCA_024280475.1 Alphaproteobacteria bacterium
AGGCGACCCGGCGCATCTGGTCGGTGATCCGGTATTGACGCACAAGATGGACCTTATCGCCAACACACCGCTGGCCGAAGGACTAAGCATGACGGTTAAATGGATCAGGAAAGAGCTGGGGCGCGAAGCAAAAAGCTGAAAATGCATATGATTTGGAGGTCTGTATGGGTGCGCAAGTAACATGGGAAGAGGCTGTCCAGTCTCTGATTGATGACAAGACGCAAAAGGAACTGGTCCGCAATTGCTATTTTGACCTGCCCCTGAGTGGGGCGGCAGAGCGATATGCAGCGAGCAATGAATGGCGTGAAGTTCGAAAACTGATTGGCAAGCCAAAGGGCCTTGCTGTTGATATTGGTGCAGGCAACGGCATCGTGTCTTATGCACTGGCCAGTGATGGCTGGCCGGTTGTTGCTGTTGAGCCAGACCCCTCCGACCTTGTGGGTGCGGGCGCTATTCGTGGTTTGGCAAAAGAAGCAAAACTGACAATAGATGTCCGTCCAGGGGTCGGCGAGGCCTTGCCGCTTGAGGATGGTGAGGCTGATCTGGTTATCGTGCGGCAGGTTCTTCATCATGCCGATGATTTGCCAAAATTTCTTATCGAAATCGCCCGTATTTTAAAGCCCGGCGGCAGGCTGATTGCCTTGCGCGATCATGTGATCTCTGATCCGTTACAATTACCGAAATTTCTTGAACGCCACGACCTTCATGTGCTCTATGGTGGTGAGAACGCCTTTGAGATAAAAACCTATCGCGCAGCGATTGAAGGAGCCGGGTTGGCCATTGAGCGTCAAATCGGCTCTCTTGACTCGCCGATTAATTACGGTCCGCAAACAATGGAACAATTACGGTCCAGACTGGCTGGATATGCCGGTCCGTTAAAGCCGGTCATTTCTCTGGCTCTAGCTCCTCGGGCCGTTTTGTCCCTGCTACTGAGAGGCTTGTCAAAGATTGACAGACGACCTGGGCGGCTGGTCAGCTTTGTGGCGCAGAAAACCTGAAAAAGAGGCCGTCAAATTGATTAAAGTTGGTTTTACCCTCATAGGTCGCATGGGCTGGGCTGGCGGTGCCAATTATTTACGCAACATGCTCAGCGTCATGCAAAGTCATCTGGGCGGGCAGGTGCAGGCGCAATTGTTTCTCTCTCCACATGAGGCGCAAGAGAATTATGAACTTTTTGCTCCCCTGCTTGTAGAACCGCCGGTTGTCGATCCTTTGTTTGAAAATGCCGGACGAGGAAAAAGCCTGCAAAAGGCAATGCTGAGTGGGCGCGACAAAGGTCTGGAAGCCTTTCTCAAGGGCCATAAAATTGATCTGATGTTTGAAAATGCGGTGTTTTATGGCTGGCGTTTTGGTGTGCCGGTGCTCTCCTGGATGCCGGATTTTCAGCACCACCATATGCCCGAAATGTTTTCTCGCAAGGGCTGGTGGCAACGCGAAATCGGTTTTCGCATGCAGACAAAATGGCAGCGCACAGTCATGCTGTCCAGCCAGACCGCCAGGGCCGATTGCGAAAGATTCTATCCCTCGACCAAGGGCCGAACCGCTGTCGTTCCATTTGCCATCAATCTTGACCCTGCCGATCATCTAGGCTGCAAGGCCGAATTGACCAGCACATATGACCTGCCGCCGCGCTTCATCTATCTGCCCAATCAATTCTGGAAGCATAAAAACCACGCGCTGGTTATCAGGGCGTTGGCCCAGCTGGCTTCACAGGGCAATATCGACGAAGTGCTGCCGGTGATTGCCAGCGGTCCACAAAAAGATCCACGCCACCCCGCTTTGTTCGATGATCTTATGAAATCGGTCAAGGCGCAGGGGCTGGACAAACATTTCCGTTATCTTGGCCTCATTCCCTACATGGATGTGCTGGGGCTGGCGGCGAGCGCAGACTATTTGATCAACCCCTCGCTTTTTGAGGGCTGGTCAACACCAATTGAAGAAGCCAAGGCGCTAGGTGCCCCACTGCTTTTGTCGGATATTGACATTCACAAGGAACAGTCTCCAGATGCGCTGTTTTTTGATCCCCAATCAGTTGATGCGCTTGCCGCAAGCCTCCTCGATATTGCACGCAAACCGACCCCCAAAAGGCCATCTTGCCAGTCTTTGACAGAGCAACAGAACCAGCGTTTGCAAAAATATGCCAAAGATTTACTGGTCGCCATAAAGCAGGGAAAAGGATAAAGGATGTTTTCGATAATCCTGAGAGCTTCTGACCGATTAAGCGGCATAATACGCACCCGCGCTGCGGTTGAAAACGCTGTTATTGGAAAAAAAACGCGCTTTACTAATGCCGCTCGTGTTGTCAATATAGTTGGCGACAAAGATGCCATATCGATCGGGGACAATTGTGTTGTCGCTGGAGAACTTCTTACTTTTGGCTATGGCGGCAAGATACGCATAGGGCAATGGTGTTTTGTCGGACCCGGTAGCCATATCTGGTCTGCAAATGAAATAACGATAGGTAACCGAGTGCTTATCTCGCACAATGTAGATATTCATGACAGCGATTCTCACCCGATTGATAGCGCCGCCCGCTTTGAACAGACCAAGGCTATATTTACGAAGGGTCACCCGCGCGAAAATCCGGGCATCGAGTCCGCTCCAGTCCGTATTGAAGATGACGTCTGGATTGGCTTTGGCGCATCTGTCCTTAAAGGTGTTACGATAGGCGAGGGCGCGATTGTCGGCGCTCGTTCTGTTGTTACAAAGGATGTGCCGCCCTATACAATAGTTGTCGGTAATCCTGCAAAGGTCGCCCGGGAGCTTGCGCTGGATGAACGCCCCTCGCCCCCAGCAGATCAGCAAAAGCGAGACTGAAGTGAGCCAAAAATCCTCCATCGCTATTTTCATCTACAATAGACCGGATCATTTACGAAAAACACTTTCAAGCCTTCTTAAATGCGATGGGATTGATGATAGTCCCATTACCGTGTTTGGCGATGGTCCCAAACGTGAAGATCAACGCGCTGATGTCGAAGCGGCGCGAAGCGTGGCTCGTGAGCTGCTGGGCGAGCGGGCGGATTATCGGTTCAGTGAGGTCAATAAGGGATTGTCCACATCAATTATTGCTGGTGTTGAGGCCTTGTTGGCTGAGCATGGCAAGGTCATTGTGCTTGAAGATGATTTTGAACTGGCACCGGGCTTTTTGACCTTTATGAATACCGCGCTTGAGCAATATAGTGATGATGATCAGGTTTGTCAGATATCCGGTTATGCTTTTGCTGTGCCTGAGTTTGCAGAGCTTGACCGGGCGCTGTTCCTGCCGTTTACAACCACATGGGGCTGGGGCACATGGCAGCGCGCCTGGGAGCATTTCGATCCCATGGCGACGGGCTGGGAACAACTTGCGCATGACCCTGCCTTGCGCAAGCGTTTTAATCTTGAGGGCGTTTACGATTATACAACCATGCTGCAACGCCAGATGAAGGGCCAGCGCGACAGCTGGGGTATCCGCTGGTACTGGTCGGTGTTCCGGCGAAATGGCATCACATTATTCCCGCCAACCAGCCTTGTACGCAATACCGGCATGGACGAGACAGGAACCCATGGTGGTGGCCGGTTTCGCAGCTTTGATGCTCATAAAGACGGTTTTTCTGACAAAAAGCTGGAGATGCCTTCACGGATTGAAGCTCTTGCCGGTGATGTCACGGCTGTGCGCCATGCCATCTGGAAACAAAATGGCGGCTGGCTGGGATATGTTATCGATCAGGCGAAAAAGATTGTCGGGCGACTGCGACCAGGTTAATTGTAGCGACAAAAGGGAAAGTAATGCAAAACATGATCCGGCCTTTGCTTGCCCCCCTGGCAGCAATCATCGCCATTTTGGTTTCGGGGCTTGGTGGTGACAGAAGCTTTATCGCTCACGCCCAGAACTGGGAAAATTTGCCCAACATTGCCATGAGTGGCGGGCTAAAAGTGTTCTGGAATGTGAAGGGCGATATTGGCGTTGATAGCCGCCAGCAAGCCTATATGCATGGCTTTTTGCCTTTGACGATTTTCAATATCTACACAGACTACCCCGGCGAACAAAAGCACAATATCTATACATTCCTTGGACAAAACAACAAAAACCCCTGGGCCAAACCGGACTATTTTGAACATATTATCCGGCGCAATATTGAGATGAGAAAAAGTTCCGGCACCTATGTGCTGGATATCGAATTTGGCTTTGAGGAGGACGCCGCCAAAGCCTGGGCTGATCCGGTCGTGCGTGCTGCATCGGGCCAGACAGATTTCAATGA
>JAJRQA010000158.1 GCA_024280475.1 Alphaproteobacteria bacterium
CATGCCCGGTAAACAGATGGCCATTGATGCTGATCTTGGTGCTGGTTTGATCAACGAAGAAACAGCCCGCGAACGGCGCGCTGAACTAGAAGGCGAAAGCGGCTTCTTTGGAGCCATGGATGGTGCCTCAAAATTCGTGCGCGGTGATGCCGTTGCCGGTTTGCTGATCACCTTTATCAATGTCATTGGCGGTATCGTCATTGGCACTGCACAAATGGGCCTGTCCATGGGAGAGGCAGCGCAGGCCTATACTTTGCTGACGATTGGCGACGGGCTGGTATCGCAAATTCCAGCGCTCATCGTCTCGCTGGCCGCTGGCCTGCTCGTCTCCAAAGCGGGGGTCAAGGGATCGGCTGAAAAAGCCATCGGCACCCAGCTCACCGGCTATCCCAAAGCGCTTGGCATGTCCTCGTTTTTGATGGTGCTGATGGCGGTTCTACCCGGCATTCCTCTGGTGCCGTTCATGACCCTTGGAGTGATCACGGGAGGCCTTGCCTATATTGCCAGTAAAAGCCTCGAGGACCAAAAAATCGAAGAGCAGGCCGTTGCCGTTGCTGAAAAAATAGAGGAAGCGGAACCCGCCGAGGAAACCATGGTCGAGACGCTGCGCATGGATGATTTGCGTCTCGAGATCGGCTATGGCCTGTTGCCGCTCATCAATGATCCCCACGGTGATAGCGACCGGCTCACCGAGCAGATCAAGGCCCTGCGCCGCCAGATGGCCACCGAAATGGGCTTTGTCATGCCCTCTGTGCGCATACTTGATAATATGCAGATGCAGGCCAATGAGTATGTCATCAAGATCAAGGAGATCAGCGCCGGTGAAGGACAGATCATGCCTGATCATTATATGGTCATGGATCCGGCCGGAGCGCAGATTGATCTGCCTGGCGTCCACGGAGTTGAGCCAACCTTTGGCCTGCCCGCCACCTGGATCGATGCAAGCTTGCGAGAACAGGCGCAATTCAAAGGCTATACGGTCGTCGATCCCGTCACGGTGCTGTCGACCCATATGACAGAAATCATGCGCAATAATGTCTCTGATCTTTTATCCTATGCCGAAGTGCGCAAACTGCTTGATGAGCTGCCTGAACATGAGGGCCGCCTGCTGGAAGAGATTGTCCCCGCACAGGTCAGCTTCACCGCCATTCAGCGCGTGCTGCAAATGCTGCTCACCGAGCGCGTCTCGATCCGCGATCTTGGCACCATTTTGGAAGGGATCGCCGAGGCCACCGGTTACACCACCAATGTGCAAATGATTACCGAACATGTGCGCTCTCGCCTCGCGCGTCAGATTTGCGCCTCCCATACCAATCATGAAGGCTTTTTGCCGCTTATTACTATGGCTCCACAATGGGAGCATGCCTTTATCGAGGCGATCATCGGCGATGGCGACAATCGCGAATTGGCCATGGCACCCTCAAAATTGCAGGAATTTATCCGCTGCGTACAAACGGCGATTGAACAGGCTAGTAACGCTGGAGAATCTGCCGTGCTCATTACCAGCCCTGGCGTGCGGCCCTTTGTGCGCTCCATCGTTGAACGCTTCCGCAACCAGACCCCCGTCCTTAGTCAAAACGAAATACACAAATCAGCCAAGCTGAAAACGGTCGCCCAGGTTATAATGCTTGAGGAAAATATGACGGTTTAGAGAAATGAACAGACTGTCTGAAAATTCCACCATCTGAGTAATCAATTGAGCGGCACCATGCAAGATCGCTCAAGCTGGATCCTCGATAAATAAGCGGGGCAAAAACAATGCCCCGTAAAAGTTCATTGGCCGCATATTTTCAAGGATGACGATTGGTGAGTATCATCCCCGTCGTCATGCCGGAAATTTTGTGGCCCCAATGGGTATGTTATTATTGAGTTCGACCCTCAAAATTATCCGGTATCCATCTTTAGCGGCCCCTCGCCTTGCCGCTCGAATGCCCTCGTGCCAGGCATCCAATCGAAGGTTCTTTGCTCACTTCAAGAAGCATGATAGTTTTGCCCGATGACCTCATCTCACGCACAAGACTTCATCGACAAATGGCACCAGATCTTTGAAAAAAATGATCCTTCCTTGATGCTGCCTTTGATCCATGACGATATTGAATTTTATTCGCCAGCCGTGTTCCAGCCAAAGCATGGCAAACAAATCGTCTTTGAGACCCTTGAACGCGTATTTGGTATTTTCAAGGATTATCGCGTCACCGACACATGGGTGAAGAGCAGCGAAGTCCTGTTCGAGTTTGAAACCCGGGTTGGTAAATTCACACTGCAAGGAGTGGATCGCTTTACGCTCGATGAGCAAGGTAAGGTCGTCCAGATGAAAGTCTGGATCAGACCGCTGACGGGCCTCAAAGAGCTTGCACGAACCGTCGCCAAGGCCGAGATTGACGAGCACCTCGCCTCAAAAAATAAATGGGAGAAGATGGTCGCTCGCACGCAGATCCGGTCCACCAAACTGATCAATGGCCTTAAGGATGGCTTGAAATAATAAAACATGAGGAGCAAGCAGAAACTGTTTTCCGCTCGCTCCGCGCAGTTTCACTTGCAATCTAGTCTTCGTCGACCTTGCAAATCTCATATTTGCGCAGCCAGTATTTTTTTCCTGAACTCATATATTTGCCCTTGTAGTAAGAGCAGCTCTTCGCGGAATAGGTTTTGTATTTGGTGCTCTTTGTGAACAGCACATTATGATCCGTGCCGTCGGGCCCATTCCACCACAAGCCATCATATCCACTATAGCCTTTGCCACCTGCATGGGCGCTGGTTTGCATACTGGCAATAGTGATGACACTTAATCCAAGAACGATAATTGTTTTTTTCAGCATTGTCTTTTCTCCTGACGATCCAGAGGGCGCGAGCCCGTTTCAACTGAATTGAGAATAGGAAACAACAGCCACGAGAAATGTGATGCAAATCACAGATAGGAGCTTTGCGATACCAAAGCCCGTATTAATTTAGTTATGTCTGTCCAGACAGGCTTCGTATTTACGCAGCCAGGACCGTCGCCCCGTTCGCAAATATTTACGGCTATACCTTGAGCAGGTCCGGCTCGTTTTATGGCGCCGAGACAAAAATCTCATCAGATAACCTGGTCGCGGGCTGCCCTCGAACAGTATATTATAATCGATAGAACCTTCAGGCCCATTCCAGTACAAGGGGTCATAGCCAAGGTTGGCACCGCTCGCCACGGCCGGGCTTAAAGCGCCAAAGGACACCGTCGTCAATGTCATCAAGGTGATGAATAATTTCTTCATTGTCATGCCTCCAATAAAATCCAGTTGATCACACGCATTGTCCGATCAACTGCATTGACAGTCCAGCAGAAAAATCAGGCCGCTTGTCATTCACTATCAATAATTGGTGATCAAAGCTCCGGGGTGTCATTTTTGCACCCAAAGACATCGCTTGCTCACCGGTGCCACTCCTTGTGGCTTTTCTTTTGCACCCTGGGTGACAACCACAACGGCGAAATCAAATATCCTAATTGATATTGGCCTCATTCAGCGGGTAGAGGCTGGCCTTCTCGCAGATCACCGCGATTGATAAGCTCACGGCGATGACGCTCTTGGGCAGAAACGGCTTGTTCATCTTCGGCGGCAAGCGCATCTGCTGCGCCAGATGATGTCGGGGCGCGTTGAATGACGGAAGAATTCTGCGCCTGCGCGCTGGAATCAGGTAAATCGACAACAGCTCCCTCTTCTCCCAGGGGGACAATAGAACCGGTAGAATCCGGAGTGCTTATGATGGGGGAAAATTTCTTGTCAGGCAGCCCACCGCTCCCAATGCCAGCAACATTACCGCCCAGCACGGAGGGAGAGACAGTGCAACCCGAGAGCATCAGCATCAAAAAGATGCTAGGTACAAGCAATATCTGCTTCATATTTTGAGCAGTTCCCCACTTTCTTCAAAAACTCGCACCTCTACGGGGCAATGTTCGAGAAGACTGACAATTATTTTTATGACCAGCTTTCGATCACTGGGATTTCATAAGAGAATAACATCATAGCAATATCAAGTGAATTATTTCTGACTGGAAAAACGATATTCAGATTGCCCAAAACTGGGCTTTTTCGCCACACTATCGTCTGGCTCCATTCTCGCAGCCTTGATTTCTTCAGTCGTCACTTCGTGGGAAGCATTGACCCCTGAACCATCGATAAAGCCACCAAAGATCAATTCTGGCGTCTCTTCAGGTGCGATCTGGGCGCGGACAGCCTGGGCTGGAACCATTTCCGCTTTTGGCACTTTTGCAACAATCGACGACGTGACGGCAGGTACTGCTCTGGCTTGTATTTTAGGTTTCACAACTGCTTTGGTGGCCATTTTTTTAGCATGGTCAGCAGAGGGTTGTTGATCCTTGATCATCCGGGCAGCCGACTTTTTACGCACTTTGCGATAGGGCCGCCTTACCGGCATGGGGGGCATCCCGGCTTTCGCATTTATGATCGGTTTTGTTGTTTCGTCCGCCGTTGCTATGATCGGCTTCTTAACCTCTTTATCAAGCGTTTTAGCAGTTTGCTTGGGCAGTTTTTTCGCATCAGCAGGGGACTTTGGCAAAGTGACAGAGGCCGCTTGCTTGTTCTCTTGCAGGGGCGGAGGGGTCAGGTTAGCACTATTTTTAAGAGCCGAACCACTACCTGAATTACCACATGCCGCCAGAGCGAGTGGTAGCAATATCGCTAAACCAAAAGGCAGAAAATTTCTTGCTGATATAATAGTCATCTATTCGTACTTTATCTCGTTATACAAATTCCCAGGCAGAGAGATACGCACCTTATGAGGCCAGTATAGCGCCAAACTGGGGAAAAAGTAAGGCTATTGCCATCGCCACCAGCGACAAGGCTCCTATCCACAGAGCCAGCTGCCCCATGCGTCCGTGTTGGCGCTGCGCGCGCGCCAGTTTTTCAATGCTTTCATCATCAAGATGAACACCATTCTTTGTCGCATTGCCAAGCGCTTCCACGGTGCGAGCCCCCTGCAGCAGCAGGCTCGGCATATCTGTAACAATTTGTCCCATCTTGCCGCTCTCGTCTCGCAACTCGCGCAATTTACCAGCGACCCCAAGGGTGCGCTCCATCCATTCCTTGACCACAGGTCCAGCGGTTGTCCACATATTGAGTTGTGGATCCAGTGAGCGGGCCACGCCTTCCACTACCACCATGGTTTTTTGCAACATCAGCAATTCAGGGCGCGTTTCCATATCGAACACCTGGGTATAGTGGAATAATTGCCCAAGCAAGCCCCCCATGGAAATCTCGTCAGCGGTGCGCCCTTGAATGGGTTCGCCAACCGCCCGCAATGCTTGTGCAAAACTGGCGACTGAATGATGGTCCGGAACATAACCTGCATCAAAATGCATCTGCGCTGATCGACCATAATCGCGATTGATAAAGCCGTTGAGAATAAGCGCCAGATAGCGCTGCTCTTGTAGACCAAGCCGCCCCATAATGCCAAAATCGATGGCAACAATATCGCCCTTTTTATCAATAAACAGATTGCCTTGATGCATGTCGGCATGAAAAAAACCGTCCCGCATGGCATGGCGCAAGAAAGATTGGATGAGATGGGCGCCCAACGCCCTGGCGTCATGCCCGGCCGCTTTCACAGCCTCAACATCATGCAAGGGAATACCGTCGATCCATTCCGTTGTCAGCACTCTTTGCGAGGTGCGCGACCATTCGATTGCCGGCACCCGAAAGCCACTATCATCAGCAATATTTTCTGACATCTCGGAGATCGCCGCCGCTTCAAGACGCAAATCCATTTCAAGCGCCACCGAATTGGCCAGCGTATCGACAATGGCCACCGGTCGTAGCCGCTTGGCGGCTGGATCAAAGCGCTCGGCCAGATGGGCCGCTTCATAAAAAGTCTTGAGGTCATTGGCAAACCGCTTGTCGACCCCGGGGCGCAAAACCTTCACCGCCACCCAGCGTTCGCCTTTTTCATCGCGGATCAGCGCCTTGTGCACCTGCGCGATGGAAGCGGCCGCAACCGGCTCGCTGATTTGCGCGAACAGCTCGTCGACGGGAGCTCCTAATTCGCGTTCAATTACAGCCATTGATTTCTGCATGGAAAAAGGCGGCAAGCGGTCCTGCAATTTTGTCAACTCGCGCGCCATATCCTTCCCGACCAGGTCGTCTCTGGTCGCCAGAAACTGTCCCAGCTTGACATAGCTTGGTCCAAGACGCGTGAGCGCCGGCGTTATGCCTTGATGCTTTTTAAAGGGTCGCCACCATAGCGGTGCCGACAGCATTTTAAGCGCATTGAAGCCAGCTGGTGCCTCAATACCGGGCGGCGGGATCGGTACGCCATAGCGCATCAGCGTGAGCCCGGCCCTTGCCAGCTTGAACATATTTGTGATGGATGCCATCAATCCTACCCTAACCCCAAATTGCCGTTTTCCAATGCCGCTCTATAATTTCCAGCCCGAATGCATCGCCGCGATGCCACCCGACAGATTGCGGTATTTGACCTGCTCGAACCCGGCCTGCTCGATCAGTGACACGAAGTCATCTTGCGGTGGAAATTTACGGATACTTTCCACCAGATATTGATAGCTGTCACGATCACCTGATGTCAGCTGCCCGAGATGGGGAATGATATTGAAAGAAAACAGATCATAAACCTTGTCGAGCATGGGGACCTCAACTTTTGAAAACTCAAGGCACATGAAACGACCACCACGCTTCAACACCCGTCGCGCTTCATCAAGAGCTCGATCAATATGGGTGACATTGCGGATACCAAAGGCAATCGTATAGACATCGAAGCAATTGTCTGGAAAAGGCAGACACTCAGCATTGCCCTGCACAAAGGACAAGCGCTCATTATAGCCTTGCTCAACCGCCCGCTTTTGACCAACCCGCAGCATTTCTCCAGAAATATCGCAAATCACCGAGCGCGCTTTTGGATTGGCCGCGCCAAGCAAGCGCATGGCAATATCACCAGTACCACCAGCCACATCAAGATGATGATAGTTTTGCGAACTTTGCGAAGGCGCCAGCCAGTTGATAAACGCCTCTTTCCACAAGCGGTGCATGCCCCCGGACATCAGGTCATTCATTAGGTCATAATTTTCCGCGACGCTCGAAAAAACCTCGTTGACAAGGCCCTGGCGCTGATCTTCCTCAACGGTCTTGAAACCAAAGCTTGTGGTCGCGTTTTTGCTGCTCATAGCACTTCCATATAACTAATACCAAAGAGCATAAAGATTGATCTTTGGCATAACGGGCTTTTCATCACGCCACCATAGCGCAGCGGCACCCTGGGCGCTATGGTGCAGATTGTCCATCGTTAAAATACACCACCAGATAACGCCAATTGGCCCCGAAGGGAACCACATGCCCGAACTGCCCGAAGTCGAAACAGTAATGCGGGGGCTGGCACCGGTTCTTGAAGGCGCACAAATTGTCCATGTCGAGCAAAATCGCCCGGACCTGCGCTTCCCGTTTCCCAAAGAATTCAAACGCCGCCTTGAAGGCAAACTGGTCCGCCCTTTGAAAAGGCGGGCCAAATATCTATTGATCCCCCTTGATAGTGCGGAAAATCTCGTCATGCATCTGGGTATGAGCGGCCGCGTGACGATCCAGAAACCGGGCGATAAACCTTCGAGCGATCTGCCAAACCCCGCGCATGATCATGTAGTGTTTCACCTCTCCAACAAGGTGATCATCCGCTATAATGACCCGCGCCGCTTTGGCTTTATGACCCTGGTTGGGGACGACGAATTGTCAAGCCACAAGCTTTTTCGAAACATTGGACCCGAACCCCTTGGCAACCAATTCCACGCCAGCCATCTGGCCAGCGCGGCCCTCAACCGCAAGGCACCGCTCAAATCATTCCTGCTGGATCAAAAAACCGTCGCCGGGCTAGGCAATATCTATGTCTGCGAGGCCTTGTTCCGAGCCCGCCTGTCCCCTCTCAAAAAGGCCAGTTCACTGGCACGCGCCAACAAAAAGCCGACCATCGCGACAGAGCGCCTGACCAAGGCCATCAAGGAGGTTCTGCTTGAAGCCATCGAAAAGGGTGGCTCGACCTTGCGCGATCACCGCTTGACCGATGGTACGCTTGGCTATTTTCAGCACAGTTTTGCAGTCTATGGGCGCGAACACAGCCCCTGTTCGCGGCCAAAATGCCAAGGCACCATCAAGCGTATCGCGCAAGCCGGACGTTCGACCTTTTACTGCCCGAAATGCCAAAAGTGAGAAATGCCAAAATCTGGAAATATAGACAGCCACAAGCGCGCCGGGATAAACCGCCGCGCTTGACCGTTGAAAGGCAATTTGGGATCAGACAAACCAGCTGATCACCCTTTTTGCTCTTTGTCAGCAATCTTTCTGATGGCTTCCATAATATGCACAAGAGCGAGCAGGAACTCATCACGTTCCTTTTTGGGCAATGCCTTGAGAATGCGTTGATCAGCTGTAAGGGCAGCCGGCAAAGCGGATGCCAATGCCTCTTTGCCCTTTGCCGATAGGCGCACCGCATAAGCACGAGCATCTTCCCTAGTTCTCTTGCGTCGCAACAGGCCTTTTTTCAGCATGCGCCGAATGATATCGGCCAATGTTGATCTGTCGATGCCTGTTTTATCCACCAGCGCGGTTTGTGACAGGCCCTCATTTTGAGAAACAGTCAGCAACACGGCATATTGCCTTGGCGTCAAGCCAGCATCGCTCATTTCTTCATGAAAAACGTCACCAGCATATTGTTCAACGCGGTGCAAGAGGTGGATGGGAGATCTGTCTAGTCGGTTCTTGGTCATGATATTTTTATTCGTCATGAGATAATCAGTTTTTTCAGACGGCCTGGCTGGTGCGCAATAAGGAATGGGGGGGGAACACACCAATCTGCTCGTCAGGGTTAAAGAAAACTTCCCCGTCTACACTTTTATAGTAGTACGAAACAAGGTGCGAGGTCCACGAATGTTTTTTCTTTTCTACAATAAAATTAAGTAAACTGAAATAGATACGGCTGTCATTAGTTTGTGTGCGCAGTAATTCTAACTAAAATGAATGTTCACTTTTTTCCTCAGTACTGAATTTTTGAATGATACCGACCTGTGCGATGGCAAACACCATAGTCAGGGAGATAAATCCAAACACTTTCACCTTGATCCAGATATCTGTCGAAAAATTTCTCCACACAGCTTCGTTCAACACGGCCAGACAGGCAAAAAATATCACCCAGCGCCACGTCAAAATGCGCCAACCCTCTGGCGTCAGAGAAAATGCCTCATCGAACATTAATTTTAAAAAGGGTCTATTAAGCAACATACCAACGGATAGCACCACGGCGAACAACAGATAAATGAAGGTCGGCTTCATCTTCAAAAAGGTTTCATCCGCCAGATAGAGGGTCAAACCTCCAAACACCATCACCAACGCGGCTGTGACCAGCGGCATGGTGGGTAATTTTTTAAAGATCGCAAAACTGGCGACCAGCGAGACAAGTGTTGTCACCATCAGCGCAGCAGTCGCCGGGAAAAAAGCGTTACCTTTGCCAGCCACAGCCTGGGGCAGATAAGCGTCAAAAACATCAGGTTGCTTGCCGGCAATATACCAGATGGTAAAAAACACAACCAGCGGTCCAAGATCAAGGAGCAGTTTAATGAGCGGCATGTAAATTCACTTCCTTTACAAATGTCTATATCTGCGCAATCGCCTTGGCGAACTCTTCGGCCTTAAAGGGTTGCAAGTCTTCCACCCCTTCGCCGACGCCAATGAAATGCACGGGCAGTTTGAACCGATCAGCAATGGCCACCAGAATGCCGCCCCTTGCCGATCCATCGAGCTTGGTCATCACCAACCCCGTCACATCGACGGCTTCGCCAAACACCTTGGTCTGGTTGAGCGCGTTCTGGCCGGTTGTAGCATCCAGCACTAATAATACCGCATGAGGCGCTGTTTCATCCAGTTTTTTCATGACACGAACAATCTTGACCAGCTCATCCATCAAATGCGCCTTGTTTTGCAGGCGCCCGGCCGTATCCATCATCAGCACATCCATGCCGGCAGCTTTGGCCTCATTCATGGCGTCATAGGCAAGGGAGGCAGCGTCCGAACCAATCTCGCGCTTGACCACCGGGGCGCCGGTGCGCTCCCCCCAGACTTCCAACTGCTCTACGGCGGCGGCGCGAAACGTATCTCCAGCCGCCAGCATAACCTTCTTGCCTTCATCGCCAAATTTGCGCGACAGCTTGCCGATCGTCGTCGTTTTCCCTGCCCCATTGACTCCGGCCATCAAGATGACAAATGGCTTGGCCGCTTGATCAATTTCAAGGGGCTGCGCAACCGGTCCCAAAACGCTTTCAACTTCACTGGCCAATACATCTTGCACTTCCAGGGTACTGATATCCTTGTCGAGGCGCGTTTGTGCCAGCTTATCCGTGATGCGCATGGCCGTATCGACACCCAGATCTGCCTGAATGAGAATATCTTCCAGTTCTTGCAGGGTGTCTTCGTCCAGCTTGCGCTTGGTGAAAATGCCGCTAATGCCGTCGCTCAGGCGCGTTGAGGATTTAGTCAGCCCCTGTTTGAGACGACCAAACCAATTGCGTTGGGCAGGGAGTTCGCCGTCTTCAACAACCGGCGCACTCTCCAATGATGGGGCATCATGTTCCTCAATGCCCGTTTCTTCGATCGGTATTTGCTCTGGCACGGAGTCTGTTGCGAACGAGGTCCCTTGCCTGAGGGTAATCTCAGGCTCAGCCAACGTTTCTTGTTCTTGCAAGGTCTGTGTCTCTGGCGTCGCCTCGGCTTTTGACAATGAGCCGGGCTCTGGAGAGGTTTGAGTTGTCTTGCCAAACATACGGCTGAACAGACCTTTCTTTGGCTTGTCCTTACCTTTGTCTTTGGAATCGCTCACAATCGCTTCTCTCCTGGAACGGCCTCTTCGCGAGGACTTTGACCCATCATGCTTTGTCCAAGCAGCATATGATCATCACTGACGCCTGTGACAAGAGCCTTGATCATCGCCCCGGCCCTTATCCCACTCGCATTGGCCGGCTGATCTAACCTGATTTCCGTAAATTGTGGCGTGCGGCCAATAAGTTCACGTTCCACCAGCACCTCAAATATCTGACCTTGTTGGGATATCAGATATTGCTGAAGACGCTGCGCGCCTTTTGCCCGCAACCGCGCCGCCCGTTGCTTGACGACGCTGCCGTTCATTTGCGGCATGCGAGCCGCTGGCGTTCCTTCTCTGGCCGAAAAAGGAAAGACATGCAAATAGGTCAAGCCGCAATCATCTACATGGCGCAAGCTGTTTTCAAACATCAAATCGCTCTCGGTTGGAAAGCCCGCGATAATATCGGCTCCAAACACCATATCAGGGCGCAATTCACGGATCATGGCGCAAAACTCCACGGCCTTACTTGTATTGTGGCGCCGCTTCATGCGCTTCAAAATCATATCATCCCCCGCCTGTAGCGACAGATGCAGATGCGGCATCAAACGAGGTTCATTTTTGATAAGCTCCAGCAAGGCCTCATCACACTCAACCGCATCAATGGAGCTAATGCGCAACCGCGCCAGCTCCGGCACCAGCTTTAGAATTTTGGCGCTCAATTTGCCAAGCGTCAGATTGCCAGGAAGATCAGCCCCATAGGCGGTGATATCGACCCCCGTCAGCACAACTTCGCTAAAACCCTCTCCGCACAAACGGTGGATCTGCTCAACAATATCGCCCGCTGGCACGGAGCGTGAATTGCCCCGACCATATGGAATAATGCAAAAAGTGCAGCGGTGATCGCAGCCGTTCTGGATCTGCACATAAGCCCGCGCCCGTCCGCCAAATCCCTTGATCATGTGCCCTGCAGTTTCTTCGACCGCAAAAATATCGTTGACTTTAACGCGTTCCAGCGATCCGGCCTGCAAGCCCTGCCAGGTTTGGGTATTCATCTTGTCATCATTACCGATGATAAAATCAACCTCATCCATGGCCTCATATTGACCTGGATTGATCTGGGCCGCGCAGCCGGTAACGATGATACGCACGTCTGGATTATCGCGGCGCAGCCTGCGGATGCTTTGGCGGCTTTGGCGCACTGCTTCATTGGTCACCGCGCAGGTATTGACGACGATGGCTTTTTCAACCCCCGCCTCATTCATTTTCGTGCGCATGACTTCGCTCTCAAAGCTATTGAGGCGGCAGCCAAAGGTAATGATTTCTGGTTTGCTCATGATCGTTATGATGGTTATGATATGTGGTCGGAACACTCACATTATGGCGCTTCCGACATTGGCAACAAAACTCTTCTAAAGGAGGATATACAGCATGGAAGGTCTTTTGACACTCGATAATCTCTTCACACTGGTGATGCTGGTTTTTTTACAGATTGTACTGGGCTTTGACAACCTGCTTTATATCTCCATTGAATCAAAAAGAGTA
>JAJRQA010000159.1 GCA_024280475.1 Alphaproteobacteria bacterium
CGGAATAGACCGAATGCACCATCAGCTCCAGTAGCCGCGCTACTTCGGCTTGAAACTCATATGATGTTTCGCTGGATTTTGCGTCTTGTTCGCTTGTCTCGCTCATGGCCGTTGGCTTCCCTGGTTCAATTATATATTTCAAAAGGTTTTAGGCGAGTTGAGCGTAAATCACAATGATAAAGGGGGGTGTTGAAGGCCCGGTTCATCTTGATGGTTCGGAGGGGCTGGGGGGCTTTAAATCCGAAACCTGTAGGATGAACCGGGCCAGGCAACATCTGTTTTTTGGCAATGGAATGGGGCGTAACGGCGGAAAAAATACGGCGAGACTGTGGTAATCCTTACCAGTTTGTAATATTGGGCGTGATTCATATAACCGTTGCCCTAATAACACAAAAGCCGGCGTTGGGGACGCCGGCTTGAGTAACTCTAACGATTTGACCAATAAAGGGAGTGGAGCGCCCTTTAAAAGATCTGTTGCGGTCCGACTTCCAGGTCGGATCCTGGAAAGGGGCTTGGGGGCTATTTTCCAAAATCGTCTTTGTCCTGGAAGCCGAACATCTGCAACACGATTAAATAAGCATTTCATTGCGGCTCCCAAAAGACTTCAATGGGGCAGTTTCGTGATGGTTTCGCGGAGGTTTTACGGCCTTGTTAATATTTACCCTTTGAGCTTGTGCGCTTGACCTGCCAGCCAATGGGAGGCACTCTTAAAAGCAGATCGTGTATTTCAGCAGGAGGCGTTGTGAGCGAAGGTGACCCCATAATATTAAGGCTGAGCACTGGTCACATGGGCGGCGCAGGGCGTTCACATGAGGAGCAGGTGGTGTCCTTTGATCGGCGTGAGCTTGACTTGATCCTTGGGCTCTATGGGCTGCAGGTGGGGGCTGGAGAATGGCGCGACTATGCGATTGATATGCTCAGGGACAGAGCGGTGTTCTCGATCTTCCGCCATGCCAGCGAAGTGCCGCTTTACCGCGTCGAGAAAACCCCCAGACTGGCGCGACGCCAAGGCGTTTATAGCGTGATCGCCCCGGGGGGACAAATATTGAAGCGTGGCCGCGACCTTGAAAAGGTGCTGCGCATCCTCAAACCAAAACCCCGACTGGCGATGGTCTAGCTTATATGTGCAAATAGGCGGTTGTCTGCCACGGCTATCGGGGCCCCATTTAGCTGCTCTTCTTGTAGCTTGGGTTCCGTCTGCTAGGCGCGATGGAACACCGCGCGATGTTGCTGGTGCGCTATCAATACAAAAAAACCCCCGGCCAGATGGCCGGGGGTTTTTTATATAATTTGTTGGTCAAGTTATTCGTTGTTGCCGAACAGGGATAGCATCATCAAGAACATATTGATGAAGTCCAGATAGAGCGACAATGCGCCATTGATGGCGGCGCTTTTGACGGCAGCGGCATCGTGAGCCACATATTGGTATGTTTCGCGGATACGCTGCGTGTCATAGGCGGTGAGGCCAGCAAAGACCAGCACACCGATAGTTGAAACAGCAAATTGCAGAGCGGAGCTTTGCAGCCAGATATTAACAACCGATGCGATAATCACACCAATCACGCCCATAAACAAGAAGGTGCCCCAGCCCGACAGGTTCTTCTTGGTGGTATAGCCATAAAGGCTAAGTGCGCCAAAAGAGGCCGCAGTAACAAAGAACACGCGAGAGATTGAGGTGCCAGTATAGCGAATAAAGATCGAGGATAATGACATCCCCATCAAAATAGCAAAGCCCCAAAAGACCAGTTGAGCGGTTGAGGGGCTCATTTTATGGGCGGTCGCGGCAAACAGCATGACCATGCCAAGAGGCGCAAACATCAAGACCCATTTCAGGGGGCTGATATAAATTGTTCTGCCAAGTTCGGTGAGCAGGGTGCCATTGCCCAGGGATGCTACTGCCAGCGAAGGGTCATTGGTGGTTGCCATGCTGAAAAATGCATAGGCGACAATGCCTGTGAGGGCGATACCAACGGCCATATAATTATAAACGCTGAACATATAGGCGCGCAGGCCAGCATCTGTGGAAGACCGCGAACCAATGTCTGATTGCGCATATCCCTGATTGTCAAATTCCGCCATGGTGACTAAAAACCTCTTTATCTGTGTGTTTACCCGCAAATACGCGTGATTGCGGGGTTCCAAAAAATGCTAACGCACTAATTCGACTATAGTATGGTGATTCCAATTGGGCAATGCAACCCCCTATGACAGCGATCTGTGAGGCTTTTTTGGGCAGGTATCGCCGCGAAAACGGGCTCTTCACCCACTTGTGACTGGCAATTGATCCCGTGTTTTAGGATACTGTCCTTCTGCTGGGAGCTTTGCCAAAGGTTTCTGGTCTTGATGCGAGCGGACCTGCATGAATAGAGTTGAGGGCTTGAAGGATAAATCGGGGGCTTTGAGGAAACTATGCTTAAATTACGCCAAACCATGAAGATAAGTCAGTATATGCCAACCTTGATTTCAAGGTTGGGCGCTTATGTTCTGGCCTTGCTGGTATCACTGTTCCTGACACTTCCAGCTATGAGCGCTTCTGATGGCACAATGAAGAAATCCAGCCATAGCAGTCCCAAAATATTGCTTGAACTATTTACCTCGCAGGGCTGTTCTTCCTGCCCCCGCGCTGACGCTCTTCTTCCTACTTTTATTGCCCGCGATGATGTTATCGCTCTTTCCATGTCCGTTGACTATTGGGATTATCTTGGCTGGCGTGATACGCTTGCGCAGCCAAAATTCACCAAGCGCCAACACTCCTATGCCAGACAATTTCGCGTCGGTCATGTTTATACGCCGCAAGTGGTCGTCGATGGCCTCTCACACCACAACGGTGCTGACGAGAATGCCATTGAAGAAATGATCGAAAAGCGCCGTGCGGCGCGGGCCAAAAATCCTCCTGTTGATCTTCGCGTCGAGAGCCGGGATGGCACGCTTATTATCACCGTTGGCGACAAAAAAACCAATCGTCCGCAAAAAAAGGCCACCCTTTGGATGGCGCTTGTATCAAAGAAGGAAAGCGTCAAAATCCGCCGCGGCGAGAATCGCGGCGAGTTGTTGACCTATCATAATGTGGTCCGCAAATTGACGCCTATCGGCCATTGGAACGGTGAAAAAATGACCATTAAATTGCCCAAAAAACATCTTTCGCAAGGTAACACAGATGGTTGCGTCATTCTATTGCAAGATGGCGATGGCGGCCCGATCGTAGCCGCCGTTGAAATGAATGACTGGTAGTCGGCGTTTTCTTCCCCTCTCACAGGAAACTGGTCTAAAAAACCGAACAAGAGGCGTCTGGCAAGGCGCCTCTTGTTTTGCGTTGTCAATCCTTGCCAAAAAGCGATATGCGCCGTTCTTCTTCTCCCATATACAAATCGCGTTTAACCCGTTAAAAAGGACAAAGCTTGAAATAAACACACGGATGATAAAAAAAGAGAAGTCCGCGGGTTAGACAATGATTGCGAAGAGGGGCCGTGATTCAACAATGAGTTCACAGGCCGAACAGGGAACGATTGGGAGACGATAATATGGATACGCCGGAAAAAGCTAATTTCCTGGAAACAATCCGCGAGTTAAGAAAAGAAGCTGATGAGAAACTGACAGGTAATCGGCATTATCTGGCAATTCAAAAGCTTGATGAAATTGCCGAAGCCGTTCAGCAGCGAGATATGTCGAGCGAAGAACTGAGTGCTGTTAGCGAGGTGCTACGCGGCGATGTTGGCGAAGCACCAGCTACTGTTGTGAATGAGCCGGCCTCTGCTGATGAACAGATTGATGTGGTTGTTCCTGCCGTTGGCATTGCGGGGGCTGCTGGTGCTGCTTTGGCGGTGGATGCTGTGACTACGGACACGCCGAACGCTGAAGCGCTTGATCCGCAAAATATCACCTCGGATGACGAACAATCGATTCCAAATTGGTGGAAAGATAAAGAGGGCGGTGGAGCGGATGATGAGCTTGAGACCGCAGAGCCAGTTATTGAACCTGAAATTGAGATTGTTTCTGAAGGCGCCCCTGAAAGTGTTGTAGAAAATGCTGAAGAAAGTGCGCTGGATCTCACAAGCGTCGTGACAGGCGCGGCAGTGAGCGGGGTCGCTGCTGCCGTGGTTGCGGGGCAGCTTTCTTCAGAAACGGTTGAGACCGGTGAAATTGCCGAAGAAATTGAACTGATTGAAGTCCCTGAAGTTGAAATTGAAGCGGGCGATGTGGCCCTGCCGGCGATCAATGTCGAGGCCATAGAGCCTCAGATAGATGTGCTTGAAGAAGAGATAGCTGACGTGGCTGTAGAGGCCGCACCCGTAATCGAAGTGCCAGATATCGAGGCAATCGCAGTGCCGGAAATTGAGCCTGAAGTGGAGATCGCTGAGGTGCCGGAGGCTACTGAAATCGAGGTTATTCCCGAGATCGCAGCAGATCCGGTTGAGGTCGGGATTGAAGACGTTCCAGAAGCGGTGATCGAAGTCGTTCCTGAAGCCATCGTCATGCCGGAAATCGAAATTGCAGCGATTCCTGACATACCTGTAGCAGACGAAAGTGCGCAGATCGCTGGTCTGCTCTCTGACGTCGATGTGGATACACAGGCTGTGGTGGCCGCTGGAGCTGCTGCTGCTGCAGTTGGTGCGGCTGGTATTGCCCTGCATGATGATGAGCCAAGTGTACCCGAAGTGAGTGAGCAAGTGGAAATACAGCCAGAGCAGCCAGCCGGCGTGCCCGCAGCCACAATATTAAATGGTGAGAATATCTCGCGACATCCAACCTATGGAGGTAATCGCGGGGGGATTTTGAAGCGGTTCGTCAATGCTTTGCGAGGCAAAGACTTTATCTAGGTTAGAAGTCGATCAGACAGCAGTAATTATAACAGGAGTAATTGATATCAATTGCTCCTGTTTTAATTTTTAATGTTTACGATCAATTTATTTAAAACCAGTTACAGCAATGGTTTGCAGATTTTTACGTGCATATGTACGTGAATATTGTTAGGGTACGTCCTAAGTCATATCACGCAAGAGGGAATTAAAATGAGAGATAATGGAATGCGCATATTGTCAGCCTTGGCGCTGATCGCGGGCTTTGTATTTGTCCAAATGGCGCCTGCAAGTGCCAAAGAGTGCAAAGAAACGACGAGACAAACCACATGCGAGAGGTCAACCACCTGCACCTGGGTGAATGGCTATACTATCTCCAAGGGCAAGCAAAAGGGCAAAAAAGTAAGCTCATATTGCCGCAAAAAGGGTGGCAAGAAAAAAACCGGTGATGCAGCTGCCAATACCAAAAAGCCCAGCAACGCGAAAAAAACCACAAAGAAAAGCGGTGCTAAATCAACCGACAAGAAGGCCATGAAAAGCAAGCCGGCAGCTGGCGATAAGGACACAAAGAAAGCAAACAGCAGCAAAAAATCGACTGCAAAAACCAAATCTGAGACAAAGACTGACAAAGCAAAAAAGGACAAGAAACCTTCAAAAGCCAAGAAGGCTGACAAGAAGAAAGCCAAGGACGTAAAAGCGAAAGATAAGAAATCAGACGCCAAAAAATCTGATGACAAGAAGAAGAGTGCCAAAAAGAAGAAGTCAAAATCCAAAAAGAAAGATAAGAAAAAAGACAAGAAGTCCAAAAAAGATAAAAAAGACAAAGATAAAAAATAGCGGTTTTGGATGATAAGACTTTTTAAAAAGAGATGAAAAAAGGAGGCGCAAGCCTCCTTTTTTTTGTTGCACATAATACCAATATCGTATGACCTGAACACTTTCGACATGGTGTGGTGTACAAAGGAGGCCGTCTTATAAAAATCCTGCATACAGCGGACTGGCATATCGGGCATGAACTGGCGGGCTGGGCGCGCGAGCTTGAACAGGCACGGGTTCTTGAAGAGATCGCCTCGAAGGTCCTTGCCAACGAGGTGGATGCACTGGTCATTGCTGGTGATATTTTCGATCATCAAAACCCCTCCAGTACCATGTACAAAATGTTGTATGAATTTTTCGACGAGCTGGCGATCAAAGCCCCTGATCTTCTCACCGTAATGATTGCGGGGAATCATGATAGCGCCGGGCGTCTGGAGGCTCCAGGGCCTTTGCTGAAGCGGGCCAATGTGGTGGCAATTGGCTCCTTGCATCTGGTGGACGGCACACCCGACTTGCATCGCCATCTGATCCCTGTGCAAGGAGGGGGTAAGGTCAGTGGCTATATTCTGGCTATTCCCTATCTTCGACCTGCCGACCTGCCAAGTTTTTTGACTCCACAAAAACAAGGTGCCCCCTCGCCGTTGGTGCAGGGTATCAAGCAACTTTACCGCCAGACCATCAAAGCCTGCCGCAAGCAGATAGGTGATCTGCCACTTGTGGTCACCGGGCATTTGCATGTCAAAGGGGCCAGCCTGTCTGAATCCCTGTCAGAGCGAGCTATCGTTATTGGCGGCGAGCATGCGGTGCCCGCAGATATTTTTGGCCGTGACGCGGACTATGTGGCGCTTGGTCATTTGCACCGGGCGCAAAGCCTGGGTGAGGCGTCTTCGACAAAACCTGCCTCTAAAAAGAGCAAGGGGGCCAAAGCTGCCAAAGTCAAAAAACCGGCACAAGGCCTCGTTCGCTATGCAGGATCTCCCATGCCATTGTCGGTGGTCGAGCGCACCTATGAGCATGGCGTCAGCCTCGTCAATCTGACGAAGACAAAGACGTCTTGCGAACATCTCAAACTGGCTCGCCCTGTTCCCTTTTTGCGGGTGCCGCCAAAAGGGCGCTTGAAGATAGAGGACGTTCGCGGCGCCCTTGAAGACATGGCATTAGATGCAGAAGCGCCGCTGGAACAAAGGCCTTTCGTGCAGATCGCCTTGCAGATAGAGGGGCCCCAACCGGGCATTCGCGCCAAGCTCGATGAGATTTGTCTGGACTTTGCCATTCGCGATGTCGCCCCCGACATTGCCTGGCCGGGGCAAAAACGCGAGCGTAACAAGCCTGAGGCGGTGAAGAGGCTTGGCGAACTTCATCCAGATGATTTGTTTAAAGAGGCCTTTATTGAGTGCTATGGCAGCGAACCGCAAGAGGAACATATTGCTTGTTTTCATCAGCTCCTGAATGAGGTGAGCACATGAAAATTCTTGCCATACGGGGACGTAATCTTGCGTCCCTGCAAGGAAATTTCGAACTTGATTTCACTTCAGAACCTTTGTTCGGTTGTGGACTTTTCGCGATTACTGGCGAAACCGGCGCGGGTAAATCGACCATTCTTGATGCCTTGTGTCTGGCTCTCTATGGCAGCTATCCCCGCATTAGCGCGCAGGGGAGCAAAAACAAGATCGAGAACACAAGAGGGGAGGCGCTGGCAACCAGCGACCCCCGCTCGATCCTTCGCACGGGCTGCGCGGATGCCTATGCGCAAGTCGATTTGATGATTGATGACAAGCACTTGCAGGCCAGCTGGCGGGTGCGCCGCGCCTATGGTAAAACCAGCGGCAACCTGCTGGATTTTGAACGGGCCCTCATTGATTTGAAAGATAATAGCGTGCTGGCGTCTGGTAAAAAACGCGTCGATGAAGAAATCGCCTCGCGCCTGAAACTTACCTATGACCAGTTCGGGCGCACGGTACTGCTGGCGCAAAATGATTTCGATGCGTTCTTGCGCGCCTCGGATGGTGATCGTGCTGATCTGCTGGAAAAAATTACTGGCACTGAACTCTATTCGAAAATTTCAGCAAAAGCATTCGAGGCGGAGCGAAGAGCATCGCGCGATTTGGAAGACCTGCAAAAAGAAACAGGTTTTATAGCTGTCTTGCCAGATGAAGATCGTAGCGATCTGCAAGAATTGATCAACTCTACGCAGAGCAGCCATGATGAGCTGACCAAGAAGGGCAAGAAAGCCCGTATCGAGCTCAACTGGTACGCGCGCCAGCGAGAGGCTTTTAAACGATTGGAAGCTGCGAGCGATCAGGCAAAGCAGGCCGCGCAGCAATTGGCTGAGGCGGGGGACGGTCAAAAGCAGCTGGCAAATATAGAAAAAGCCCGCTCGCTGCAAAGACTTATTGAAAAAGTGGTACGTGAACGCCGATCACTGGACGAGTTGGCTCAACAGCAAACGGCGCTGCAGCAAGAACAAAAAGCATTGCAGCAATCGCTCAAGCAATCAGATAAATCGGAGAAGCAAAAGAGCGAACAATTTGAAAAATCCGAGCAGGAATTACAAATTTCTGTGCCCCTGTTCGAGCGCGCTGCAAAGCTGGATACCAGAATAAGTGCGTTAAAGGCGCGTCGTAGCGAAGAGGAAAGGGATCTGTTCGAGGGGCAAAAAGTCCAGACGCAATTGCTGGCGCAACAGGTCGATCAGCAAAAACGCGCTAGAAATCTGAATGAGCAGTTTGAAGCATTGCAGCGGGCACTGTTGCAAGATGCGGCATTAGAGAGCGTGTCCAGGCGTGCAAAAGATATGAATTCGTTGTTTCGCTCTCTTGGTGATCTGCGCACGAAGCTTCATGATTTACAAGCTGTGCAAGAGGAGAAGCAACGAAGTGATAAGGCATCCAAAAAACAATTGGATCAAAAAACAGGCATTGCGGACACTTTGAAAAGCAGCCTCACCAAGCTGCGGGCGAAAGGCGACGACAGCGCCAGAAATCTCAAAAACAGTCGGCCAGATGAAATGCGCGGCAAGCGGGATCATCAATCTGAATGTCAAACGCAGCTCAACAGATTGCATCATCATGTCGAACGGCTGGTGGAGCAAACCAGCATAATCGAAAAAACGGATACAATTCGGCTGGAGGCGCGAGAAAAGCGGTTGCTAACGGAGCGGCAATTGCAAGATCTGGAGACAGCATTGAGCGATTTGAAAAGCCGGGCAGCAGAGGCGCAAGAAGCGCTGACCCGTTCCAAAAGCGCGTTGTCAAAACAGGTATTGTCGTTGCGGGCCTCTTTGCAACCAGATGAACCATGTGTTGTTTGCGGCTCCAGCGATCATCCAGGACATGATGACAAGGCCAATAATGAATTGCTTGAACTGATGCGCGTTCGCACGAACGAACTGGCGCAAAAAATATCGCATAACGAGCAACAGAGCCGCCGTGCTCAACAAGCCATCGAACATGCGCGAGCACGGATTGAAAGCGCAGATGATCGGTTAGGAAGGGCAAATAACAAGCTTGCAAAGCTGCAATTGCAAACGGGGGGCCTGATCCATGAGGCGCAAATAGCGGCCAAGCATCTTGATCTGCAACTGATCGGCGAGCAGCCACCTCATAAACTGCTTCCCCATATTGAACAGCTGCGCGAAACCAATGAGCATCAGATGGTTGATGTGCGTAAACAGCTGATTGTCATCCAGCAGCTGGAAGCGGAGAGCCGCGACTATTCCGAGCAGATTCGCTCACTTGAAGAAGAATTACAGACGCAGATAGACGAAAATGATGCGTTGGAAAAGTCTTGTCAAAAAGCGGATAGCGAGGCCCGTAAGATGGGTGAGCGTGCACATCAGATGAACGCTCATTACCAACTTGTTCTTGAGCAGCTGGTGTCTTTGCTGACGGGTGCAGATGTCTCCAAAACGGACCTTGAAGGCGATCCACAAGAGGTAGAGCGCGGAATGCGAAATCGCATCAATCTCTATGATCGGCAAAAACAAGAGGGCGAAGAGATCCAAACAGCTCTTCATAAGGGACAAAGCGAGGAGGCGGTGCTGGCTGAGCGGATTGAACATATGAGCGCGCGCTGCGGCGAGCTGGAAGGTCGCTTGACGCAGCTCAAAAAACAGTTGGTAGGAGAGGAAGGCGAGCGCCGCGAATTGTTTAAGGGGCGATCTGTTGTGAAAATCCGCAAACAAATGGAAGAGGCCGTAAAGCAGGACAACAAGGCGTTGCAAGAGATCATTGTTGCCAAGCGCGAGAGCGCCGCGAGACTTGAAGAAGTCGTAAAAAACCTTGCTCGTGTGGAGAAGCAGATAAAGATCACCAGCAGTACAGAACAAAAGGTAACAAAGGCGCGTGATGCAGCTTTGGGTAAAAAAGATCTGCAATTGGCGCAAGTTCTGTCCTTGCTGGCCATCCCGGATGAGGAGATCAGCTTATTAAAGCAGCGAATGGTTCGGCTGGTCGCACATCAGGCCAAAAGCGCGGCGCTCTTGTCTGATCGCAAACGGCATCTCGTTGAGATTGAAAGCGTGGCCAAACCATCGCGCCAGCGCCCGCAGCTTGAGGATGGTTTACAAGAAATCGAAGCTGATCAAGCCATGTTGATGATCGATCTTGGCAAGAACAAGAGTGCGCTCGAGCTCGATGATATGGCGCGTAAGAACCGGCATTCATTATCGCGTAAAATAGAAGGCGTTGAAAAAAAGCATTCGCTGTGGGCAGTGATGAGCGGCGCGATAGGCTCTAAAACAGGCGATAAGTTCCGCCGTTTTGCACAAGGAGTGACCCTTGATCATCTCATTGCGCTAGCCAATCAGCAATTGCGCCATATCAATCCGCGCTACAAGATCGAGCGAAACGCCATTGGCGGTCTGGGGTTGCAGGTGGTTGATATCGAGATGGGCGGGGAAATTCGCTCGGTGCGCTCCTTGTCCGGCGGCGAGCGTTTTTTGGTGTCTTTGGCGCTGGCGCTTGGTCTCTCTCAACTAGATGGTCGCTCGTCTTTTGTCGATACATTGATGATTGATGAGGGGTTTGGAGCACTTGATGCGCGCTCGCTGGATATTGTTATTGAAGCGCTTGATAGCCTGCAAAGTCAGGGGCGCAAAGTTGGGGTGATCAGCCATGTTGAGGCTTTAACGGAACGTATCCCCGTGCAGGTGCGGGTCGAGAAACAAGGTAGTGGCCGCAGCCGCGTGCGGGTGGTCGAACAGGGCGTTGGGGTGTAAAGAGCGTTTAATCCGCTATTGATCGCCGCAACTTCGTTTTTCCCGATGATCTCTTGTAAGAGACAAGAATACCGATGTACTCATCGGCAAGCGCGACTGTGCGCCGGGCCGTAGCCCGCCCACACGGAGGCCGTGCGGAGCACGAATAGCTGTGAGCGAAATAATCCGACCAACGGAAGGCAAGCGCGACTGCGCGCCGGGCATTGCCCGCCCACGCGGAGGCCGTGCGGAGCACGAATAGCCGTGAGCTAATTATTCGTCGCCGCTACCTGGTTCTTCAGAGAAATATTTCTCGAATTTGCCGGTTTCTTCAGTAAATTTCTCGGCGTCGACCGGGGGATCTTTTTTGATGGTGATATTGGGCCAAAGCTCGGCATATTTAGTATTGATCTCGACCCAGCGATCCATGCCAGGTTCGGTATCTGGCTTGATGGCATCGACCGGACATTCGGGTTCGCAGACGCCGCAATCAATGCACTCATCAGGGTGAATGACGAGAAAATTCTCACCTTCATAAAAACAGTCCACCGGACAGACTTCGACACAATCGGTGTGTTTGCATTTAACGCAGGCATCGATGACGATATAAGTCATTTTTTGATCGCTCTCCCTGAAAATTCCATTGCCTTAAGTGGCCATGAGTGGCCCCGATGTCAACCGCTTTGCGTAGGTTCTTTAATAGATATAAGTAAAATAAAACAAAATATTGCTTCAGACCAGCCTTTTTGCGGGTGATTTGGGTGATCATTCATCACCGGCATCATAAAGCGTATTCCAGCGCAGACGATCAGTCTGGCGGCGCTCTCGTTTGGTGGGGCGCCCGGCTCCCTTGTCGCGTTCTGGGCGCCGTGGCCTGGCCGCTGGTTGCTTGATCGGGGCAGGGGTCAGATCTTCATAAAGGGTCACGGCTTCGATAGCCGGGCCGCGCCGGTTGCCGAGTTCAACCACCTTCAAGACAAATATATTGGTGGCGATAGCGGCAGTGATGACATCATCGACGCGGATCACTTGCGAGGCTTTGGACGTTTTTACCGTGTTGATCCTGATCTTGCCATCCTTGACGAGCTTCGTGGCTTTCGATCGGGTTTTCACCTTTCTCGTATACCAAAGCCATTTGTCCAGGCGAATTGAGGGATCAGAGTTTGCGGGCACGGGATTATTTTTTCTTTTGTTCCAACTGTTTTTTCAAATCACCCAGCGCTGCAAAGGGGCTATCTGGATCGGCGCGGCGCGGTTTTGGTCGCGGACGGTTAGGAGCGCCAGACCCAGGTTTTTGTCCCTTGCGGTCTTGATATTTGCGGCCCTTGCCTTTGCCCTTATACTCTTTGCGCTCAGAATTGCCTGCGCGGTCCTTGCGCCCGGATCTGTTTTGGTTTGACGAGCGGTTGTCCTGACGGCCATGTTGTGCGGGACGTGAAAACTGCTGGCGTTTGGGGCGCCAGATTTCTTCGAACTGGTCTTCAACTGGTTCAACTGTTTCTGATTGCTCATCGGGGATGGTTACAAAATCTTTGAGGCCCATGAGCGCCGCTCTTGAGGCTTTTTTGGCTTCAGCGCTATCCGTTTTGACAATGATTTTCTTGCGTTCAACGGCAAAACCAAGGGCTGGCAAAATGTCTTTCATTTCATCCCAGCTACAGCCAAGGATCGACAGCATGTCAGCCTGCACCAAAAAACCACCATTGCCGATGGCGCCAATTGGTTGCGGATCACTGGTTTTTTGAGCGCGCCAGATGATCAGCGGCCGGATTTGCTGATCGAGGCGCTCCAGCATATCCATGCGCACAACGCGGGGACCACAGGGCTGGAAGCCGGCGGTGCGGTAAAACTGTTCAGGCAGCTTTTTGTCGTTGATGTCGGATGTCAGGCCCGCACGTGGCGCTTCTGGCAAATCATAGGGTTCAATATTGTTTGAGCGGTCATAGAGCGCCCAGAACAACAGTAAAAGTTCAGAGGCGGCAGGCTTCAAAAGGCTTGGCACGAACACATTGAATGCTCCAAAACGCACGCCATATTTGCGTAATTGTTTGCGGGCGGGTTGGTCGAGCTGGCGCAGATCCTGAGCAATATCAGATCGTTTCAGGCTGCCAAAATTTTCGATCAGCTGAAAGGCGATACCGCGCGACAGGCCGGTAATATCGCTGGCGGTTTGCAATTCCACAAGAGGTTTGAGCACCTCGCCAACCAGGGTGGCGAGCCATGTTTCAAGGCGCTTGAGGATGCGCTCCTTGTCGTTCACTGCCAGATGCTCATCGGAAAACAGGTGCGGGGTAGGTGCCAGCACGTTTTCGCTGCGATCCAGTCGCCCGATCAGCTCACCGTCAAATAGAATATTGCCGGTGCGCGATAGCGAAAAGGCGCTGTCCTTGGAGGCGATCAGCTGCTCGGCTTTTTTGGCCAGTTCCCCTGCGAGGATTTTGGCGGCAGCATGGCGCACAGCCTTGCCTTGCAGCCCCTCTGCACTGCCATCTGGCGCGTAACAAAAACCATTTAAACGGCCCACGAAATGTTTCTCCACGTAAATATCACCCTTCTTGTCGATCTCGGCAAACAGCTCTTCCTTGTCGCGCAAACGGCGCATCAGGGCCGAGGTTCGTCGATCA
>JAJRQA010000160.1 GCA_024280475.1 Alphaproteobacteria bacterium
CTGGTCGATGCAATCACGCATGCACATGGATCTTGTTCTGAGTGCTTTGCTGATGGCGGTGTGGCGCAGAAAACCAAAGCAGAAGGTGATTGTGCATTCTGATCAAGGCTCACAGTTTACCAGCTTTGAGTGGCAATCCTTCCTGCAAACCCACAAGTTGGAAGCCAGCATGAGCCGTCGAGGGAATTGCTACGACAATGCCGTTGCCGAGAGCTTCTTTCATCTGCTCAAACGCGAGCGTATCAGACGCAAAATCTACTCAACCTGCAAACAGGCGCGGGACGATATTTTCGATTACATCGAATTTTTCTACAACCCCAAGCGAAAGCATGGCAGAAACGGCATGCTGTCTCCCATCGATTTCGAAAAATAGCAAAAATGGAAACTGCAAGGTGTCTAGAAAACGTGGGGCATCTCAAGCCGGGACAGACTAAGTTCTTCGATCTGACTGCGAAGTCTTGAGTTGACAAAATGCTGGACAATGAAATGTCGAATTGATGGCTCCGTTTCACCAATGAAGCGTCGAGCTGAATTATTTTATCCACAAAAATTTAGATCTTTCACAAAAGCATCGAGCGAACGCCGCTGCAATGGGGAGCTGCATCTGACATCAGCTGTTTCTGTCTCGGAATTTTTCTCGCCTGCACCTGAGAATGTGAACGAAATGCCAATGAGTATAGTTAATAAACCATTGACGACCATATAATCCCATGATATTCCATTTTCACCCATCTATGGTGGGGACTTTTAGATGGGGCGGTTGGGGAAGCTGGTTTGCATTAATGTCTGTGTCAGGACGCATCTTTTGTGAGGCCACAAGGATGCCTGTAAACCAGCTTCCCCCCTGTTCCTGTGAGATTGTCCGTATGGATTAATCTGGGTTTTGGGGGTTTTGCGGCGCGAGAAGAGACTTTTAAGTCCGGCGCGCCCTGTTTTTTTTGGAGGGGCCTTGGGGGGCCTTTTGTGATTGTAGATCTGAATATTGGCGCGCTTTGTTAGCGACCAAAAAAGGCATGAGCTAGTAGGCATGGGGCAGTTTGTTTCCTCTTTTACCAATAAGATTGACGCCAAGGGACGCGTGTCGGTTCCGGCCAGCTTTCGTGCTATATTGGCCAAGGAAGACGGTGAGGGTATTTATTGTTATCCCTCGCTGGATGCACCGGCTCTTGATGCTGGGGGCACCCGTTTAGTCAACAAGATCGGTGAGTTGCTTGAGGATCTGGCTCCTTTTGGTGACGAAAAAGATCAACTCGCGACCGCGCTATATGGAGACAGCATAATGTTGAAGATCGACACTGATGGCCGGGTTAATCTACCGCTCACTTTGCGCGAACATGCAGGTATTACTGACAAGGTTGTGTTTGTTGGTCTTGGGGGAAAATTTCAAATCTGGGAGCCTGCAAAATTTGAGGCTTACCGATTGCAAGCGCGCGAAAAAGTCCGCGAGCTTCGCAAACTTCTTGGCGTGGGGCGCCGCTCCAAAGGGGGCGGTGTAGCCGAAGGAGGACAGGAGTAATGTCTGGTCGGGGCACCAAAAAGGCACGTTCGAGGCCGAACGAACCAAATGATCCAAGTGATCTAGGTGCAAATAGCGGACCTGCTGGACATATTCCTGTCCTCCTTTCTTCTGTGCTGGAGGCACTTGCACCAAAAAGCGGCGAGACTTATGTGGATGGCACCTTTGGGGCTGGTGGATATTCGCGTGCCATTCTCGATGCCGCTGATTGCCAGCTCATTGCTATTGATCGTGATCCACAAGCTGGCGTCACGGCACGCGCTTTCAAGAAAAAATATGGTGATCGTTTTTCCTTTATCCCTGGGCGCTTTGGCGATTTGCAAGAGCTCATCAAGGCGCATGACGTAAGCCATGTTGACGGTGTCGTACTGGATGTTGGGGTGTCATCCATGCAGATTGATGATCCGGCGCGCGGCTTTTCCTTTGCCCATGACGGCCCCCTTGACATGCGCATGTCGTGCCGGGGTTTGTCAGCTGCGGATGTGGTCAATCAATATACCGAAGCAGATATTGCCCGTATTATAGCAGCGCTTGGCGAAGAGCGACGGGCACGGGTGATCGCACGAGCGATCGTCTCTGAGCGTGAGAATAAGCCCTTTACCACGACATTGCAATTGGCTGATCTCGTCACGAGTGTCATTGGCCGCCGCCCTGGTGCTGCCAAACACCCAGCTACCCGCACCTTTCAGGCCTTGCGCATATATGTGAACCGCGAACTTGAAGAACTGGCGCGGGGGCTGGCGGCAATTGAGCAGATATTGTCGCCTGACGGGCGGGCTGTGATTGTCAGCTTTCATTCGCTGGAAGATCGCATCGTCAAACAGTTTTTTGCCAATCGAGCCATTCCTAAATCGCGTCCGTCGCGGCACCTTCCAGAGAATATGGAAGAAGATGGCTTCAGGCCGTCGCTGGCTCTTTTGAACAAGCGCACGATAACGCCAACTCGCGAGGAGCAACAACAAAACCCGCGTGCCCGCTCCAGCCGCTTGCGCGCTGCGGTCAGGCTGGACGCTCCCGCCTTTCCATTTAGTCTCGACGAAGTGAAAATTCCAAGAACGCCCAAGCTTGAGCGAAGTGGCGGGTAGAAGGCTGGCCCGGTCCTTGTCTTGGGAGAGGTCTGCAAATATATTGCAGGTCTCATGTGCCTGTGCCATTGTTTTTTGGTAATTATCCAGATCTCAACGGACGCGAGGAGATGGTATTGACCAGCATATTTCATTTGGCTTTTAATGTGACAAACCTTGATGAAGCGCGTCAGTTTTATGGAGAAGTGCTTGGTTGTGATGAGGGAAGAAGTACGGATAGCTGGGTAGATTTCGACTTTTTTGGACATCAGATTTCTCTGCATCTTGGGGAGCCGTTTGAAACCAGGGCAACAGGCAAAGTCGGAGAGCATATGGTGCCAATGCCGCATCTTGGTGTTATTCTTGAACTGTCTCGCTGGAAGGATCTGGCCGCGCGGTTAGAGCAAACGGGGATCAAGTTTGTGCTTGCGCCGCAAGTGCGCTTTGCCGGTGAAGCTGGAGAGCAAAGTACGATGTTCTTTCGGGATCCAAGCGGTAATCCCATTGAAATAAAAGGCTTTGCAAATTTTGAAGAGGTGTTTGCTGTGTAAATCCGGCAACTTTGTTTATCGAGTATTTCGATGAAGAAAATATTGTCAATTGGGGGGCAAAGGGAATAGTTGATTGTGAACACAGTCATAAAACTGGCTTTGCCTCTACTGGCTCTGGCGCTGTTCGCTGGCATTTATGTCATCAAGGTCGAGACTTGGCAATTGAAGCGCGAAGCCAAAAAGCTCGAGCGTCAAATCGACAAGGAGCAACGCGCCATCCTTGAGCTACGCGCCGAATGGGCTTACCTGACCCGTCCCCAGCGCATCGAAAAACTGGCGCGAAAACATCTAAAAATGCGCCCGCCAAAACCTGATCAGATTATTGTTCTGGAGAAATAATGGTCAGTTTTTAATGAGCTTGGTATAGCGAGGCTCTACATGTCGGACAGCCAGGTTATTTTTTGAGACCAATTTCACATTAAAAAAAAGGCGCTCAAATGAATGAGCGCCTTTAGATTACATACGATAGGCAGTGTATTATTGATATTTATATTTTCTTTTCCTCGTAGTCATTTTGTGAGAGAGAGAAAGGAACCGCTTGTTTTCGTATGTAATTGGTTTGGTGTAACAATCATCAAGGCCTGATATAGGCGTATCCTTCAGCCTGAAGCTTTGCCAGTTCTGCGACACCGCTTGGAACGATATCCGCTTTGCTGACATCATAAAGATCTTCTTCATAGTTTATTTTCTTGCCGCGCAAGGTGTTGGCGCAGACATTGAATTTGACGCCTTGCTGTTTTAAGCCATCGATCTTGGCTGTAATGACATCCGTCGCATTCCCATATTTCAGTTTTGTATTTTTAAGGGCGTCTGGTTCAAGCACTAACGAAAGCCCTTTGCCATGCATAACCACTTTTAGATCGAGTTTGTCTTTGCCCACTGCATTAATATGGTTTTGTATATTGCGCAGGGCACCGGCTTGCGCTTTGGGATTATCATAGTTGATATGATAGACAACTTTTTGCTTGCCATAGCCTTGTTGAGCTAAAACACTTTGCGTCCCCAGCAGGGCGAACGCCATAAACAAGGATGCGGCCAAGGTTGATATTTTTATCATGCTTATTTCTCCTGTGACTTCCTAGGTAAAAAGAGTACGAGATTCAAGAGAGATAAAAAATTGTGCTTTTCCCATAGATGAGTACGGGTATTTACCTATTTGGCGTGAGACTGAGGACCAGTTTCATCAAGTCCTGAAGGGAGCTCGCCATTGTTTTATCCATGATATTCGCACGGTGAACTTCAACGGTTTTATCTTTTATGCCAAGTTGCAGGGCGATATCTTTGTTTGTGTTGCCAGCGACGATGAGATCAAGAACTTCATATTCGCGAGGCGTTAGCTTGTCTAGCCTCTCTTGTTGATTGGTTTTATATCGGCGTTTTTCGGTAATTTTTGCGTTTAATTTTATAGCCTTATTTATCAAATCGATAAGTCTTTGATCGTTGAAAGGCTTTTGGATGAAGTCCAGTACGCCATCTTTCATGGCGCGGACGGCCATATCAATATCTCCATGAGCCGTCATGACAATGACAGGTAATTCCGGATAGTCCTTGGCAAGAATAGATTGCAATTCCAATCCACTCAGGCCCGGCATACGGACATCGACGAGAACACAGCCTTTATCGCCAATGTTTATTTCGCTAAGAAAGTTTTCGGCACTATGAAAAAGTTTAACCGGTAGATCGACCGAGTTAAGTAGAAAACGTACGCTTTTGGCAAATTCAATATCGTCGTCGATGACAAAAACATGCTGTTTTGTTGCTTTATTCACCTTTTACTCTCCTATTGGCAGTCTGAAGCAAAACTCCGTTCCTTGCAGATTGCTCTGCTCGATCCATATCTGTCCCCCGTGGCTTTTGATAATTGAGCAGCTTATGGACAGGCCCAACCCCATGCCTTCTTCTTTAGTTGACACAAAGGGGTTGAATATCTTGTTTTGTATTTCGCTTGCTATGCCTGGTCCATTGTCATTTATGGAGACAAGTATTTCGGTTTCATTGCGCATGGAAGTTCTGATGATGATGTGCCGTTTTTCATCACTGGTATTTCTCATCGCTTCAATGCCATTGCCGACCAGGTTGAGCAGTACTTGTTCTATTTGAATTGGATCGATCAGGACGTATGGCAAGCCTTCACTTAACTCAATGGCAAGTGTTGTATGGTTGTTTCTCAAATTGAATTCGAGGAGATCGACCACATCTCGCACAATGTCATTCACGTCCAGTTTTTTCCGTTCCCGCTTGTTCTCGCGCATTGTGTCGCGCAATCCGCTGATGATTTGTGATGCCCGGTTTGCCTCACTTGACACGCGTTCGAGAATATCCAGTATTTCTTTTTTGTCATTTTTGCCGTCACGTAACCTGCGGATGCAACCCGTTGCGTAGTTCATAATTGTCGCCAGTGGGTGATTGAGTTCGTGCGCGATACCAGATGCGAGTTCCCCCATCGAGTTCATTTCTGCAACACGTGCCAGCTCGGCTTGTCGATAGCGGGCAATTTCTTCGGCGCGCTGGCGTTCAGTAATCTGGTTTGCCAGTTCCTTATTCGTCAGTGATAATTCACGTGTTCGTTTTTTGACCAGAACCTCTGCCCTCATCGACCAGGCAATCATCATGATCAGCCCCATTAAAGTAAGAGCAAGCCAGGGCCCGTACTGGTTGATAACTCTTGAAACGGTGATTTTCCCTCGCTCCGCATATGGGGGAATACGAAGTTCTTTAAACAAGTCGTGAACTGGTTGATAGTCGAGGGGCACGGTCCAGCCGGAATAGCCTCCAGCACGGGCTGCAATGCCGTCTGCGGGCATACTCAATAGAGCAATCGCCACTTTTTGAGACAGTTCTTCCCTGGTTGTTTTGAGTTTCGCAAAGGGCCATTCGGGGTAGAGTTTCGTTGTGACCTGGAGATTAAACCCTTGGTGTTTTGCCGGCTCCAGGGTTTTAAAGTCCGAGAGCTTTATTTTTCCTTCTGCCGCCATGTTTTCAAGCGTCCCTGTGCGGAATGTGCCAGCGTCGACCAGCCCATCACGCACGGCGTAAGCGACGCCGTCTTGTGGGAAATTGCTAAACGTCAGTTGTGAAAAATCATCGAACGGATCAATGTTCCGTTCTTTCAATTTATGCCAAGCCATCTGGAAGCCGCCAAACCCCATGCGTTTGACGCCCATAAAGCGTTTGCCGCGCAGATCGGTCAGACTATTGAGGTCGTGGCGGTCACTGCGGGTAAAAATAACAGCGCCAAAAACATTGCTTTTGGCAATGTTCGAGGGAGCCCGTTTGGTCGCGATCCGACTAATGCCGTAGGGCGTTTCCAAGGTGACATAATGACCGGTATTGGTCAAAATGAAATCAATCTCGCTGCGGGCAACGGCGTTGTTCAGCTCTTTGTGAGAATAGGGAATGATTTTGAATGCATAGCCTTTGATTTGCTTTGAGAGATAGCGGGCTGTTGGCTGCCAGCTTTTCAGGCATATATCGTGACCGCGAAAGGCGAGGACGCCAATTTTGACAATCGTCTCTTGCGCCTTGACCAGGCGGACAACCATCAAGGTGACGATGAGAATAACAAAAACAATAAGAGCTTTTTTTCTGACCATGAGATATATCCAGTTTAGACTGATTTTAGCTATTCTAGATAATTTTCAGTGGTTATGACGATTTTTTCGATATTTTGTTTAAATGGTTTTTGGTGTCAGCGCGAAATCATCTCGATCGTCAAGGGGCTGCGGAAAATAATCAGACTTGATCGGCAAACTTGATCGTCAGGGGGGCAACAAGATCGATGTAAAGCGTCAATGAAGGTTTCACCCACAAAAAAAGCGAGGCCCGGTTGAGCCTCGCTTCTTTAATTTTCTAAACCGGGACCTTTTCTAGAAAAGGTCCCTGGCTTCTAGCCAAAAATATCACTGGTGATATTCTTGTACCAGCTGTGAGCATAGGTTTCTTCACTTGCAAGCACACTAGGTGATGCTTTGCTTGGGGTCAGACCACCAGAAACCTTCTGTACTTTTGAACCATCTTCTTTCAGACGGTAAACAGCAGCAACAGAGAAGCCATAGCCAGGTCCTGCAATGGAGTAGCAGGTGTTGACATAAGCTGGAACCGGTGCGTCTTTGCCGGCCAGAGAAGCGGCAACGGCAGCAGCCGCAACTTTAGCTTCGGAGTTGGCAGCATAACCAGATTTTGGCAGACCTTTGGCAGCCGCACTATCACCAATGACATAAATGTCTTTGTGGATGGTGCTTTC
>JAJRQA010000161.1 GCA_024280475.1 Alphaproteobacteria bacterium
CAAAAGCCCGCTCTATCTGTGACAGCGCAGCCTCAATGGCTTTATCCTTGTCCATATTACCTCCCTCGATAATCTCGAATTGGCTTCTCGGCATGGTGAGCTCTCCTTATTTCACAAAATGGGGACCTGTACAATCTGACTGTTTGTACCACTTTTGTTCTCATTTTGCAAGCCTCATGAGAGAAGCCGATTAAAACCTGTAAAATCAATTGATTAGGTCACCCGCCTAAAAGAACATCCGAACACAATGAGAACATAGAATCGAAGAATCGCCCGCCCCATTGATCTATCAACAGCTTAATCGGCGAGTACTTCCTTCACCTTGGCAGCAAGATCTTTCAGCCCATATGGCTTGGCCATGAAAATAAAATCATCTGCATCATCGAGAATCTCGCGAGCAAAGCCCGATACGAAGATGATTTTAAGCTCTGGATTTTCGTTGCGCATTTCCTTGGCCATCGTTGGGCCGTCCATTTCTGGCATCATGACATCGGTGACCACAAGATCGATCCGCCCCTCAAGCTCGTTCATGACTTCAAGCGCCTGCACGCCCGTTCCAGCCTCAAACACCTCATAACCACGTTTACGAAGGGCGCGAGCTGAAAAGCTACGTACGGCCTCTTCATCTTCCACCAGCAATATAGTCTCCGTGCCTGTGAGATCGGGCTTTCTTTTCTTGTCTTTTTGTTTGTCCTGGAGTTGTTTTTTAGCTGTCTCTTCCAGATCCTCTTCTTGCCGGGGCAAATAGATCCTGAAAGTCGTTCCCTCGCCCACCGTACTGTCAATATAGATAAAACCACCGGTCTGCTTGACAATCCCATAGACCATGGAAAGACCAAGCCCGGTGCCCTTGCCAACGCCCTTAGTGGTAAAAAATGGCTCAAACACCTTGTCGCTGACTTCCTTGGTCATACCAGACCCGGTATCACTAACTTCAATCAATACATATTCCCCCACCTGCATACCCTGATCCTCTAGATCAGCTGACATGCGTTGGGTAATATTGCGTGTGGCAATCGTCACCACCCCGCCGGCTGGCATGGCGTCGCGCGCATTGACCGCCAGATTAATGATCACCTGTTCAAACTGGGTCGCATCGGCACGCACCAGCCACAAATCGCGATAGCGCTCCATATTGAGTTTGACATTGTCGCTCAGCAAGCGATCAAGCAAAATAGACAGATCGGAGACCACATCATTGAGGTTGAGCACCTCGGGACGCAAAGTCTGGCGGCGCGAAAATGCCAAAATCTGACGCACCAGCGAAGCCGCCCGATTGGCATTTTGCTTAATGCTGATAATATCCTTGAACCCTGGATCGGTCGGACGCACGCTGCCCAACAACTCATCCGTGCCAAGGATAATCGCCGTCAAGACATTATTGAAGTCATGAGCTATGCCCCCCGCCAACTGCCCGACAGCCTGCATTTTTTGCCCCTGGACCATCTGGCGTTCCATACTCTTTTGATCCGTCGTGTCGATAGCATACAATATAGCGCCACCAAACTTGCTATCCGTTTCGCGATCAATGCTGCCAGCCGGCGACAGATATAACCGCCCCGTTTGCTCGGTATCACCACTAAAAGAGACGTTCAAAGGGCTGATCTTGACCTGTCCACATGAGGCACGCTCCAGAGCAAGAGAGACTTCCTCTTTATTCTCTTCAACGACCAACGATATGATATCCACGACATCATCCACGCTTTCCACACTCATACTCGCAGCGAACATGCGCGCGAAAGCGGCGTTGGTACTTCCCACCACACCTTTTTTATCAAGCGTCGCAATAGCGATGGGAGCCGAATGGAAAAAGCGGGCAAACCGCACCTCGGCAGCCCGCAAATCTTCTCCCGACTCCACGCCGGGCGACCTGTTCAAAACCAATGTACGCGATTGATTGGCATGTCCACCATCGGACACTGTTTGATGCAGTAATCTGACCGGCAGCGACGTGCCATCTTGTCTGATCAGGTCCAGATCAAATGTCAATTTGTCACTATCGCTTTTTTGGGCAAGGGATTTTTGTGCCAGCAAGGTTGCCCCGTCTCCCGAAACAATATCCTTCAGCATGAGCTGCGAAGCAACTGCATCAGCCAGATCCAATCCCAACCAGCTGGCCAAAGTGGCATTCAGATAATCGATACGTCCCTTGTCATCCGACGAAAAGAAACCGGCAGGAGCCTGATCAAGATAATCAATAATCTCTTGCAACTTGCCAAAACTCTCTTCCTGACGATGGCGCTCGCTGGATATTTCGGCGATTTGCCAGACCGTTACGGATGCGCTTTCACAAGTGCTCGCAGAGTCGACCAATTCTACAGTGTCGTCAGTAAGACCATCGTCGTCAGTAAGACCATCATTCGCCCCGGCACCCGTCTGCCATTTTCCATGCGGTGCAACGCTGATACGATACCAGGAAGCATCTCCTTGATGTGGGTCAGTATCTACGTGCATATTGGATACGCGAAATTCTTCTTGCCAGCTTTCGCCGTTTTTGATTGCTTGAGTCAGTCGGTAAATGGGTTCAGCTGCCGCCACTTCACCAGCAAACAGCTGTTCAATGGTCGGCGCCCGCTCATCCTTCTTCCCAGCGATATTCAAATAAGCCGCATTGGCGAACAGCACATTCTTTTGACTATCTGTTACCAGCACTCCTTCTGGCAACTCATCAAGCAAGGTGTGATTACTGCTAGTGTTTTGTTGATCGCTGGCGACCTTTAACAGTCCACACGACAGGCCCGCCAGTGCCAACACCCCCAATATAACCAATGCGGAGAATACGGTGGTCACGACCAATCGCCCGGTATCGCCAGACACCAGCTGGGACAATAACAATCCCCCTGCAAGCAAGACTGCAACAACCAATCCGGTACGCTGATAATCCAGACGAGCTAGCAGGGCCAAAAGGGCACTCATCGCCATACCAGAATGTAATTCATATTGAGCCATCATAGCCTCATAGCTGATTCGCATCCTTTTTGTCCGCGAAATTTTCAAAGTCTGAGCCAATCGGTGGTGATCTGTTCATGGCGCCTTGAAAACAGGATAATTGCCGTCTGGTTAATGCTTTATCAACCAATTTATAGGCTTAATGAACGGTAAGCTATTCAGGATAATTGTATTTTCTGGGTGCGTTGAGTTTTAGATTGTGTGTTTTATGGAGTATGGTATGAAAACGCGTTCAATATTGGTTGTGCTGGCCACCGTGTTCCTATCGGGATGCGCATCTATCTTTAACAGCAGCCCCACACCACAGATGGCATATATTGGCGATTTATCAAACAATCGCGTTGCGCGCGCAGGTGAAACTATTGCCTATGCCAAAGGCGACAATGGTACCGACACCCTCTTATATCAATTTAAAGGCGTCGACGAAAAAGGCGGCATTCACATCAATCGAATCGTTCGCACGACGAATATTGGTGGACAACGAACAGGGCTTGCCGGCTTGCTTCAAAACAAAACACCCAAATCGATTGAACTGGTCTTTATGCCGGACCAGACATTATTGGTTTCGCCCGGCGTCCATGTGGTGTTTGTGAAATCTTCTCCAAGCGAGCTTCACTATCGCGTCATCATGACGGCCGGCTAGCCTTCCCCGCCAAGTATGGAAACAAGGTTTGCCAAAACTTTTGATCTGAATTCACATCTCTCACTAATATATTTACGCTTGGTCAATAAAATATATTTGAAGGCGTTGATCTATTTGGTGAGCACTACAAAATCAGTTCCCTTGCCGGTTTCGTGGCTCATTCCCTTGTCAGAGATGACCATTGACGACCCAGGGGTCAGCAACATCGAGAGCTGGCGCCGTACCGTGGCTGGCAAGCTTATGCGATCAAGGGCTTGCTGCGCACTAACTGTTACGAGCTGCGTCCTCGAGCGTTTGCTAGCTTTCTTGCCTCGACGTTTTTTACGAAATGGGCGAGAAGCATTTTTAACTGTAACGGCGGTCCATTGGGCGGAATCTGCCCCCTTTTCAAAATGCATGGCGGTGTACAGGTGGGTGCCAAGAGCCTTGCCAGGATCGATGACATCAACGGGTGCATCAAACAATTTAACAAAGCCCTGGCGGACATATATATGGCCGCTTTTTGCTTGCGCTCGTCCGGCCCTATTGTGAAGCTCCTTGATGAGCTTGTCAGAAACCTGACCGGTTACCTCAACATCGAGTTCCTGCTGAAAGGCATTTATGGCAATGCGCGTATTTTTGCCAACCTGGCCATCCGCTGTTCCGGGCTCATAGCCAATTTCAGTCAACAATCTTTGCGCCGTTTTGATCCGCTCAACACCTGTCTGTGGGGTAATAAAAATACGCAAAGGTAATTTCTCACGCGCTTTAGCGCGTTTAATACCAGCGATTGCCGACTTTACCTTCTTGCCCTCAACGATAACACGGCGCCGGCTATCAGCATATTCTCTGCGAGCCTTCTTCAGCAAACGAGCTGTTTCACGCAGGTCAGTGTGGCGCTTTAAGGCTAAGGCCCGCGCAGTTTGCGCTTCATCAGTCAATTGATCCAAAACAACGGTGGCCGCATCGAGGCGCCTGGTTATATCGTCAAGCCTTGCTTTCACTTTCAACGCGTGAGCGTCCCGGTCAAGCACGCGTGCCGTTGCCATTGCCATCCACTTGCCAGCATATTTAGGAGTATCAATACGTTTCTCGATGATCTCTTTCGCCCAGTTGGCGCGCCATTGCGCTTTATTGTAAGAACGCAACCGGAGTGCTCTGGTTCGCTTGAGCTTACGAACCGTGAAACGCGGCTTGCGAAGGCGTTTTTGAGCCACCAGTGAAAGCTTCCTGGCATCGCGGAGCTGTATTTCTTGCTCATCAAACTGTTTTTGCGTCTGAACAAGCGCTAGCTCCATTTTAGGACTGACCGCAACGGCCTGTTGGTAGTCCTGCTTCTTTTTGGCCAAATAACGAGTGGCTGCCATGCTCGGCTTGACAAAGCCTGGAATACCGCCGCGCTCCAATAGAGGCGCGCTGACATCGCCAGTTTGATTTTGGTTCAAGGCAGCAGTACGCACTCCACTGCTCGCCAAAATCGAGCCAGAAGCCATTGGCTGGATCAAACTCATATGAGTGATCGACTGCAAAGGGGACGAACCAGAAGCAATAATCACATGAGCGCCCATACGGGTACTCTTGAACAATTTCTTGGCAAATCCAAAGGGCATGCGAATACAGCCATGGGACTGATAGGGGCGTGAAACATTACCGGCATGAAGTGCGATACCAGACCAAGTAAGGCGCTGCATAAACGGCATGGGCGCATCATTATACAGATTGGAAAAATGCTTCTTGCGCTTTTGGATAATACTAAACACACCAGAAGGCGTCCGATGCCCTGAGCGACCTGTCGAAACCCTGGCCGAGGCAACCACTTTACCGCCCTTATAGATACTGACCCGCTGCTTTGCCAAAGAGACAACAATTTGCACTGGCCCCTTTTTACTTTTTTTGCCAGGCGGCAGCTTCTTCTTATTGCCGACAATCGATCGTTTGAGAGATGCAACTTTTCGCTTGTTGATCGACGCCACATTGCGTCTGGCAGCTTTACGATTACGGCGCTTGATATATCTACTGCGAGCCCGTCCAAGACGAGCGGATCTTGCCCGCGCACGAGCTCGGGCACGCGCCTGCCTGGGGCTGATACGCTTTGCAGCGCTCCGGCTTCTTCTTATTTTAGGTCTGTTTGAGCGATAGCGTGGACGATAAACATCATCACCGGAAAATCCATTATTCTGGGCATAATATCGTTGAGCTTCTACAGGCTCGGAACTGCCAAATAGCAATCCCATTGCCACAGCAAGAAAAGTAAGCTGAAGCATCCGTTTCATATTACAACCATCCCTTAAACTAACCACACTCTATAGTTCCCAAAAATTTTCAGGAATACTTACCTTAGCGTCATGAAAAAACTCGAAACAGGCTTGCCATTATTTAAACAAAATTCCAAACATTTGTCCAAACTCTTCTATAACCGCGTTAATTTCAATCCGTTATAGTGATAAAAGTGCCGTATTACAGCGTGCACGTCAATAGTACATATGCAACCAGACATCCAGATTTCACAATTATTTATTGAAAACCTGGTGCATCAACCTTTTATACCTTTAAAAGTATACACTACGCCCCTGCCCTTGTCGCCGGCAGATCAAACAGTTCCGCATAGCTGTTCCAGCGCTTGGTCGGGGCTTTGTTGGTCTTGTGTACATACAATGGCAGTGTCTTCTTATCGTCGGGGTGTTTCAATTCAATTATTTGATAAATCGTTTGGGTACGTCCCGATCTGGCTTGTCGCCGACGCAATTGCACCGCCGTAAAATCTGCATATTGCGCCGACCAATGACGATCCATAAAAAGGCCCGCTTCAGTGATGGCCACACTGTTTTTGTCAAATGCCATGATATTCTTGCGCTCGCTGCGCCGGACCAGCAAAAAAGCCAATGCCAGCATTCCGCCCCCCGCAATCATCAGGACTGAAAAGGCAAATGAGGGGGCAAAACTGCTAAGAGCAATGTATAAAAACACCAACAAGAACAAACCAAATGGCAAGCTTTCCAACGGGCTATTGGCTTTTTCCAGTTCTACCAATGTTGGAAATCGTTCAATATCAACTGCAAAGGGCTGATCGCTGCCCGCGTTAATTTTAATGCTGATACTCATCCTTGCAGCTCCCATCAAACGCCATAATTGTCTGCCAACATCATGAAGCTATCGTCCCCCTATTCGTCAATAAATAATTTTATCAACGCATGTCATTGGGGCTGGGAACAAAATATTCTTGGGATAACAGGTCCCGAGATGGTAAAATATGGACAATGATTCGGAGATGAACTGCAATGACCAGAGCAAAATCAGAAAATGAACGTTCCAGTTTACGCAAGCGTCTCTCGTCGGGGCGGCGATCCAGCTGGGCGCATAAGGCGCGCCTGGCGACGCTTCTCGCGCTGACCATGACTCTTGGAAATTTCCTGTCAGCAGGAGAAAACATGACCATCACGGGGCCGCAAGAAGCACATGCCGCATCGGCTTCTGACAAACGCTTTCGGCAATGGGTCGAACGGCTTTGGCCATCTGCCAGACGCAAAGGCGTCTCCCGCAAAACGTTTAATAGGGCCTTTCGAGGTGTCAGACCAGACCCCGAGGTGATCCGCTCGGCACACTACCAACCAGAATTTGTGCGCCCTATATGGGACTATATGTCTTCGGCGACCTCCGACAAGCGTGTAGCGGTCGGACAAGACATGTTGCGCAAAAACAAACGGCTGCTGGATAAATTGGAAGAGCGCTACAAGGTGGACCGCTTTACCATCGTTGCTATCTGGGGGATGGAAAGCAATTACGGACTGACCAAGGGGGACAAAAACGTCATCCAGTCCCTTGCCACGCTCGCCTATCGCGACCGCCGCCGCCGCCGCTTTGGCCGCCAGCAATTGCTGAGCGCCCTGCGTATTTTACAAAATGGCGACATCAAAGCTGCTGACATGAATGGCTCATGGGCCGGAGCCATGGGTCACACGCAGTTTATTCCCACCACCTATGCGGCCTATGCGGTTGACTATGATCGCGATGGCAAGCGCGATATCTGGAATAGCTCCAGCGACGCCCTAGCCTCGACCGCCAATTATTTGCGCCGGTCAGGATGGCGCGGTGGCCAGACCTGGGGATATGAGGTCAAGCTACCCAAGAAAATGAAACATGCCCGCACCCGAATAAAACGCCGTAAAACACTTCGTTACTGGAAAAAATCGGGTCTAAAGCGCGTTGGCGGCAAGGAATTCCCAAGGCTTAAAGATAAAGCAGCACTTTTCCTGCCATCTGGCCGCAATGGTCCCGCCTTCCTGGTTCTTAAAAATTTCCGGGCCATTCTTCGCTATAATAATGCCACAAGCTATGCTTTGGCGATCGGACATCTGTCTGACCGGCTGCGCGGCGCTGGTGGCTTTGTCAAATCATGGCCGACAAAACACAAGCCCCTTGCAAGAGATGAGCGGCTGGAGTTACAAAAGCTTTTGACGGCGAAAGGATTCGATACCGGCGGGGCAGATGGCGTGTTTGGAAACGATACATTGCGTGCCTTGCGCAAATATCAAAAGTCCCGCGGCCTCAAGGTTGACGGCTGGCCCAGCGCCCGCATCCTCAAAAAATTACGCAATGACAGTTAAACGGATTTCGTTTACGAGAAAATGATGAATATTGACCACCAGATCCATGTGCGAACAAAACTTCCTTCGCACGCCCTGCATGTGGCACCAAGGCGGCGGCTGCAAAAGACGTTTGCTCTAATCGCCCTGGTTTTGATGTCACATCTCGTACCGATCCAACCATTGATGGCACAAGGCGCCGGTCTGCAATATTCCAGCTATGTCACGCCGTTCCCTGAACGAGGCACCTACCGGGTGCTAGTCCTTGGCGATTCAATTGGCGAGGGTCTGTCATTCGGGCTATCCAAGGCTTTTAAAAATGATCGCAGCCTGCAAGTCATCAACCGGGCAAAATGGGGTACTGGCTTTTCGCGGCGCAGGTATATTGGAAGGGCGCGAGAGTTAGAACCGCTTTTGACATCAATCAAGCCGGATATTGTGCTTATCACTGTGGGTGCCAAAGATGCCATTGCTTCAATCCTCGAAGGCAATAAAAAGCACCGCTTTGGCAGTGATCGCTGGAAACAGATCTATAGCCAGCGGCTGGATGCTATTTTGCGCCGCCTAAAAAAACAAAAAACAGCCGTCTACTGGATTGGTTTGCCGATCATGCGCGATCCGGCTTTCAACGAAAATATGAATACGTTGAATGAAATGTTCCGCGAAAAAGCCCACCTCAACAATATTAAATTCATCGATACCTGGAATGGCTTTGTTGATCAATATGGTAATTTCAGCCCCTATGGCCCCGACCTCGATGGCCGCGTGCTACGACTACGCGACAAGGACGGCATCCGTTTCACGGGCACAGGTTATCGCAAGCTAGCCCACTATGTGGAGCGAGAAATACGCCGCGATTTGATTGCAGCACGTTCCGAGCGCAATATTCCCCTCGCCGGGGACGCTAGTGAACAACGCGAAATCAATCAAAAGAAAAGCATTGGCAAGCTGGCTAAAATACCTGGAGCAAACAGCGCAGATCAATCCAATGCCGCCCGTAAAACTGCCTCTCGCACAACCAGCTCGGCTGCAGCTTTTGGCGAGGTGATTGCCAGTGATCGCGCCAGCGGGCTGACATTGCTATCCTCCATCACCCGCACCAATGATCCTTCCCTTTCAGGGGGGCGGCACACGCTACCCTTGACCTTGCGCCCCTATTACCGCGTGCTCGTCAAAGGGGAAACGCTGGCCAGTAAACCTGGACGTTCTGATGATTTTACACAAAATAAAATCAACTAACGACTGAATTTGGGGCATTAGTGCGTCACCTTAAAGCCTCACAAACACTTGTTTAACGCTGTTATACCCATCCACTTGTCGGATTTTTTTTACAAGCTATGCTCCTTTGATAATATTCATCAAAAGCCAGCCTTTTTATGCTTCTTATAGAGGACTATCGCATGCGTTTTATTCTAGTATCTTTGTCTGTCTTACTTGTGACATTGTCGAGCGCAAATGCACAATCGTCACCTAAGTTAGCCCCCATCCCCGCCGACAAATGGATTATATCTCAGCTCAATACATTCTACTCGATGCGTGCAAATACTCGACTTGAAGACATCAGAAAAAAGATCGAAGTCGGATTTCGTAAAAAAGATCTTGGCGAGAACGGAATTTCCCAACAAGACTATGATATCGAAGATCAAATCAATCAAGCGCGCATGCGTGCCAAGACAATCCTTCGCTGGGCAACAAACGACCTGAATGGAGACGGTCGGGTTACTCGAAACGAGTATTCCATAATGTATTCAAGAAAGGTACCAATGGTTCTTCGTTTTGGACGCGAACGGGTTGCAACGACGCCCGAGCAGCGCGCCAGGCTCACCGAGAAAAGCGTCAGTAAAGAAATGCAGGCTGATATCGATGAAGATGGTGCGATTTCATTGCAAGAAGCGATAGCTTTATCAAGGACTACCATCCGCAACAATTATGTATTTTCGCCACGTTACACAACACTGCGGAGAATTCCCCCCAGCTTTGATAAAAATCAGGATGGCAAAATCACCCTAAGCGAATTCACCGCCGTTTCAGATAGATTATTGAAACGCCTTGATACAGATCGCAATGGTCGTTTGGATCGCGAGGAAATAAAATATTATTACCAATTGCGCAAACGTGCCAGCAAAGCGCTGTTACGAGATTACCTACCAGGATTACTGCGAAAATAAGTGACAACGAACAGCAGCAATAGGCGTTGAGAACAATGATAATAATCGCCGCGCCGAACACGCCGCCATCCCCATCTTGATCTTTTTGGGTGTATTCTCAACCATCGCTATTATTCGCCGCTTATCTCGGCAATAGTGTTTTACCCATCAGATATTTGTCGATGGCATGAGCGGCTTGGCGACCTTCACGGATGGCCCAGACCACCAGTGATTGCCCACGGCGCATGTCACCAGCGGCGTAAACGCCCTCAACTGATGTCGCATAATCAATTTCATTGGCGCTGACATTGCCGCGCTGATCTTTCTCAAGTCCAAGCTCCTCAATCATGCCCTCATGAACCGGGTGCACGAACCCCATCGCCAATAAAACAAGATCAGCTTTCAGTTCAAATTCGCTACCTTCAACGGGTTGAAATTTATCATCGACCCGCACACAACTGATCGAGGTCACACGTCCCTCTTCACCATTGATTTTAGTGGTCATCACGGAAAAGTCGCGGGTCACACCTTCTTGTTGCGATGAAGACGTGCGCAAACGGTTTGGCCAATCTGGCCAGGTCAGTCCCTTGTTGGGATGCTCTGGCGGCTTGGGCATAATTTCCAGCTGGGTGACCTTGGCGGCTTTTTGGCGGATCGAGGTGCCGATGCAATCGGAACCGGTATCGCCGCCGCCGATCACCAATACGTGCTTGCCGGTCGCCAGAATAGGATCGACAGGACCGATTGGCTCATCACCATTGCGGCGGTTCTGCTGGGTCAGGAATTCCATGGCATAGTGAGCCCCGTCAAGCTCGCGCCCCTCAACGGGAAGATCACGCGGCAACTCCGATCCACCCGTTAGCAACACCGCATCATGATCGGCTTGCAAATCGGCCAGTTTCACATCGACCCCAATATGGGATCCGTAATGGAAGATCACGCCTTCAGCGCTCATTTGATCGGCGCGCCGATCAACAATGTGCTTGTCGAGTTTAAAATCGGGGATGCCATAGCGCATCAACCCACCAGGCTTTTTGTTTTTTTCATAAAGATGTACCTCATGGCCGGTGCGCGCTAATTGTTGCGCCGCCGCCAGACCAGCGGGCCCAGCGCCAATAATCGCTACTTTCTTGCCACTCTTGTTTGGCGCAATCTGTGGTTTGATCCAGCCGTTGGCAAAGCCTTTATCAACAATCGCACATTCGATGGTGCGGATGGTCACCGGGCTGTCATCAATATTGAGCGTGCAGCTTTCTTCACAAGGAGCTGGGCAGATACGGCCAGTAAATTCTGGGAAATTATTGGTGGAATGCAGGTTGATGCACGCCTCTTCCCAGTCATTTTGGTAGACCAGATCGTTCCAATCGGGGATCTGATTATCGACGGGGCAACCTGTATGGCAGAACGGAATACCGCAATCCATACAACGCGATGCCTGCTTGATCGTATCGCTCTCGCCAAGATCTTGCAAAAACTCACTATAATGACCGATACGCTCCTCAATCGGCGCATAAGAGCGCTCAAGACGCTCAACTTCCAGAAATCCGGTTGGCTTTCCCATGATTATGCTCCCTCCGGCGCATCGGCGCGGTCCACTTTATTGCTCTTTTTCTTGGCCATCTCATCCAATGCGTGCGCATATTCAACCGGCATCACCTTGACGAATTTGGACATATAGTCTGCCCAATTATCGAGAATATTTTTGGCATGCTTTGAGCCCGTATAGCGGTGATGGTTTTTGATCATCTGATATAAGCGTTCTGCGTCTTGCGAACGCATATCGCTCATCAGGTCTGCTAGCTCTACTTCCACGGAGCGAGCCGAACCATTGTCAAGTTCTGCCATCACATCACTGGTGGCTTCAATCGGATCAAGTCGCGCCTGAGCCATATTGCAGCGGCTTTCGAAATCACCTTTTTCATCCAGCACATAGGCGATGCCCCCAGACATACCGGCAGCAAAGTTGCGGCCCGTTTCACCCAGTACCACAACGCAGCCACCCGTCATATATTCGCAGCCGTGGTCCCCAGTGCCCTCGACAACGGCAAAGGCGCCGGAGTTGCGAACGGCAAAACGTTCACCCGCAACACCCTGGAAGTAGCATTCGCCAGAGATAGCCCCATACAAAACCGTATTGCCGACGATGATGCTGTTTTCTGGCACAATCGCGCTATCAATTGGCGGGCGCACAATGAGCTTGCCACCAGACAATCCCTTACCGACATAATCATTGGCTTCTCCCACCAGATCAAGCGTCGTGCCCTTGGCGGCCCAGGCACCAAAGCTCTGCCCTGCAGTGCCTTTGAGGCTGACATGGATACTGTCATCGCGCAGACCGGCGTGGCCATGACGCTTGGCGACTTCCCCGCCTAGCATGGCACCCGTCGTGCGATCAGTATTGTTGATGGCAACCTCGATTTTGACGGGTTCGCCTCCATCAAGCACTGATTTCGAGCGCTTGATTAGCTCACGATCTAGCACATTGTCGAGACCATGATCCTGGTTTTCGACATGGTAGAAGGCGATATCTTCTACCACATCTGGTTTTGTAAACAGACGCGAGAAATCAAGCCCGTTAGCTTTCCAGTGATCAATGGCGCGGCTTTTCTCAAGATAATCGATCTGACCGATCAGCTCATCGAGCTTGCGCACGCCCATCTGCGCCATCAATTGTCTGGTCTCTTCGGCGACAAAGAAGAAATAATTGACGACATGGTCGGGCGTCCCCGTGAAGCGCTTGCGCAGCTCGGGGTTTTGTGTAGCGACGCCCACCGGACAGGTATTGAGATGGCATTTACGCATCATGATACAGCCAGAGGCAATCAATGGAGCGGTGGCAAAGCCGAATTCATCAGCGCCAAGCAGAGCCCCCATGATGACGTCGCGGCCTGTGCGCATGCCGCCATCCACCTGCACGGCAACCCGGCCACGCAGATTATTAAGCACCAGTGTTTGATGAGTTTCTGCAAGGCCGATTTCCCAGGGACCACCTGCATGCTTGATCGAGGTCAAAGGCGATGCCCCGGTGCCACCATCAAAACCGGCGATAGTGATATGATCAGCTTTGGCTTTGACAACGCCTGCGGCCACTGTGCCAACACCTACCTCACTGCCAAGTTTGACAGAAATATCAGCATCTGGATTGGTATTCTTTAGATCGTAGATCAGCTGTGCCAGATCTTCGATGGAATAAATATCATGATGGGGTGGCGGCGAAATAAGACCCACACCCGGCGTTGAATAGCGCACCTTGGCAATCACTTCATTGACCTTGTGGCCGGGCAGCTGTCCACCCTCGCCCGGCTTGGCACCTTGAATGATTTTAATCTGGATCATGTCGGCATTGACGAGATATTCGGTGGTCACACCAAAGCGCCCCGAGGCGACCTGCTTGATTGCCGAACGCATGCTGTCGCCGTTTTCCATGGGCACAAAGCGATCAGGCTCTTCGCCCCCCTCACCTGTGTTGGACTTGGCCTGCAAGCGGTTCATGGCAATCGCCAGATTGGTATGGGCTTCACGCGAGATCGATCCAAACGACATGGCCCCTGTGGCAAAGCGCTTGACCAGCTCGCTAGCTGGCTCAACCTCATCCAGCGGCACTACTTTGCGGCCAATTTCCTCAGCCGTTTTAATCACCATGAGCCCGCGAAAAGTCATGAGATTTTCGTTTTGATTATTGATGGCACTGGCAAAGGCATCATATTTAGCCTGCGCACCCTCGCTACCTTTTTCCGAACGCACGGCATGTTGAAGATCGCCAATGGTTTGCGGCGTCCAGCTGTGTCGTTCACCGCGCAGGCGGTAAGCATATTCGCCGCCCACATCCAGCATGTTGCGATAGATCGGTGCATCGGAAAATGCCAACCGATGACGCTCCGTTGTCTCTTTGGCGATCTCATCAAGGCCAACCCCTTCGATCTGCGAATGTGTGCCAGTGAAATAGGTTTTGATAAAATCATTTTTGAGGCCAATGGCGTCAAAAATCTGTGCACCGCAATAGGACTGATAGGTGGAAATGCCCATTTTCGACATCACCTTGAGCATGCCCTTATTGACCGCTTTGATATATTTCTTGAAGGCTGCGACATGGGGTATGTCCGTGTCCAGACCCGGCAGCATGTCTTTAATCGTGGCAAAAGCCAGATAAGGATTGATAGCTTCGGCTCCATAGCCAGCCAGGGTACAAAACTGATGCACTTCATGGGCCTCACCGGTTTCAACCACTAGTCCCACCGAGGTCCGCAAACCTGCACGGATCAAATGATGATGCACGGCGGAGGTCGCCAGCAGCGAAGGAATGGGGATATTCTCGGCACTGGCGGCGCGATCAGACAGTATAATGATATTGTAACCATCGCGTACTTCGCGTTCGGCGTCTGCACATAGTCTATCGATAGCCGCTTTCATGCCATCACGACCCTCGCTTGCGGGCCAGGTAATATCTTGCGTAATTGTCTTGAAATCATTGTCGGGAATATCACCGATTTCGCGAATTTTACGCAGCTCGCTATTCAGCAAAATAGGTTGAGGCACCTCAAGGCGTTTTTGCCCTGACGACGTTTCCAGATCGAGCAGGTTGGGGCGCGGCCCAATGAACGAAACCAGTGACATCACCAGCTCTTCACGAATGGGATCAATCGGTGGATTGGTCACCTGCGCAAAATTTTGCTTGAAATAGGTATGCATGAGCTTTGGGCGTACCGACAAGGACGATAGCGGCGTATCAGTGCCCATAGAGCCCACCGGGTCCATTCCCGACATGACCATGGGTTCAATATAATATTTGGCGCTTTCTTGTGTGTAGCCAAAGGTCTGCTGCAGATCGAGCAGCCGCTCTTCCACGATCGACTCTGGACCTTCCTCGGCAACCGGCAGATCGGCCAGGCGGATTTGCCCAGCTTCCAGCCATTCTTGATAGGGGTGTGAAGCCGCAAGTTCGTCTTTGACTTCATCATCGGAAATGATGCGGCCTTTCTCAAGATCGACCAGCAGCATTTTACCCGGCTGCAAGCGCCATTTTTGAATGATGGTCTCTTCAGGTGCTGGCAGCACACCCATTTCAGAGGCCAGCATGATCATGTCATCGCTGGTCACATAATAACGCGCCGGGCGCAGGCCATTGCGATCAAGCGTCGCGCCGATCATCTTGCCATCTGTAAAGGTCACAGCGGCCGGACCATCCCAAGGCTCCATCAAAGCGGCGTGATATTCATAAAAAGCGCGGCGCTTGGCATCCATGGATGGATTGCCGGCCCAAGCCTCTGGGATCAGCATCATCATGGCGTGAGGCAAGGAATAGCCCGAGCACACCAGCAGCTCCAGCGCATTGTCAAAGCAAGCCGTGTCAGACTGACCCTCTGGAATAAGCGGCCACAAACCATCGAGATCTTCGCCAATGACCTTGGAATGAGCTGTGCTTTGACGCGCTGCCATCCAGTTGACATTACCGCGAATAGTATTGATCTCACCATTATGGGAAATCATGCGAAAGGGATGCGCCAATTTCCAGGACGGGAACGTGTTGGTGGAGAACCGTTGATGCACCATCGCCATCGCCGACTTCATGCGAGGATCATTCAAGTCCAGATAATATGCAGCGAGCTGATACGACAGCAACATGCCCTTGTAAAGCAAGGTTTGCGATGAAAACGAGACAATGTAAAAGTCTTCATGACCAGCTGGATGCTCATCAATCACCTGCAGGGCAATCTTGCGCCGTAGCAGGAACGTTTTGAGCTCGAATGGCTGGCCAGCTTCACACGCATCGCCGCGACCAATAAAAGCCTGCAAATGAAAAGGCTCGGTCGGCAATACGGAATAGCCAAGGTCGCTATTATCAACAGGTACTTCGCGCCAGCCCAGAAACTCCAGGCCAGATGCAGTCGTCTCTTTTTCGATGAGATCGAGATAGGCCTGATGAGCGCCTTTGTCTAATGGCATAAACAGCTGCATGACCGCATAGTCACCAACGTCCGGGAGAAAGAAATCGAACCCGCGGCTAACACCCTGGAAAAACTCGTGCGGCATCTGGATCAAAATCCCGCATCCATCTCCCGCCTTGGGATCAGCACCAACAGCACCGCGATGCTCCAGGTTTTTGAGAATCGACAAGCCTTTTTGTACAATATCATGGCTTTTATTGTTTTTCATATGAGCCACAAAACCCAATCCACAAGCATCATGCTCGAAGGCTGGATCATAGAGACCTTGTGGACCGCGCGGACCGCGATGGGTCCCGGCGTCTTTTTTTGTATCGTTGCGACAGACCATGATCGTTAAAAACCTTTCAGGGCTTTTCTCGTCTAAGTCCTCATTCTCACCAGAGAGAGCAAAGGACGTTATCTTTGGTATCCAGCTTTGCTCATCCCTGATGCTCATTACGATGAGCTGGGATATTTGGAGCATGGACTTGTCATGGCGCGCGTTCGATGCACCATGAAACAAACCACATTTTTGCGGCACTTGTGTCCGCATTGCAGAGCCATTTTTATAAAATGACAGTAAAGCTGACCTATTTGTAGCACCTCATTGCCACAAATAAGCGTTTTTGGCAAGAGATAACAGACCCCAAAAGCGCCGCCGCGCTCTGCGCCTCCCCCCAAATAGCTGATTGGCGGGACAAATATTCCTCTTCATATCGTGTTGAGGCAAGATAGTGCATCGCGAATATATTCCCCATAATCTGGCAGGATTGAGCCGCGAATGACAAAAGGTTGCACAAAGCCTAACTTTGGCCATATGCTGCGAACAACATCAATAAAAGACCCTATAATGCTCGCATAAACATGCAAGCCACTTTGAACTCAAGGAGAGCTACATTGACCAATTATCTCGCAAAACACCCAACGTTTGTCGCATTCACGAGCGCCATAGCACTTGGCTTTGCCGCTTTTGTTCTGCCAACCGGTGCGAGCGCCGCTGATCTCGAAAAATGCTACGGCATCGCAAAAGCTGGTCAAGATGATGGAAGCAAAGAAATCAACATTCCAGGCATGTCCACCGTCGATTTCCAGGGTGGGGCCTATAAATATGTGACCAAGGGAACCTGCGTAGAAATATCCACGCCATTTGGCGCGGGCAGCCTGAAACCTTTGGAAAACCGTCCGCCGAAAAGCTAAGCTGGCTTCAGGGAGACCGGTCTGTTTTTTTGTTTGCCAGAACCACGCTTGAACCAACAACAGGTTCTCCACAAGGAGTAAGGTCCAAACTCGACGCTCGGCCGGATATCTGGTATCATAAGAAACCACCGACTGGATACCAGTCGGCGGGATGAGCTGTAAGGCTCTTGGTCGGTATTGATCCTTGAATAAGGAGCAGTACCGACTTTCATTTGAGCGCCACGTTTCAATATTGGCTTAGCCTGGAGGTTCGCGCCGCAAAAACCTCCGCAAAAATAAACCTTTTACACCATTTGAACGTGACAATCAGTCCACTTATTGATTAATGTACGATTTTAGTGAATTGAGTTGCACACCATAACACTTTAAAATTTTAAATGCGGAGATCCAATCAATGACTGACTATGTAGATGACGTGAAAAAATACGCTAAAAAATTGGACGAAGAAGCCGTTGCTGGAATCGTAAAACATTGTGGCATAGCCCTTCGCTCCAAAGATGCTTCCCTGGTATCTTGTTCACAAAAGCCTGAACTTGATCGTGTGCGTGACAGCTTTTGCAAGAAGAAACTTGCACTAAGCGATGCAGATGACAAAATCGATGGCGCCATCAAGGATGTCTGCGAAAAAATGGGCCGCAGCAACCCCAACAAGTCGCGCGTCACATTTTATTATCTGCTTGCAGAAAATTATGGCAAGCTGGGTCTCTTTTCCAACAAAGGCTCTTGATCGCCCCGCACCGTTATGAACAAACAAACCCTCAAATTTGGTAACTGGCCATCAAAGGTTAGTGCCAAATTTGTGGCAGGCAAGAGCCTGCGTTTCCAGAGCGTACAAGCGCTTAATGATCAGCTCTTCTGGAGCGAAGTGCGCCCGTCCGAACAAGGGCGAACTGCTCTGGTCCGCACATCCATTGATGCATCAATAGCTTCCCATACTATCGTCGATTTGCTCCCGCCCCCCTTTTCCGCTCGTTCAAAAGTTCATGAATATGGCGGTGGCGCGTTTCTGGCGACCCCAAAGCTGATCTTCTTCGTCAACGCAGATGATCAACAGATCTGGTCGATAGAGCATAAAACGCACGCCAAACCCTCCCCCGTCCCACAACAGATCACAGATGCGCCGCAATGGCGATTTGCTGATTTGTGCCACGATCCCCAACGCAATCGATTGATCTGTGTGGGAGAGCAAAAAACGGTAGACGGGCGCCATCCCGAAAATTGTCTGGTGAGTATCTCCCTTACCAATAACGATGATCTGCAGGTCATTCCACTGGTACAAGGAGATGATTTCTATGCCTTCCCGCGTCTGTCACCGGACGCCCAACAACTGGCCTTTGTGAGCTGGAATCTTCCGTCGATGCCCTGGGAAAGCGCCCAACTGCAAATCGCCGATCTTGAACCACAAGGATCTGTGCTCAATATCGCCTGCCCCAATAGCGCTCAGAGCGGGGCTTCCTTCCAGCCAGAATGGGATCAGCACGGAGACCTTTGGTTTATCAATGACGATAGTGGCTTTGGTCAGCTCTATCGATTGCGCGGCGGAGATCTCAGCTCATTTCCCCAGGCAGGGGCTGAAATGGGCGATCCCTTGTGGGTATTTGGCATGAAAACTTATGGCTTTTTGCAAGATGGCCGGGTGGCCGTCCTTTGCCGTAGTAAAGGGGAAGCATGGGTCACCTTGATCGATCCCGCAGATAAAAACGATACTCAATGCCTGCATGATGAACGCTCCAGCTTATGTGGGCTTGAACAGCTGGTGACGGCAAGGAGCCATGTCGCTGGCATCCTTTCTACGATCGATCAACCAAATGCCATTGCCTCGATTTCGGTGCCAAGCGGTAAAACGACAGTCCTTAAACCAAGCATCGCTCTTGCGTTGGCACCGGGAGAAATCTCTATTGCCAAAGCTCTGGCATTTGAAAATGAGCTTGGACAAACTGTTTACGGGAATTATTACCCTCCCACCAATCAGGATTTTGAGGCCCCCGCAGGGGAGCTTCCGCCTGTCATATTGACCGCTCATGGAGGGCCGACCGCCTATTCACACGCGGGCCTCACCCCCAAAGTTCAATATTGGACGTCGCGCGGCTTTGGCTATTTCGATGTCAATTATGGCGGCTCATGGGGCTTTGGCAAAGCTTATCGGCAACGCCTTGACGAGCAATGGGGGATACGTGATGTGGGAGATATGGTTTCAGCGGCAACCTATCTTGTTGATGCACGCCTCGCCGACCCCAACCGCTTGCTGATTTCGGGGTCCAGTGCCGGGGGCTATACGGTTTTGATGGCGCTGGCCAAATCTGATCTGTTTGCTGCTGGAGCCTCCTATTATGGCATCTCGGATCTGGCTCGTTTATGTGACAGCACACACAAGTTCGAAGCAGGCTATATCGTAAAATTACTCGGGCTTACCGCACACAACAAAAGCAAAACTTTCAAAGAACGATCACCACTTTTTTGTGCAGATCAAATAAGCGCTCCAGTGATCTTCTTTCAAGGATTACAAGACAAGGTCGTCCCCCCGGATCAAGCCGAGCTGATGGTAGCAGCCCTTGAAAAAAATGGCATTGAAACACTGTACCAAAGCTTCGAACGCGAAGGTCACGGCTTTCGTGACAAGCACGCCATTGAGACTGCCTTGACGATGGAATATGAATTTTACAAAAATATTCTAGCGCTATAGATCGTTGGCCCGTTGCTGGGGCCTTGGCGCTTCATGACTGGCGACTTTTCGGTGCAAAAGACCAGATTAATTGGCATGTTCTTGGTCGCACCAAGACTTTACCTCTATTATTTGATCAAGTTTTACCGTTTGGTAAGAAAAACTGCAATAATGCTTCACAATGTTTAATCATGGCGATATAACAAGGGCTGCGTCAGATTGTAGCGTTACGCAACTGTGAGGGAGACTGGTTTTGCTGGATATTAGAGATAAGCGGTTTTTGGGCCAAGGCATGTTTGCCTGGCTTTTTTTACCTCTGGTTGCTCTGTTCAACATTTTCTTGCGTGATGGTGTGATCATTCCATTGGTCGGGCCAGAAATGGCTGTCCCAATCAGCACCGTCACCCTGCTGGTCATGCTGTATGCCACCGCTTATTTTCTGCTCACCGGCGTTGAGCGCCCAACAAGCTGCCGCATATCACTTTTGCTCGGTGTTATCTGGGTGGGGTTTGCGATCATCTTTCAGGCACTGTTTGTCATGTTTGCCCTTGGCAAACCTTTGAGCGAACTTTGGAAAGCACTTAGCCTGCCAGCCGTGCTTGAGGGCAATCTGTTCCTGGTCGTATTAGCGATGCTGTTCATTGCACCAGCTGTTTGCGCATCCAAACGGTTGCGCGACTAATCTTTTCGATCCAACCCGTTATTTCTAACGCATGATCGTCAATCAACCTACATAAAGAGGAATGCTTGTGATTCAGCGCTTGCTCACGAACTCCTGAACGGCCATCTCTTGGGCACAAACTTGTGATTTTTAACATAAGTGCTGTTGTATTCCCCCGACAAAAGAACATAATGCGATCATGAAGAGAATCACTGAACGGCAAATATCCTCCCGCTCACGATGGAGCTTAAGATTGGCGCTGTTTTCAGCCCAGCTCATTGTCATTGCCATTTTACTGCATCGCTTCACCTCCCTCACGACCCCCGTTGCCACGAATTTGATTGTCGTCTCGCTGATGGGGGCCGCAATTGCCATTTTATTGTCCATCCTGGCATTTGCCCAAATATGGAACAAGGGCATCAAGGGAACGGGCATTGCCTTGTCGGCGCTGATTGTCAGTTTGATTATTTTCGCTGTACCAAGCTACCATTTGCCAAATCTGATCAGACTACCGGCCATCAATGATATCACCACCGACCTGCTGTCCCCGCCGCAATTTCGCACAATTGCAGCTTTACGCGAACCAGAAGCCAACAGTCTCGACTATCCCGGCAGCTCGTTTATCGCCGCACAGGCAAGTGCCTATCCCGATATCAGCACACTGATGCTGGAGCGCTCCCATCAAGATTCATATGAACTAATTCATGGCGTCATGCGAGACCTTGGATGGGAAATCGTCAGCGAACAGCAGCCCGATCGCAGGAACAAAACTGGCTATATCGAGGCTGTTGATCAATCAAGCCTGCTTGGCTTTCGCGACGACATTGTTGTGCGCGTTCGTGGAGATGCCAATTTTACGCGTATCGATATGCGATCAGCCTCTCGGTATGGGCGCCATGATCTGGGCACCAATGCCAATCGAATCCGCGAAACATTCGCAATAATGAAAACGCGGATCGCCAGAGCAGAAGCCAACCGGATCGATAGTCTTGAACGCCGGCGGATCGCCAAGCTGAGCATTATTGAAAAGAAAAAGAAAGCGCGTGAACGCCTACGCCGTAAAAAAGAACAAGAAAACAGCCTAGGCACATTTATGCTTCCCAAGGCCAACTTCAATCAAGAAGATGGCTTCTCACCCAATAATATTGATGGGGGTTTTAACCAGTCCGGTCAACCAAGGCGCAAAAGGTCTGCTATTGGCGCAAACGGTTTTGCCAATCAATCGCCAAGAGTCGCAAGGCCAGCTGCAAGGAAGCGCCGAGTTCAAAAAATTCGCCGCTCAAAACGCAAGCGCCGGAGAAAAAAATGGGTCCCTTTCAGCGGTTTTCCATAATATCGATTGGCTTGTCGATAAAACTGAAGCTGGCCTCGAACCCGTCTCCCTTGTCTTTTTGTATTTTGCCTTTATCAAGCAGGTGCTCAAGATGGGCAAGAATGGACAATGATGCCGCCGTTTTCAAGCCGTCATCAATTTCTTTGTAAAGCAGGGGCAAGATATCATCGACCTGCGAGCGTCCCTCTTTGACCGCTTTCAAAATGCTTTGTTCACGCCACTGACGATGTAAAACATAGGCCCGCACCAATCGCCCTGGTTTGCGGACACGCCCTCCATGTCCTGGCAAATACATCTCATCGTCACGGTTAGACAGATCAGATAATGACGCCATGTAATCACGCATATTACCTTCTGGCGGCGCAATCACGCTCGTGCTCCAGGGCATGATATGGTCGCCAGTAAACAGCGCTTTTTCTTGCAGCAGACAATAGCACAAATGATCAGGTGCATGGCCGGGCGTATGAACAGCGCGCAAAGTCCAATTCTCCCCCTGAACATCATCGCCATTATCAAGCGGATAGTCAGGTTTAAAACCAAGATCAGCGAAACCGGTGACAAGCTCGCTCGATTGTGGCGGTTGCCCCGCCGCATTGCGTTGATAAGCGCCTCGTGGAGCCCCGCTCATGCGAAAACCATAGGTCCGGGCTCCTGTTAGCGCCTGCAAACGTGCCAGCCCCCCGCTATGGTCCTTGTGGGTGTGGGTGAGAAAGATTCTGGTGATGGTTTCGCCTTGTAGGGATACTAGCAAAGCATCGATATGAGCCTCATCATCGGGCCCGGGATCAATAATCGCCACTTCTCCATGACCCAACACATAAACATTGGTACCTTTGAAGGTCAAAGGCCCCGGATTATTGGCAACAAAACGGCGCAAGAGCGGAGACAATGGTGTCGCAACGCCATATTCGAAGTCGATCTCGCGGGTAAAAGGACTATTTTCAGCCATAACAAACTTTCACCAGCTCTGTTCGCTCCGTTATTCAAGGTGATTGGTCGGAATGGCGGGATCTGAACCTGCAACCGGCACACTGCGAACCCGACACGCTACCAGACTGCGCTGCACCCCGTGTTTTGAGAGTTAAATCTAGGCCATAACCGCTTGCATTGCAAAATTTGTTTGAAATCTCCCAAGAGAACTGCGCTCCCACATCCTCCGCATATAATTCCTCCCAAATGTCCTCATACAGGTTTTTTCGGCTGCGACGCAAATAGGCATTGCAGCCTCCAAAATGTGTCGCTATGTTGCGGCATTGTGGATTGAGGCCGCTTGCTTGGGCAGAGAATCGCCGAACCTGAAAAGACCTCATCACTCCGCATATTGGGGCGTAGCCAAGTGGTAAGGCAACGGGTTTTGATCCCGTCATTCGCAGGTTCGATCCCTGCCGCCCCAGCCAATTTTATATCGCGAATCTGCATATTCGCCTCGCGCATATGACCAAAGCTCCCTATAAACCGCCATATTCGCGTATTATTTCAGTCTGCTGGGCAATAATACGCCTGCTTTGCAAGCGCTTTATTTACTAATAGACAATATTACACATTGTTTTTGTTGAAAATCCCAAATATTTATGCCCTCTAACTTAAATCTAGCCCGTTTTTTGGGAGTTTTGCATGCGTTCTTTGGGTTTTGGGATCGAAAAACTGGGGCTTTATCCCCTTCGATATCCATGGCGAATATTGGCCTTACTACTGGCTTTTACTGCCTTTTGTTTTGTTGGCCTGTTTAACCTCCAGCCTGAAGGCCGCTTGAGCGAGATTTATCGTGGAAACTCCGCAAACTACACGGACTATGAAAAAATAAACAAGCTGTTCCCGGTGAGTGAGCTTGACGTGTTGTTGCTAATCAGTGGCAAAGACCTGCTTGAGCAAAAAACGCTCGCAGAAATCCGTGCCATTCAAGAAGAGGTCGAGTTCTTCGATGGCGTCGATAGCACGCTGTCCATGTTCTCACTGCGCGGCAAACCCTCCGCGACCGGTTCCGCGCCCCCATTATTTGCTGCCGACCTGACCGAATTCAAGAAACCGGCATATGATAGGGCGATCAAACAGATCAGGGACCATCCTGATGTTCTGGAAAACATGCTGACGAGACGCGCACCTGATGGCCAGCAAACCATCTTGATCATTGTCACGCTGCAAGACGCATCGATCAAAGAAGGCACGCTATTTGGGGTTCTCGAAAATATCAAAAAACAAGTTGCCGAGCTGACAGCCCCTGCAAACCTCACCTTCCAGCTTTCAGGTGTGCCGGTCATTCAACAAGAAATCCGCAATTCGATCAAACATGATGCCGTCGTTTTTAATATTGGCGGGTTCTTGCTCGGCACGCTGATCAGTTTCTATTTCATTCGCCGCTTCTCTCTGGTGATCATGGTCTCTATTGCCAGCATATTCGCCAATATCTGGGTGCTGGGGATCCTGGGACATTTCGGTCAGACCCTGAATGCTTTCATGACCATTGTGCCGCCGCTGATCATGGTGATTGCGGTCTCAGATGGCATGCATATGGTGCTCGCTATTCTGGGCGATTTACAGCAGGGCAAGAGCAAACGACGAGCCATCAAGAACGCTGTGTTATCCGTTGGGCCTGCCTGTGTTCTCACCTCGTTGACGACCACCATTGCGCTATTGTCAATGGTCATCACCGATTCTGCGGTTATCCGCACCTTTGGCATTACGGCTGCCATGGGAACATTGGCCGCCTTTGTCGCGGTTATTCTGGTTATTCCCACCTTGAGCATGTTGATGATCAAAGATGTCAAAAGCTATCGCACCGATGAGAATAATAGCTGGACCGCTTTGCAAAAAATCGAAACCCTATCCCAATCCTTTGCCACGTGGACCCATAAATGGTGGCGCGATCTGGCCGCTGTTGGCCTGGTGGTTTGCGGCTTTTTTTCAATATTGCATTATCAGCTGGAACCAAAATACCAGTTGAGCGACGAAATACCAAATATTCCCGCTCTGACAGATGCTATGGACCTGGTCGACGACAAACTTGGTGGTGGCGGCTATATTCACATTCTTGTCAATTTTCCCAAAGACAAGAATGCCACCTCAAAAGATGTGCTTGCTTCCATTGGCGAGGCTCATCGATTGCTGGATAACCTGCCACAGGTTAGCGACGTCAATTCTCTTGAAAAAACCAGATTGTGGTTCAGGGATAATGGCATAGATAATCCCGCTTTTTTGAAGCAATATATCGAAAAAATGCCCGACTATTTACGCCAACGCCTCATCAATAAAGATAAAAGCGCTGCCATTGTCAGCGCAAAAATTGCTAACCTGCCCTCCCCAGAGATTGCCAAGCTCGTCAAAAGCATCAAGAAAAATCTCAAAAATATGGAAGAGGAATATCCCGGCAATAAATTTACCATTTCTGGACTGTCCACCGTCTCGGCACTGCAGAGCACCAATATCATCTCCCAGCTCAACCAAGGGCTGCTGCTCGCAATTATTGTTGTCGTCATCCTCATAGGCATCGCTTTTCGATCCTATAAAACAGCTTTGATGAGTATTGCCCCCAACCTGTTCCCAATTGTCGCCGCTGGCGCAGTATTGCATTTCACAGGTAGCGGCCTGCAATTTGCCAGTATTCTGGGGCTGACCGTGGCGTTTGGACTGGCGGTAGATGATAGTATTCACTTTTTTAACCGCTATCGCATCGAGCGACATTTGTTGTTTGGCAACCAGAGTGATCGTGCGGGCGGGCTGCTTCCCCAAGAAATATTCGACAAAGAAGTTGAGAGTGTCAAAAACACCATCATCCACATGGGGCCAGTGCTTATTCTCACCACACTCATTTTGATTTGCGGATTGGCCGTGACCATATTGAGCAATCTGTCGGTGACGAGACTGTTTGGCGAGCTTAGCATGGCCACCCTTTCTGCCGCCTTGCTGGCCGATTTGTTCTTTTTACCGGCCATTATTTTCGCGATGCTCTATCTTACGCAATCCTATTACGCTTTTCGTAACTCCTCCTAAACGTCAAGACACCGTAAATCCCCCTTGAACTGGAACTAGACAGATGCGCAAATCTCGAACAGCAACACAGGTTCTTGAAAGTCAGCAATCAAGCGATGCGGTGGTACTGGAGTTGGCACACGGCAATAGCGACCTCATCAAAGCATTGAAAATTTCTGGCATTGCCGGTCCTTACAAAGTGGTGGATCCTTGGCAACTGGAAGACGAAAAGGGTGAAATCCGCATCAATGCCGGGGGCTACTCAGCCGTTCCGTTTGGCGACCGTTATCCCGAACTAATTGACTTTGTAGTCCGCTATCTGCGCGATGGCAATTCCATGGGCCTACCCCAGCATTCGGCCAGCGAATGGCGCGGCGAACTGGAATATCGATTAATCAAAAAGCTCGCGCAATTTGCGCCCAGCCATGCCGACAGCCAGATATTCTTCTCAAATAGCGGCTCCGAAGCTATTGAGAGTGCCATCAAATTCACCACCAATTATCGCCCCCATGCCAACTATTTCATCAATTTTACCAAAGCCTATCACGGCAAGACAACCGGAGCCCTCAATCTAACGCCCAATCCAGAGTATCAGCAGCAATTGCGCCGCCCGGCACTTGATGTGGTGACCCTGCCCTATGGCGACAGCGAAGCGTTCACACAAGAAGTTAAACGCCTTGGTGCGGATAATATTGCCGGTGTTATTTTTGAGCCGATCCAGGGAGAGGCCGGAGTGATAGTGCCGCCAGCAGAATTTCTCCACCATGTTGATGAAATCTGCAAACACCACGGTATCGTCACGATCGCCGACGAGATCCAGACAGGGCTTGGCCGCAGCGGCTACTGGTTCGCAAGTATTGAGTGGGGCGGCATGGACCCAGACATCATTGCGCTGGCCAAACCGCTGGGAGGCGGATTGACCGCAACGGGGGCCACTATTGCTCGCAGAAATATATTCAAAAAAATGCTCGGCGGGCTCAACGCCAAACACCAATCCAACACCTTTGGTGGCAATTCGCTGGCCATGGCCATCGGTCTCAAATCACTCGATATAATCGAGGATGAAAAGCTCGTGGAGCGCGCGCAAAGATTGGGGAAAATTGGGGCCAAACGGCTCGAAGATATCGCCCAGGTAGCCCCTGGGCTGATAACCGAGACACGGGCTTTTGGCATGTTGTTTGCGGCCCAGTTTGCGCCAGTAACTCCCACCAGAAATATTATCTATGGCCCCAAGAAGCTCAATAGTGAATTCACCGGCCTACTGGCTCTGATGATGTGGCACAAGGCAGGCGTGCTCGCCAATTTCTCACTGAATGCGCATCGCTCAATTCGCCTGACGCCAGCACTCACCATGCCCGACGAAATGTTTCACGACATGTTTGATCGTTTGGAAGCCGCTGCCGTTGAGCACAAAACCTCATGGCGCATGTTTATGAAGACACCCAGGAAGGCGGTGCTCAAGCTGGCCAATTTCGCGCTCTTAAGCTAGGACCTGTCAATAATCTGATAAGACTATCTCAGCAAACCGACCCAAAAGAGCCATCTGTTGATCCTTGGGGCGGGGTAAGTCCTGCAAGACGGCAACCTTGCACAACGGGTCCACCAGGAAGAATAGAGAACAAGAAGCGACTGCCACCCCTTTTGGCGAAATGTGCTTCAAGGGCGTCATGGCACATGCGCAGCGGCAAGCTCTGATCTTCCGAGTAAACGGCCTGAACGATGCGAATGACTTCCCAATGTTCGCTCATCAATTCCAAGCCTTCTTTTTTGGCAGTCATTTGCGCATCATGCATTGTCCATCCAACGGGTGCATTACAAAATCTTCTATCTGTTTCAGCACTGCCGGGGTGTAGAATATCATGCATTGTCGTTGGCATTTTTTTCTCCTGTGAATTTAGCTGCGACCTACCCTCTTGTACTATATGTGCCAAAGTGTCGCAGGCCAAGAGGCAATGCAAAAGAAACTTTAATTATCTCCAAGAACAAAACAACAAACACTGCCTATTGGTCGGGAATGAGCTTGCGGTAGAGATGCCAGGTGGCATGACCAAGAATGGGCAGGGCAAAGAACAGGCCCAGCAATAATGTCATGAACGACACGACAAAAGACATGCCAATGATAAACAACCAAAGCAACATGGCCTTGGGATTTTTCACAACAGATTTAACGCTGGTAATCATCGCCGTCACAAAATCCACATCGCGATCATACAAAAGTGGAAACGACACAACGGTCAGTGAAAACACGGTAAGAGCAAAAAGGGCGCCAAAGAAATTACCAATCACAAAGAACAATGCCCCGGCTGGTGTGGTCAAGATGGCTTCGATCAGAGCAGGCAGCGTGATAGCATGAAGGCCAAAAAACATCAGATAGATGAAGACAGCAAAATCCACCCAGACAATCAATGAAAAAACGGTCACGACAGCCATCCAGGCAAGATCTTTGCCGCAACATAAACGCATGGCCGAAATGACATCTCCCCAGCCTAGATCTTCTCCACGTTCGCGGCGTCGTGAGACCTCATAAAAACCAGCTGCTAAAAAAGGAGCAACCAGGGCAAAACCGGCGAGAAGAGGATAAAATAAATAGGGTAGATCGAAAAAATTGAGTAGCGCATATAAAAACCAGCCACCAATTGCGTAAACCCCGCCAATCGCAAGTCCGTATTTAGGGTCATTGCGAAAATCTTGAATACCTTTGCCCAGACTATCAATCACGTCTGAATAGTCGACCTTATTAATATTGATGGCCGGTTTTTTCTTCTGTTGTGATCCTGCTAAATCGACATTTGTATCGCTCATTAAATAATTCCTCCATGCTTTGTACTACAATAAAAATGATCTATTGACTAGACTGCCTTGTGGGGAAATGATGACCAATAAACAAGGCTTTTACGGCCCTGTATCCGATCACCACGTACCAGATTTGGAGCCTTGGACAATGCCTCCTGGCGTTCTCGAAAATACTCGTATCTATGCCATTGGTGACATTCATGGATGTCATGAACTGCTCAAAACCCTGCTTGATCAGATAATCACGCACGATCTCACTCGCCCTCGCATCAAAACGAAAATACTAGTTTTTCTAGGTGATTATGTTGATCGGGGCGAAAATTCCAAAGCCGTCATCGATATATTACTAGACGCCTGCCCGCAAGGATATGACACGGTTTTTCTCAAGGGTAATCATGAAGAGATGCTGCTGAATGCGCTCAACGACCAAGCGGCAGCTGATTTCTGGTTGCGCAATGGCGGCCGTCAAACACTGGCCTCCTACGGCATTTCTATCGATACCGACCCCGCCGAACTTACCATAAAGCAACTGATGGAAGAATTTTTAGAACGATTGCCGCAAGAGCATCTTGCGTTCTTGACAAACCTGCAGTTGACCTTTGAAAGCGGGGACTATTTCTTTGCCCATGCCGGGATCCATCCAGACAAACCTTTGAACGACCAAGAAGAGCGGCACTTGCTGTGGATCAGAGATCGTTTTTTATTTTCGCAAGAAGATTTTGGCAAAGTCATCGTTCATGGTCATACGCCGGCACGAGATGTCGAAAGTGCCAACAACCGCATCGGCATTGATACCGCTGCGGTCTATGGAGGAAAGCTCACAGCCTTGATGTTGGAAGGCCGCGAGCAAATATTCCTCTATGCAAAAGCACCGCCCAAAAAGAAATAAGGTTTTCAGACGCACTCAAAAGGTTCAAGCATCAACCTGACCGCCCAATTTGGAAACATTTTTCAAACGGTCAGAAAGACTGCGTTTGGCGCGGCGCATATCGGCACTGGTCAGCTTGCCACCTAGCGTCGTCTTTGATGGAACAGGTGCGGCGTCTTCCATTTTGGGCACGTCAACAACCCGCAAAACTTCGGTTCCAAGCTGGCGAAGTTCCTGGCGCAGCAGTGGTACTTCTTGCGCTTCAAATGATTTAGCCTTGTCCAGTTCCGCACTAGTTTGCGCCATCGCTTTGCGTAGCTGGCTATTTTCCTGCTGCAAAGTCTGAACGACTTTGGCTCCCTTGCCCCCACGGGTCAGATCAAGCTCGGCGAGATCCGCATCCGTAACGTTTTTGTTGGCGGGGATGATACCGCCTTCCCTGCTGCCTCGGCCAAAGGGAAACACGGCGTTCATATGCGGCCGGACATTGACGGCCTGGCGTAATTTATGGATCTCGGCTTCTCGCAACTTTATATCGCGATCAGCTTCTTCAAGCTGGTGCGTGGTCTTTTTGAGCGTTCCCTCCAATGTCACGACCGAATCACTCAAGGCTATATTGGCACCAAGTTCGGTTTCCATACGTTCTTTCATGCGTGGTACATTGGCATTGAGGGTCTGTTCCATCACCGAAATCAGACTCTTTCGTTCAGAAAGTGCAGAGCGAAGTTCTCTGATCTGCCCGGTGAGGGACATGTTATCGGCACGCTGGCGACCAATATCAACCATCTGTTGGGCGGTTTTCTCCTTGGCCAGATCGAGACTGACCTCAAGGGCCCGCACTTCAATCGCATGCTTGGCACGCAACTGATCTTTTTCGGCATGAAAATCTGTCAAGGAAATGGGCAATGACGCTTTTAGCCGCTTGGTGGCAAGCCGTGCGGCCCGGCGCCACACCACAGGGGCCAGCAACAAGGAAACAAGGGTCGCCAGTAAAAACCCAAGGGCGAGTAGCATAATGGACTGAACCATGGTCTTCAAAGGCTCCCGATATCTCTTAAGGCAATGCCAGCTTCTTTCTGGCCAACGCTGCACAGCGTCAAATTATGATTCTAGAGTGATTCTATTCAACCTTGATAATTTATACAAGAAAACTGCGCAACTCATCAAGATACACCTGATAAAAAGCCCTAGAACGGATTCCAGGTTGGACGCCGGGTATATTTGAGATACCCTACATTGGCCCCAAGACGCACCCCGACCCCACTACGAATGAGTGCCAGAACAATGCGCCCGCGCTTCTGGAATGTCACACCAATCCCGCCAACCAGATAAGCGGAACCATCAACCCCAGCAAATCGTTTATAGAGCTTGTTAAGGTCACTCAGGTGATAGACGAGGACCATGGTCTTGGCGCCTTCTGCGCCAATATCATATCCAATCGAGGGACCCTGCCAATAAATGCGGCGTTGTTCGCCGCGCTTGGTATACACTGTTCCCTCGCCATAGCGCGCCCCAATGACCCAGGCCCCACTGCCCTCTTCTCCAAGAATATAAGCGTTAGGGCGGCCCGACCTTTTAAAGACGTGTTGCACGGCCTTGGCCAGCCCTTTGGTCACCTTGCCAAAGAACCGGTGACCGGCGTCAAGAATTTCATCATCCGAATAGGTATCATCGAAAGAAGGAGCTCTAGCGCGGCGTTGATTATTGGGGCTGTATTTGCCGCCCGCACCAGCGGGAGGCGCATAGGCCTGTCCAGGACCGGCATTCGCTGGCGGCTGATAACCCTGCTGCGGATAGTTCCGGCGCTGATCGCCTTGGCGCGGATAGTCAGGTTGGCGGCCATCATACCGGCCTCGCCCCTGATAGCGCCCATTCCTGTCATAACCGGTTTGGCCCTGTGGGGGCTGTGTTTGCTGGTTCTGATAGCCCCGGTTTGCACGATTATTATTGCGCAAGGCGTCATATCCGCTGTCATAACCGCCTTGGGCATTCCCCTGACTACTACCTTGCTGATAACGATCATATTGCGACGTCGATCCGTGTTGCGCCGGATCATAGGCCTCGCCCGGATCCGCATAAGTACGGCCATTGCCGCTACTATTTTGCCCTTGCGAGTTCGCCCCGTTTTGCCAGGGCAAATTCTGCTGCGCATGCGCGATCAGGGACCCTCCAAAAGCCAGCAGCGGCAACAAGCTCGCAATCTTCATCAGACGCGCCACAAATGATCCAATTTTCATACTGGAATTCCCAATTTGGTCAATCACTGCAATTAAGGATTTAATCTACGGACAAGAACCACCAAATCCCTCGTTTATAACGTTTTTTTTCTGGAAGGAAAGATAGCTGTGATTTGTGGCCGCAATGCGTATTTCACAGGACAAAGACGGGAAAGCGAGGAAAGCGCAAAAAAAAGACCGGGGTTTAACACCCGGTCTTTGAAGTTTATCGCACCACAGAGGAAGGGTGCATTTCGATCATGAACCAATGTGGCGGTCCATATGGAAGGCCCTGAAGGGAGGGAACGGGCCTTGCCAACTGCCTCAAGCAGCATGATTATAAGATAGGCTTTGCACATGAGACGAGCAAGGGGGACTACCGCATGTCAGCCATGCACTGGGCGCATAGCTTAATCTCTTGAAATTTTGCGACACACAACCATATAGGCTGGCGCCAGAGTTTTGCGGACGATTTCACTATAAATAGCCAAAAACGAGTATTTCACTCCCCTTACCCCCTCCAACTCACAAGAGCAGCCACCACTTTTCAATGAATAGTGGGCGACAAGCAACAGTTTCTATTGCTACAATAGAAAAAAACAAATGTCCGGGGGGAGTTGAGTATGGCGGATCTGAATGGTTCTTCTTTAAATCGTTGGGGTCGACTGGCTGATTATATGTTCGGTCGTAATATGTTGATCGGCATCGCCTCAATGATGCTGTTGATCATTTCAGGTTATGCGACATGGAGCGGCATGAGCGATTTTATCATCGGTGCCTCAAGCTCAACCGCCACGCAAAGCCGCGACATTCCTGGCGGCCTGTCGGTTTCCAATCATTTTCTGGTCATTTCTATTGTGGTCGCCCTGACTTTTTTGATGTGGCTGGCCTTGCGCGAAACCTTTGGCGCTCATCGCCGCTGGTCCGAGCGCGTTGTTACCTTGCCGCTCTATCTGTTCCTGGCTCTGTGGTCGATTGGTTTTGGCTATGGCTTCTGGTGGAGCCTGATCGCCGGCGAAGAGGCCACCAGGACGAGCTTAGCTGGATTACAAGAAGATGCCCGTGACGCCGGCGGCACCATTGCCGCTCGTCTCGATGCCGTACGTATTCAGCTCGACAATGTGGTCAGCTGGTCAGAAACACAAATGGCGCGCGAAGAAGCGAGCGGCGGCAGTTGCGGCGTTACCTCTGGCGCCGGTCGCGGCCCGCTCTACAATGCCCGTCAAAGTGTCCGCGATAGTGTCGCTTCCCTGCGCGACAATATCACCAAATCATGGGTTGGACCGGTTCAAAAAGAACTGGAACTATTGCGCCGCAGCGCCGCTCGACTTGAGGGGGGCACGTTCGCTGAACGCCAGCGGCGCTTTGAAAGTCAAGCAACCGACATTCGAACCAGATCGCGCAGTATCGCGGCGCGCAGTAATGAGCTGGGCCGTTCGACGGCCAGCGAAATGCGTGCCTTGTCCCAAGCTGTTTCAACAGCGCCTGGAGAAGCCAGTTTTTCCTGCTATGACCCAACCCTTGCTCAGCGACTACGTAATGCCGCCGATCAGGCAGAACGTCCCGCCGTGCTCAACTTGCGTGAAGCCGCTTTTAACGAGGGCCCGGCAGGGGTCGCCAATGCCGTCAAAAACCTTTGGGCCAATATCGGCCAATTCATCACCAGTTTTGGTGGTCTGCTTAGCTCTGACAAAGACGATTTAGGCGGAAACCCTCTCACAGGGCGCGACCTCATCGCTTTACTGGCAACTCTTGGCATTGACCTTGGACTGTTTGCCTTGATGGTGCTCAATCCCCCGGCTTTGGCTCCCCAACGCTTTGATGCCCTGTCGGATGCGCATGCCCGTCTGCATCTGCCAACTGAAACCGTTGTGCGGCATATCTCAAGCGCCGTCCAAACCGTCATTGACCGCGCTCATAGCGCCAGTTTTGAATGGGTGCGCATGCATTTCATCCACCATAATCATGCCTCCTATTTCATTATTCCCAACCTTTACAGCGCCGGAGTCGGAGACGACGACGACACTAAAACCGACATGCGTGAGGAGCGACAAAAAGCTATTGCTATGAACCAGCTCGCCGGTGTGTTGAGCGATCTGGACCTTGTGCGTTGGCCGACGCCGGAAGAGTTTGACCGGCTGAAAGCAGAAGAAGGCTTAGCGAGCATGACAGATTTAACGGAAATTCGACAAGCGCATCAAAAAAAGTATGGCATCAACAAAAAGAGGCAGATCGACTATGAGGATCGCAAGGTCATACGCAATCACGCTCTGTTATCAAAAGCTGAACGCATGCTTGAGTCTGCTGGCTGGAGCAAATGGGCTCGCAACGACATGGAAATCCACAAGCTTATCGACACCGATGGCCTGACGCCCTTGCTGCTAGTATTGAATAATGAGGCCTATGACGAAGATACGCCTCTTGGCAAAGAGCCAATGATCGAGGTGATCGATCCGCAGACCTTGACGCAGGAACAGCTAAACCCGCCAAAAACGATTTCCGCGACAATCATTGAAAATCAATCAGCAAAACCAACCGACAAAACCTAAAAACGCCACTGCCGAGCTTTATTAAACAAAAAATCACGAAAAACCATGACGCGTTTGGAGTTTCGCAGGTCTTCAGGATAGACAAAATAGCTCACCATATCAGGTACGTCGACTTTTTCGAGCACCGGCACGATCAAATCATCATGGCTAACCATATAATCGGGCAGCACGGCAATACCAACACCAGAGCGGACCGCCAAGCGCAAGGCTTGCAGATTATTGATACCAATATTGGCTTTGCGCATCCCCTTGCCCTCCATGCCCGCTCCCATCAACCAGTTCAACTGACGGATCGGCGTTGGTGCGCCCGAATAGGCAATAATGCGATGATTGTCGAGATCGGCAATGGTTTTGGGTGTGCCAAATTTCTGCAGGTAAGACACGGAGCAATATATATGAAAATGCACCGTGAACAAGCGCTTGCGAATAAGATCGCCTTGCGTTGGCTCACGCAGCCACAAGGCTACGTCGGCCTCGCGACCACTTAAATCCAGCTCATCATCATTAAGCAGTAATTGCAGATTGATGTCAGGATAGAGTTCCACAAAATCGCCAAGCCTTGGCGTCAGCCAAGCGGACCCAAGGCCCACCGTAGTTGTCACTCGCAGATCACCAAAAGGCTTTTCGGTTGAATCAATCAAACGAGTTCGGGCTGTGGCAAGGCGCGCATACATATCTTGAGCGGCGCGATGCAAATCATCTCCCTGCTCGGTAAGCGCAAGGCCGCGCGCATGACGGCGAAACAAAATAACACCAAGCTCTTCTTCAAGCGCTGCGATCTGGCGCGAAACGGCGGGCTGGCTCATCTCAAGTTCATCGCCGGCCTTGGTAAAACTTCCCGCTTCCGCGACCACCCTGAAAATTCGTAGGCGATCCCAATCCATTCTGGTCCCTCATATAAGTGGCGTAAAATTATACGTTATAACTATCAATAAAAAAGGCCGGAAGCGAACTTTGTTCACTTCCGGCCTTGCCCCCACCCAAAACAGGCTTTGCCCGCAATATCTCTTCACACAGCTCTAGCCGCATGAACCGCCAGTTTTTACCGGTATGAAGCGATCTGTTTTTGTGCTTTTTTGCGCGCCGAGCGACGAGCAGGTTGATAAGCTTTTGCCGTGTGAAATTCGCAATAGACTCCATCGCCGTGACGGTTATGTCCGCAATAATGAAAGTCGTCTTCGGACGGATCACCGATTGGCCATTTGCAATGCTTTTCCTTCAAGGTCTCCATTGTCACACGATCAGCCAGTGGGATCACCAGCTCATCAATCGGCGTGATCATGGCCGTTGGAAAATTTTCAAGCCCAGGGGACTGGTGCGGGCTGGCCGCCTTGACTGAAACCGCAGGCCTTGGCGCTTGCGAACCACTCCCGATCGCTGTTTTGACACCGCTATCCACACGTTTCTTGCGCGGCCTCATGGTCTTGGCGCGCGATGTCGTGGCTCTCCCGGACAGGCCCAGCCTGTGCACCTTGCCGATCACAGCATTGCGCGTTACGCCGCCTAGTTGATCAGCGATCTGCCGAGCACTTAATCCCTCGGCCCATAATTTCTTCAATAGCTCCACACGTTCGTCAGTCCAGGCCATGCGAATGCCTCCTCATCAAGTTCCCAAAATTGTTGAGGCAAAGTATCCGATCATGATCATGTCCCCTGGCTTCAATGAGCCTCCGAGGTGATGTCATTATTTGAGCATTGGTCGATGCCGCGACGTCCAGCAACGTCTCGATACGACCGCGTTATTTATTTGCCCACAATATGATCGGTTCACACATATCATCCACACCCATCGCGCTATTGCCGATCCTTTTTAAGGATCGTACAAGCACAATTATTCGAGGCGTGAGGATCGTGTTTCCCCTTGCTCCACACTATTATTATGAATTTGTCGGCTACATACTCATGAGCGCCAATGATGTTGGATCACCATCTGCAAAACTCATTTAAAACTTGCAACCTGTACAACGAACAAAACTACCAGATATCGGATCTACGGGTCTTTCCAATGGAAAAGCCTGATGTAAATCAGAAGATAAGCGGCTACTTGAACTGATGGTACTTTAGAGGCATACCCGCGAATTGGAGGCACCCTGGAGCATTTACTCTCATGCTCACGAGGCCACAATGGCACGATTAACGTGGCATGGCCAATAGGGTTTGTTTACATATTCTTAACCTGTGGCATTTTAGAGCCATACCGCTATTGGAATGCAATTAACTCGCCTTACCTAGCTATCGTTCAACCAGCTTGAGCAAACCTGCGAGCACTCATGGTTGACTTGCCAATATATATGTCTAAAGTACCATCCTTTCGCTGCCTCCAGTGCTTGTTAAAACCAGCATGATGGCGGCGTTTTAGTTTTCAACGAAGAAAACTTCTGGACGAATATTGTGATTGGGAAAAACTGGGGATAATTTTCCTGTTGAACAAGCATTGGCACTTCTTTTTGATTTCGGGATTGGACAACAGGTATGGACGGGACACAAAAATCGTCACTCTTTTCAACCTATGGCCATCCGACCCTCTCATTTGATCATGGCAAAGGCAGTTATTTGTTCACAATAGAGGGGACGCGCTATCTGGATTTTGCTGCCGGCGTTGCTGTAAATGCACTTGGTCATGCTCATCCCAAACTGGTAGAAGCCCTCACTGAGCAGGCGGGTAAACTTTGGCATGTTTCAAATCTGTTTGCCATTCCAGGGCAAGAGAAACTGGCCAAGCGCCTATGCGATGCAAGCTTTGCGCAAAAGGTATTTTTTAACAATTCCGGTGCCGAAGCGATGGAAACCTCGATCAAAACCGCGCGCCGCTTTCACGCCCATAATGGACATCCCGAACGCAACCGGCTCATCACTTTCACCGGCGCCTTTCACGGGCGCACGCTGGCGACCATCGCAGCAGGTGGCAAGCGCGAGCATCTCGATGGATTTGCCCCCAGGATGGATGGATTTGATCAGATTATTGCCGACGACCTTGATCTCGTGCGCGAGACCATAACGGCTGCAACTGCTGGCATTATTGTCGAACCTGTGCAGGGCGAAGGCGGCGTCAATGTTCTGCCCCCTTCTTTCTTGCAAGGGGTCCGGGCACTATGTGACGAATACAATATCATGCTCATTCTTGATGAAGTACAGACCGGTATGGGGCGTACTGGCAAACTGTTTGCCTATCAATGGGCTGGTATCGAACCAGATATTATGGCCCTTGCCAAAGGCATTGGCGGTGGATTTCCGCTTGCCGCATGTCTTGCAACTGACAAGGCCGCTCGCGGTATGATCCAGGGCTCACATGGCTCCACCTTTGGCGGCAATCCCCTGGCTATGGCGGTCGGCAATGCTGTGCTTGATGTGATGCTCGAAGACGGGTTTGTTGAAGATGTCGCGGACAAAGGCCTTTATGCCTTGCAAAAACTCGCAGCTCTCAAAGATGGTAACAACGATCTCATCGAAGATATTCGCGGCAAAGGGCTACTCATCGGAATCGAATTCAAAGATCCCCCTGGGCCCATCATTAAATGCCTTGCTGAGGAACATGTTTTAAGCGTTCCGGCTGCCAAAAATACCCTGCGTCTATTGCCTCCACTCAACACAACAAGGGCTGAAATAGACGAAGCAATTGAGGCTCTTGAGGCTGCATTAATCAAATACCGAAAGCAGCGAAACAGTTAGCTCAAGCAATCGCCCATCACGATAGAAGGTCAGGCCAGACCGAAATGGCAAACGATCTGAAAGACAATCAATATGAATATATCAAACGATAAATCAAAAACCACGCCCCGGCATTTTCTCGATATCCATGAGACCCCGGCCAGTGAGCTTCGCAAAATCATCAATCTCGCCCACTCAATGA
>JAJRQA010000162.1 GCA_024280475.1 Alphaproteobacteria bacterium
AGGTCCTGTTTATCATGAGTTTTCAATGGGCTAGCGCCTTATTTAATGGATCCATCAGCTTCAAGCTCGAACAAGGGAGGAATATCCATCAAGCTGGAACCCGTCAAGGGCGTAAGGGGCGGGATCTGGCCCAATATTCTGGTCTTGCCATAGCTTTCTATGGCTTCACGGTTATGGGGTAGCTCGTCGCCGTTCAGTATCACACCGGTGATAACAAGGTCACGCGAGCGCAAGGCTTCCAAAGACATCAAGGTATGATTGATGGTGCCAAGCCCGGTGCGCGCCACAAGAATGACGGGGAGGGCCAGCTGCACCATCAAATCCACCATCAAGGCGTGCTCATTGAGCGGCACCAGCACGCCGCCCGCACCCTCGACGATCAAGGGTTCCTCATAAGAGGGCAGCTTGATCTGATCCATTTCAATATGCGCCCCGCAACGCTCGGCAGCATAATGAGGGGAAAGGGGGTCAGGGAACACATAGCTTGAGCGTGCAAAGGCTTCATCTGGAAAGCCTGTCAGGCGGCGCACCACCTGCTCGTCACTTTCCTCGTGCCGTCCGACCTGAACCGGCTTCCAATACGCCGCGTCAAGTTTTAGCATCAACCATGCGGCCGCGATGGTTTTACCGACATTGGTATCTGTTCCAGTGAGAAAATAATGCATATGAAGTTTCTGCCAGCAAGGTTGAAAAAGTCATCGGACCCTAGCAGAAAATCCCCACCGTCAACACACTATTTTAATTGCCAATAGAGCCAGGTGAGGCAAATGGGTCATTCGATCAGACCAAGTTCGGCAGACAGTAGGGCCATGGCGGTAATCGCGGCTTCCTTGGGGAAGGGATTAGCCAGATTGTTGAAATATCGCCGTTTCGAAAAGGCTGGATAGGAGAGGTCCCAGTGATGGGCATTCAGCAGTCCAAGATCGGTCGCCATTGGCAAAGGCAAGGCAGCACGTTTCGAGGTGACCTGCATATCATTTTGAGGATCGAATTTTTGTAGCTTGCGAAAATCGGCGCGCTGGATCAGTGGTACATTTTCTTTTGAGGCAACACCTCGCAAATAAAACATGGGAATATTCAGTCGATCGAGATCATGGCCATGTGTTTTCATAAATTTGTCGCGCACTTTTGTGGTCAAATCGCGCACGGCCCCTGCCGTATCATATTCGTCCAGCCGCCTGAATGTGGAGCTATCGGTCTTCATCCTGCCAGGCACCAGACCCTTGAGCATTTTGCCAAGAGAGGTGACATGGGGCTTGTTGCCCCAATATTGTATCTTTTCGTAGATCTGGTCAGCCGTTTCAGATCCGCCGATTGCGCCAGCCCAGGTGAACAGACAACGAATGCGCGGGGCTAACTCCGGGTGATTGGCAAGCAATGTCAGCGTGTCAGGAGCGCCCTTGCTATAGGTTACCATGAACACATCGTCTGGGGCTTTGCGCTCACTGGCGAGAATTTTTCCGCCCACAGCATCAAAACCTTTGCCCTCGTTAAGGGCGGCCAGAATATCGGCCATATTGGCTTCGCACGAACGCAAAGGATGATTGTCTGATCGCAGGATTTTCAAGGAGAACCGCTTGCTCATACGGGGCATGGCATCGCCAAAGGCCCGCATGGGACGCATGCCGTTGAGCATGCCTGGGCAAAACAACAAGGTCGTCTCGGTGATTTTGGTGACTTGTGGGTCCGGCATTTCATCCAGCCAGCCGGTTCGATCTTCGCCGAGTAAATAATATTCCGCTACTCTTTGCCGATAGGACCGGCGATCAAAAAAAGGCTTGCTGGCATGGTCGACGGCGGTCAGGTCGTTAATCGCCTCATTGAGGAAGAAAAAGCGCCAGCGCCGTGCACACCAGTGTTTGATAAAGGGATTGGTGAAAATCCTTTTGTCTTGCGCCGCGAGCTGTTGGATCCTTGTAATAAGGCCCATCAGGTCATTTTCTCTCTCCAGCTCAACCAATTCTTCCATTTGTTCACCCATTCCCATTTTATAATTTACACCGTGTCTTTTGCGTGGATGACGATAGGATCCTCGATAAGGTGGATTTTGAGGGGTTTTTTAGGGACAATCATTGGTTTGTTTGGCCGCAATTTGCCTGCAGCCGAGGGTTCTACCCAGCCTCGCGCTCGCGGCACACGGTTGAGACCAATGGGATAAATGGTCAGCTTGTCTTTTTCAAATTTCATGCGCAAGAAATGATTATAGTCCTTGATCATCAGCGCTCCAAAAGCATCGCCACAATGCATGGAAAAAAGCGAGCATGTGAACACCCAGTAGGTGCCAAATACCAATGCTCCCAATATGCCGCCAATCGGGACTATCAGCAGAGCACCAAGAATGCGGTAACCAGCGAATAGATTTTTCTTACGTTGTGATTCGGCGTTTTCTAATTGGCTGACTTTTTGGGTTTTTAACTCCATCAGCTTTTTTGGATCTTTCTTATAGCTTCCCGTCGCTATAAACGATTGAAGAGAGAGATATTGATCATGGTTGAGGGTGGCTACTTCCTTCTTTAAGACCGCAATTTTGTCCGGCGTTGAGAAAGTATCGTGGAATTTGGCAGAGTTGTATATGACGCCATTGACGAGAATAGTTATGATGGCAATGGCCAATAGGTGAGCCATAAAGTGCGCTGTACCAAACGCGGCTGCGATCCATGGTCTTAAAAACTTGAATTTGATGACGCTGGTATCAACATATTTGACCAGCCCGACCCATAAGGCAATGACCAATAAAAAGAATGCGATCGATTGCTGACTGGCCAGATATACGAACCAGATGAAACTATGATCATCTTTGCCATCTTTGGAAACTGTAGTATCTGTGCCAAATGATCCCTGGAAATATTGAATTTCTTCGTTAATGCCAAACGCCATCCAGGAATAGATAAAGTAGATAAAGCCAAGGCCCAGCGCGAAACTGAAATTATGAAATGGCAGG
>JAJRQA010000163.1 GCA_024280475.1 Alphaproteobacteria bacterium
AGAAAACCCGCGAGTATGGTTTTCGAATTGGTCTTGCTCTCGTTCTTATGCTTATGATTTTCGCCACGTTAAACGACCTCATACACATCAAGGTGCTGTAGGTCTGGCGAACAGCTGTTACTCATTAGTTACAAGCGTCGTAAAAACAAACCATATTCTCGATTATTGGCTGTTAACCTAGTCAAGAATTCGGTAAACATGGACCTCAGTGAGATTCTTCTAAAATAAAGAAGGACTCCAAAGAATATAAGACGTCAATGGCAATAACAGCGTGGGGCTGTGCCAGCGGTTCAAGGCAATTAAAAACTGTTCGCCTGGTTTATGTTATGTCCAGGCAATTCGGGGACAAGAATTACAGTATGAACGTGCAAAAAATTAATTGGCGGGGAGCGAAACTGCTGCTGGCAGTTTTGCTATCATTCCCGTTCCTGGCGGCGCCAGGAACATTGATTGGAGCAAGCCAGGTTCAGGCTGCTACAATTGGCAAAATTATTGTCAACGGTAATCAGCGCGTGGAAGATGAGACTGTGCTCTCCTATCTTCAATTTGTGTCTGGTGACCAGTATAATGCTTCCAAAGTTGACAGCTCATTGAAATCGCTCTTTGCGACAGGCTTGTTTGCCGACGTCAATATTTCGCGCAAGGGCCGTGTTGTGACCATCAGGGTGGTTGAAAACCCGATCATCAACAAAGTTGCCTTTGAAGGAAATACTGAAGTCGACGATACGACACTGGCAGCAGAAATTCAGTTGAAGCCTCGTTCGGTTTATACCAGAGCACGGGTTCAATCGGATACACGCCGTGTTTTAAGCGTCTATCAGCGTCAGGGATTGTTCGCAGCCAATGTCGAACCCAAGATCATAAGAATTAAACACAATCGGGTGAATCTTGTCTTCGAAGTTGATGAAGGTTCCAAAACGACTGTCAAAAACATTAATTTCATTGGGAATCGTGCCTTCTCTGATGGTCAATTGCAAGATATCGTTACGACCAGTGAAACCGGCCTGTTCAGCTTTATGAGCAGTAGCAATATCTATGATCCAGATCGTCTTAATCTTGATCGGGAACTGTTGCGTCAGCATTATATCAAAAATGGCTATGCAGATGCCCGGGTGATATCGGCAGTGGCTGACCTTGCACCAGATGGTCAAAACTTTTTTATTACCTTCACGATTGATGAAGGTGAACTTTATCGGTTCGGAAGTATTGACCTGGAAACCTCACTGGCTTCTCTCAATCCCGAATTGCTCCGAAACGAAATCACAACCTTTCCTGGTGAAATTTACAATGCCAGCAAAATCGATAAAACGACAGAGTCCATCACTCTAAAAACAGCGGAAGAGGGTTTTGCCTTTGCTCAGGTCAGGCCTGTTGTGCACAGAGATCCGCTGGCCAGAACGATTGACATCAATTTTGTCGTCGAACAAGGACCGCGAGTTTATATCGAGCGCATCGACATTACCGGCAATACACGTACTAAAGACTATGTCATTCGCCGTGAATTTCGTCTCGCAGAAGGTGATGCTTATAATCGCCTGCTTGTTAAACGGGCAAAAGACAGACTTAAGGGGCTTGGATTTTTGAAGAAAGTAACGATCAAACGTTCACGCGGTAGCGCGCCAGATCGGGTCGTTCTTAATGTTGCAGTCGTTGAAGATTCCTCTGGCGAGCTTGGCTTTAGTGCCGGTTATTCCACATCAGATGGTGTGATTGGCGATGTGAGCGTTACCGAGCGTAACCTCATGGGGCGCGGCCAGTTCTTGCAACTCAAGGTAAAGGGTAGCTTTACCGGCAAAGGTCAGGTTGATCTTAGCTTTACGGAGCCAAGATTTCTGGATCAAAACCTCGCAGCCGGCTTTGATATCTTTCATCGAATTGCTGATCTGAGCAGCACACTTGGATATGAGAAAATTGAAACTGGCGGCAAGCTTCGTCTTTCGATGCCGCTCAACGACGAAGTCAGACTGACTACCTATTATCGCTTTTTACGTAGGGAAATCACCAGTGTCGACTTTGACATAAATAAAAATTCTTTGGCTGCTGACGATATTATCAATGGGGACGTAACAATAACGTCTGCTGTTGGATATGGTCTGACCTACGACACAAGAAACCATTTCAAGAAGCCGACACGCGGTTTGTATGCGGCAATGTCACAAGAATTTGCTGGTGTTGGCGGGGATAAGCAATATGTCCGTTCATATGTTGAAGGACGAGCCTATTATCCGCTCCACGAAAAAATCACCTTTGCCAGTCGTGTTAAAGGTGGTCATATAACAGGTTGGGGCAGTAAAAGTCTCGATAGTACAGATGGTTTTACCAGTGCTTCTGATTGTGTGCGCGGCTTTGAAGCTGGCGGATTTGGACCAAGGACGGTTGAAACGTCTGGATTTGGTAATGCGGTCGGCACTGACGCCTATGCCTGTGCAACTGCTGAAATCAGGTTTCCTTTTCCTTTCATCCCGGATAATTTGGGACTGTCAGGGGCGGTATTTGCAGATGCAGGTTTGATGTTTGATCCAGTATTGTCATCAGGTACAATCATCGATGATGATACGATACGGGCATCGGTTGGTGTAGGCCTATTGTGGGATTCTCCTATGGGCCCGCTACGTATGGACTTTGCCTATGCTCTGCAAGAAGAGAATCATGACAAAACACAGCTCTTTAGCTTTGGTGCACAAACAAAATTCTAGATATCTAGATGATCGATAAAGAAAACGCTGTTCCAATTGGAGCAGCGTTTTTTGTTGAGAATAGTTCTTTAGCGGCGATGGCGATGGGTGATGATTTTGATTTTTGGGTAATCAATGCTATTTCCTTGCTAGTGGTTCAAGTGCATCGTTACGCTTGAGCAAGCTTTATGGACAGGAGTGATATACAAGTATGGACCATCCCGGATTTTTCGAGAATAAGGGGCCTTTCTCCTTATCGGAAATTGCCAATCTTATTGACGCTGAACTTGCTGGCTCGTCTGCAGGAGATGGTACCATAAAGGATATCAAGCCGCTTGATCTGGCGGGCGATGGCCACCTCACCTTTTTTGAAAATAGAAAATATCGCAGGAAATTTGAAACAACCAATGCGTCGGTTTGTATCGTTTCGAAGGCTTTCAAGGATCATGATACCACCGCTGCGACACTGCTTGTGGTTCCAGATCCGTACCGTGCCTACGCCAAAGTGCTTGGCCTGTTTTACCCGGCCGCCTCTCGTCCCTTGTCTTATGGCACTGTGGAATATGGCGATACATCTCTTATTCACTCCACAGCAGAAATTGAAGAGGGGGCGATCATTGAGCCTGGTGCTGTGATTGGGGCCGGGGCCAAGATCGGCCGTGATAGCGTTATTTCATCGGGAGCAGTGATTGGTACCCGTTGCTATATCGGTCGCAATTGTTCAATTGGCGCCAATGCAAGCATTTGTTGTTCGCTCATCGGTGATGGCGTGATTATTCATCAAGGCGCTGCGATTGGCCAGGATGGGTTCGGCTTTGCCATGGGAGCGCAGGGGCATTTAAAGGTTCCGCAGATTGGACGGGTCATCATTCAAGATCAAGTGGAGATAGGCGCCAATACGACGATTGACAGAGGTGCGCTGACAGATACGGTGATCGGCCAGGGTACCAAAATCGATAATCTCGTTCAGATCGGGCATAATGTCATTATTGGGCAAAACTGCGTGATTGTTTCACAAGTCGGGATCTCTGGTAGTACGGAGCTTGGAGATTTTGTGATTTTCGGAGGGCAGGGTGGCTGCGTTGGCCATATCAAGATCGGCTCTGGTGTGAAAATTGCTGCCAATGGCAAAATCATCAACGATGTTGAACCCGGCGCAATTATCGGGGGGGCTCCGGCGGTTCCCATCATGCAATGGAAGCGAGAAATAATCGCGATCAAGAAGCTTGCTGCAAAAAAGAAATAGGCGGACAGTGACGATAAAACATGGGTTTAACTACCCTGGGATATTGAATATAAATAGAATAAAGGTTTAGTGCAGATTGCCCGTAGCAGCACAATGCTTGCGGCTGATGCCAGTGAAGGACAAGATATGACCGAACAACAAAAAAATCTCGAGACCGTTGATATCATTGAGATCATGAAGCTACTCCCCCATCGCTATCCCTTTTTGATGGTGGATCGCATTACCGATATCGATGGTGACAATAGCGCCATTGGGCTTAAAAATGTCACCTATAATGAGAACTTTTTTCAAGGGCATTTCCCGAAATTCCCGGTTATGCCGGGCGTATTGCTTATCGAGGGTATGGCCCAGACAGCAGGGGCACTTTGTGTGCACAGTATGGAAGAAAGTTATGAGCCTAGCCTCGTCTATTTCATGACCATCGATAAAGCTCGGTTTCGCAAGCCTGTGCTGCCCGGAGATCAGGTGCGTTATCATGTGAAAAAGATTCGTAATCGGGGCAAGGTCTGGCGTTTTCGTTGTGAAGCCAAGGTGGATGGAGATCTCGTCGCTCAGGCAGAAATCAGCGCCATGGTCACTGTGGAAATCGATGCAAAGGCGATGTCTTGATGGCCGACATTCATTCCTCTGCTATTATCAGCGATGGTGCAAAAATAAATGATGACGTATCCGTTGGCCCCTTTTGTGTGATTGGCGAAGGCGTATCTCTTGGTGCTGGTGTCAAAATACATGCCCATGTTGTTGTCGATGGTAACACCAACATTGGCGCAGGGACTCAGATTTTTCCCTTCAGCGCCATTGGTCTGGCACCTCAGGACAAGAAATTTGCTGGTGAAGAAAGCCAGCTTGAGATCGGCGAAAATAATGTCATTCGCGAGCATGTCACAATGAACCCGGGAACCAGCGGTGGCGGCAACATCACCAAGGTTGGCTCCAACGGTCTCTTTATGGTCGGCTCTCATATCGCTCATGATTGTGTCATTGGCGACCATGTGATCCTCGCCAACAATGCTACCGTGGCGGGGCATTGTCAGATTGGTGACCATGTCATACTTGGGGGCCTTTGTGCACTACATCAATTTGTCAGGGTTGGTGATTATGCATTTGTAGGCGGAATGACGGGCGTTGAAGCTGACATCATTCCCTTTGGCATGGCGCTTGGTAATCGAGCTGCGCTGGCAGGGCTGAACCTGGTTGGTATGCGGCGTCATGATATTCCGCGAGAACAGATCCATGCGGTTCGCAAGGCTTATAAAGATCTGTTTGCAGTGGAAGGCACGTTGATGGAGCGGGTCGAACTCGTCGACAAAGAATTCAGTACGGATGTAAGTGTGCAAAAAATTGTAAGCTTTATTAAGTCTGCGTCTGATCGTTCTTTCTGCGTCCCGCAAAAATAACCCTTGTTTCTGGAAAGTGTCACAATCCATGGAAAAGCTGGGCATTATTTCGGGGGGCGGTGGTTTGCCCTTAGATGTTGCAAGAGCTGCGGCAGTAGATAATCGCCCCATTCATCTCATTGGCATTGAGGGGGAAGCAGATCAGCAGATTGGCGAATTTCCCCATAGCTGGGTCAAATGGGGGGAAATCGGGCGTTTATTTTCCATTCTTCGTGAAGAAAATTGCGTTGATGTGGTGATTATTGGACATGTAAAGCGCCCTGACCTTTCGCAGGTCCGCATGGATCTTGGCGCCTTGAAACTGTTGCCCTTTATCATGAAGTTGAAGACAGGTGGTGACGATAGTATTTTGTCCAAAATTGCAGGCCTGTTCGAAGATAAGGGTCACCGCGTTTGTTCCGTTCTTGATCTTGTGCCCTCGCTTGCCGCTGACCTTGGTGAGATGAGCATCTCAAAACCTGGTTCCAATGATCAAGATGATATCGCCAAGGGGCTCGATGTGGTGGCGGCAATGGGCCGGTTTGACGTCGGACAGGCCGTTGTTGTTGTCAATGGTCATGTCATTGCTGTTGAAGGAGCGGAAGGCACTGACCAGATGTTGGTGCGCTGCCAGAACTTGCGGCAATGGGGGCGAAAGGGGCGCCATGGTGTACTCGTGAAGGCCCCAAAGCCCTCGCAGGATCGACGTATCGACTTGCCGACTATTGGCCCCAAAACTGTTGAGCTGGCGCTTGCTGCCAATCTTTCTGGGATCGCCATTGCGGCCGGGGAAACATTGATTGCTGATAAATTCACAACCATCGAGGCGGCCAACAAGGGCAAACTATTTGTACACGGTGTAGATCTTTCTGGTGACATATCATGACGGAGCGCAAACGCATTTTCATTGTGGCAGGGGAACATTCGGGGGATTTTTTGGGGGCGGCCCTGATGCGCTCTCTAGGCACAGAACTCGAACCAGCTCCCATCTATGCAGGTGTTGGCGGCTCTTCAATGGAATTGGAGGGATTGCATAGCCTTTTTCCCTTGCGAGATGTTGCTGTTATGGGATTGACTGCCATTTTTGCCCGACTTCCAAAGATCATACAGCGGGTCTATCAAACGGTTGATGCGGCGATCTCATTTGCTCCAGATATTGTCGTGATCATTGATAGCCCTGAGTTTACCCATCCAATCGCCAAGCGGATCAGACAAAAATTTCCCGACGTCCCGATCATTGACTATGTCTCACCCAGCGTATGGGCGTGGCGTCCTGGACGCGCCAAAAAAATGAAGCGCTATATCGATCATGTTTTGGCCCTATTGCCCTTTGAACCAGAGGCTCACGAACGACTTGGCGGTCCAGCTTGCACCTATGTTGGTCATCCTTTGGTGGAAAAAAGCGAATTAATCAAGCAATGTTCGCCCGAGGCGTTACAAAGCAGACTATCAATCGCCGATGAGGCGGTTAAGCTTGTTGTTCTGCCGGGAAGTCGTCCAAATGAAGTCAATCGTCTCATGGCTCCTTTTGGGGATGCAATCGACAAGCTCCACTTAAAACATGAAAATCTCGAAATACTTATTCCTGTCATGCCAACAGTTGAAACCTTGATTAAAGAGCACAGTTCTAATTGGTCTATTACGCCCCATTTGTTGCGCGGAGAAAACGATAAATATGCAGCATTCAACCTCGCCAACGCCGCTTTTGCGGCTTCGGGCACTGTGACATTGGAGTTAGGCCTGACAGGGGTTCCTATGATTGTGGCCTATATTATGGGGAGACCGGAATACAGTTTGCGGAATATGGTAAGTGTCCAATCCATTGTCCTTGCCAATCTGGTCCTTGGCGAAAATGTCTTTCCAGAGTTTTTGCAAGAAAACTGCACACCAGATAATTTGGTTGTAGCGATGGATGAGCTGTTAAGTGAGACACCTGCCCTTGCGGCTCAACGAGATGGATTGAATCTGGTACAGGAAAAGATCATGCTTGAGGGAACTACTCCAAGCCGGGCGGCTGCTAAAATTGTTAGCTCATATCTCGAAACTTCGCAGGCTGTATAAGTTTACAACCATATTCATCGACCATCTATCGAATCACCGAGATAATGAAGGGCAATTTTCCTGGTGTGTGGCCTTACGCGATGTTCGATCACAAAGACGCCTTGCCAGGTTCCAAGAACCATCCGGCCATCTTGTACGGGCACGGCTAGCTGCGTTTGCGTGACCATACTCTTGATATGAGAGGGCATATCATCTGGGCCTTCGCTACAATGGCGATAGTCCATTCGTTCAGGAGCTAGACCATCCAAGGCATCAACAAGATCCATTGCAACGGTCGGGTCGGCATTTTCCTGCACGGTCAGGGACGCCGATGTGTGCCTTATAAATAAAGTCAAAAGGCCATCTTTGGCGCGGACGAGATCAAGCCAGCTTTGCAATTGCTGATTGATTTCGAATAATCCCTTGCCGGTTGTGGGTACATCAAGTGTATGCAGGTTCTGATTTAACGGCATAGTGGTTTCTCTCGCTGTTTTTTCAAGAGGCAATGCATTTACAGCGGCACACCTTCTTCGTGCTTTTTATCTTTCTTGAGATCCTCAACCATTCCCTTGAAGCGATGAAGTAGTTTCTCCATGAAATCCATGGCCTTGTCCACGTCTTCTTCAGTGGGGACTTCAAGATTGCCACCATTGCGCGGAGCAGGGGCTAGTCTTGCGGCGTCCAGTTGGGTTCGTAAACGATCATTTTCCTGTTCCAGGAGACGCAATCTATCTTGGAGAGGTCTGCTCTCTCCCTCGACGCCCTGGCATTTTAATCGGCCAGAAGATCTGCTGCAAAGGGACACTTCCCCGGTTTTTGTATCGAGACGCAATATACCATCCTTGGTAGGGGTCATGGAATAGCGACCTGTTTCTGCATGTGCAATTGATGCAGCCGCCAGAAAGAACCCGGTGATCAATACGGATGAGATCAATTTGATTTTGGTCATGTTTTTCTCCCTTGGAATCATTCGTGCATTTAAAGTGCGACCCGCTTGGTGAAAGTGTGTCAATTGACCCTAGTATATGGCGAATTCACCAATAAATACATAGGTTCTATATCGCTTGGTAACAATGACTATAAAGCCAGCTTGAACCTCTTTTGAGCAAATGCCTTGAGGTATTCAAAAACGGGCAATTTTGACCGCTCTGGCCGTAGGTATTAACCGTTTTTTCACTCCCATCATGAAGAGTGTATTTAGACTTTCCGCTCTGTTCATCGTGCGGGATTTTTCGCGCGTATTTGCGATGGAAAGACGATGAGTGTATTTCAAGTAAGATTGGAGATGCCGTTTTTACCCGCATTTTCAGCGTTTGTAATTTCCACGTAAATATTAATTTTTGTGTTCTGGTCATATCGCTATGGCTTGCAAGGAGATCGTTGTGGCTCAATCCAGCGACAGAAATGATTTTAAACGCAATAACGGGGATGGCTCAACGCAAGCCGAACAAATATTGGACAGCATTATCGAACATATTGAAACTACGGATGGGTCTGTGACCGACGAAGATCAAAAGATATTCGAGGTCGCCCAATCTGAAGAAGTGCAAATAGATGCAACACAGTCTCTAGATGATCAGCACGAACAACAGCAATCAGCGCACGACGCAATTTCAGACTTCAAGAATATCGAAAAACGCGCTGCGGCACTTGCATCAAAGCTCGGTGGCGCAGGGCTGTCTTACAATGCTGGCATTAAAAAACATTTAGAGCAAATACCGGAACCTGATGAACAAAATGAAGAACGGGTAGTGCCCATTATCGAAGCTGTTATTCATCAAGACGACCTTGATGTCGACAGTGAACGTTTTGGCATATCTTTTCTGGATGAGCCAGAGTCTGGGGATCAGGAACCACAAGAGCTGGGTGGAGCAGATGCGATTCTGCAACATGAACACGTGAGCGAGTGGAACGCGGAACTGCAAGAGGATGACGGCATCGCCGTTGAACCTGCTTTGGAAGTGGAACTTTTAGAAGTCGATTTGAATGTTCCTGACGCACAAATTGAAACGGTTCGTTTTCCATTGGTAGTCAAAGAAGAAAACCCTGTCGACCAGCCTGAACCAATTGAACCGATCGTAGAGACGTGTGGACCTGTCGATATCGATCCAGAGTTGCAAAATATTGAGAAAAATATCGAGGCACTATCTTCTTCAATGAGTATCGAACAGGTAGCTCCTGTTGTTCAAAATTTTATAGACACGCAGGATCCAATCGATGAGAATCTAGCAGTTCCCATCATACCATTTGAAGGAATGGAATCGCGTATAACGACGCTTGAGGCAAATATTGTAAAGCTTTTGGATGATGTCAGTCTATCTGAGCAAAAGCTGGGCGATACGGTCAGAGAGATTGTGAGGTCGCAAACGCAAGAAGCAGTGCGAGAATCACTCGAGATCTCAGATGTTTTTAGTTCCATGAAAGCAGAATTGGCCCAGGCCGCGGAACAGCGTCATCTTCAAGATGTTCGCATGTCTGATTCTCTTGATGCATTGCATGACACGTTGAAAGATATTGGTGATCGCGTGAAAATCATGGAAGCAGGTCGCGCTGTTAGGCCTCAATCTGTTGAAATGAATATACCAACTAGTGTTGGCATTGTGTCATCGGTACTGGGCACATCGATTGGTGATAGCCAGCTTGAAGTACCCTTGGAAAATATCCATTCCGAGAGCCAGGTGACCACCGAGGTCTGTGAAACTGGTTCGCCCGAACTACATGATGATTTACCTGCATGGCTCTCAGATGCGACACAGGATTTGCGCGAAGATCAGCATGATACTCCAATTGAATCAGCAGATGTTTTTGCGCCAGATTTAGTTCAGCTAGAAGTGTTGTCAGATAAAGATGTTGATGGCGACATCTCGTCAGTGTTGACAAAAGCTGCCCCGCCGATAGAGGCCGAAAAAACAAACATTCTACCTGCGTCTGGTTTAAGCGAAGATGAACTTCAGCCAGACGAAAAAGGCGGGCAACCTATCGTCGAGCAGGAGTATGAAAGGGAAAATGTTGATCAATCGGGCATAAGGAAGCAGCCCGCAGAATTAGAGAGTAAAACACGGGTCAGTAATGACTTTCTTCGCTCCGCGAGAGCTGCGGCGCGTGCCGCAAATGAGCGAGCTCGCGAAAGTGAACAGCCAGATAAATCAGCAGATGTAAAATCCAAAACCATAGCGAATATTGGGAATTTTATCGAAGCTGCCAAGCAAAAGGAGGCGGACGTGGAAGCAGAGCCAATCGTCGATAAAGTCAAACCTGGACCCAAAAACAGCTTGTTTACAGATAAGGTACGAGGGCCAAACTCTTGGCTGGTCTTCACATCTTTGATGTTGTTTGGAACGAGTGCATTACTGCTTTATGGCATGTCCAGAGGTAATATTGATACCGGCTCTGTCGTGAAATTGAATGCCATGGTAAGAACAGCTGCGCAGCAACCAGTCGTGGCAGGCAATGAGCTTGAAATCTCAAGCATGAATAAAACCATAGATAAGCAAAAAGCTTTTCGTGTGGAGGGAGGAAAGCGCCCTAAACTTGAAAAGAACATTGCGGTCTCCTCAGTAAAACAAATTCTTGCCAATAAAGGCTCTGATACGCTAACAGGCCTAGATAAAATCAAAAGCTCGCGGTTAGTAGTTTTAACACAAGAACCAGAAGCAATACGACATACGAGCTCAACCAACAGGGCAAATGGAACTGTTGAAACAGGTTCCTTGTTTGATCAATATATTAGCTTCTCGGAGCCCTCATCTGCCAGTGGTCGGGAAAGCTCGAAAATATCAGGTGCTGATACCAGCTTAAAAACTCGCACAAAAATAGACGGGGTTGCCGGTTTGCTAAGTTCTGCCAGTGGTGGTAACGCACAGGCACAATACGAGGTAGCACGCAGGTTTGGACAGGGAATTGGCGTGCGAAAAAGTCCTGCCATCTCAGTCGAATGGTACGAAAAGTCGGCAAAAGCTGGTTACGCCCCCGCGATATATCGTTTGGCTACGATGTATGAGAGAGGCAAGGGAGTTGCCAAGGATTATAAACGCGCCATGACACTCTATTTGTCAGCAGCCGAAAAGGGTAATGTGAAAGCAATGCATAATCTTGCGGTTCTTTACACAGGTGGCAATCTTGGGAAAACAGATTATACCAATGCCATCACCTGGTATCATAAAGCCGCTCAATATGGGGTCAAAGACAGCCAGTTTAATCTGGCGATTATTTATCAAAATGGTATGGGCGGCAAGCTTGATCTCGAACAGGCCTATAAATGGTATTTTCTTGCTGCACGCTCTGGTGATCGAGAAGCAAAAGGTTTGCTCAAAGATCTGCGCCGTGACCTATCCAGTTCAAAACAAAAGAATCTTGATAAAAAATTGAGTGACTGGAAGCCAAAGACACCAGACAAAAGTGCCAACGTGGTCAGACAGTATCGCAAAGCGAGCTTGTCGGCTTTAGCTGGCACGAAGACATAAAATTTACGAGAATCGGCCTCATATTCTTTCGATGACATTTATAAAAATGAGGGGGCAATTCATATTGCCCCCTCAATTATGTTTGTATATTGGAAAAAACTTACTTATCTGCTATTCAGACAAGCAAAAATTGGATGACTTGAACTGATTGTCATACAGGGATGACTATGAAATTCATCCAGCTTCATTCCTGGAATCGGTTGAACAAAAGGCGAAAGAGAATATGGAAAGATTTATCGGTGGCAGCCCAACTGGTGTTCTTGTTCGGTTGATCATATTGTCAGTCATTGTCGGTGTTGTCCTTGCCGCTTTGGGATTGGAACCTTTTGATATTTTTGACGGTGTAAGAAGGCTGGCTGAACGTATTTATAATATGGGTTATGACGCGTTTGAAAAAGGTGTTTCTTATTTCTTAACTGGCGCTCTTCTCGTTGTGCCGATCTGGTTTGTTGCCAGATTGTTTAAAACCGGACGCTCTAAGAAAAGTTAGAAATTTCACGTAATAGTGCGATATGGTACGCCCTGTTGCTCGCTGCCGCAGAGCCGAAGCGATGCAGCGCAAGCGCTGAAGTCAATAAACGTGATTTGTCATCAACTTCAGCAATTCACAATGCGGGATTGAGCTCTAATAGTTGCGCAACAATCCGATCAAGCGACCCTGCACAACCACCTGATCAGGACCGTAAATGCGGGTCTCATATGCCGGGTTGGCAGCTTCCAGGGCGATACTGGCTCCTTTGCGGCGCAGCTTCTTCAGTGTTGCTTCTTCTTCTTCGACGAGATAGGCGACGACTATATCCCCATTATTGGCGGAGCTGGTTTTGTGGATGATCACGGTATCGCCATCAAGAATACCTGCTTCGATCATCGAATCTCCTTTTACCTCAAGGGCGAAATGTGCCCCCTTTGAGACCATCTCGGGGGGAACAACAATGCTGTGGCTTTGTTCCTGAATGGCTGAAATCGGTACGCCGGCAGCGATGCGGCCCATGACAGGTACATTCGTGCCAATAGGACCCGCTGATGCAGCTCCCTTGGAAGAACCAAATTCACCCGATAGCACAGAGCCGCCCTTGCCAGTGCTGTCTGGAATAACGGAATCTGGAAGTTTGACGATTTCCAGCGCCCTGGCACGATGGGCCAACCGCTTGATAAAACCTCGTTCTTCAAGTGCCGTAATCAAGCGATGAATACCGGATTTGGATTTGAGGTTCAAAGCTTCCTTCATTTCTTCGAAGGAAGGAGAAACACCTTTTTCGCTGATTCGCAGATGAATAAACATCAACAGGTCTTTTTGCTTTTGGGTCAACATTGAATAAACTCCCTTTTCAGAGCCGTCATCAGTTCGCAATATGTTCTTGTACAAAACATGAACACACTTATAGCTGTTCTGATTGTGTTCTGCAAGTAAAAAGACTGTCTTTTTATGGATTCGTGGAAAAAGATCCCGATTTTCCACCATGCTTTTCTAGCAATTTGATCTGTGATATGACCATACCGCGGTCGACCGCTTTGAGCATATCATAAAGGGTAAGGCAGGTGATGCTGACAGCCGCAAGAGCCTCCATTTCAACGCCGGTTTTGCCAGAAACACAAGCTGTTGCTGTGATTTTGTATCCAGGTAAATCAATGTCTGGTTTGATGTCGACACTGACTTTGGTAAGGGCAAGAGGATGGCACAAAGGAATAAGGTCGGACGTCTTTTTTGCAGCCATAATCCCCGCTATACGCGCGGTTGCCAATACATCCCCCTTTTTTGCCTTGCCACTTTCAACGAGCTCCAACGTCTCTTTAAGGGTGGTGATCTGTCCAAAGGCAATGGCTGTGCGAGAGGTTATATCCTTGGCACCGACATCAACCATATGTGCTTCGCCGCGCTTGTTGAGATGGGACAGTTTTTCATTGCTCATAACGAAATTGTTTCTCCAGACAACAGGGTTTTTGTAGCGCGGGCGACATCATCTTGGCGCATCAGGCTTTCGCCAACGAGAAAGGTGCGAACGCTCGATGCCGAAAGGCGGATGAGATCCTCGTTTGTTGAGAGGCCTGATTCGCTGATAATAATATAGTCGTCCGGAATAAGAGGTGCCAGTCGCTCACTCGTATGCAGGCTTGTTTCGAATGTTTTGAGGTTGCGATTATTAATGCCGATGATTTTATTGTCGAGCTGTAATGCCCGCTCAAGCTCGTGCTCATCATGCACCTCAACAAGGACATCCATACCGAGTTGATGGGCGTGGTCGGTGAGCTCTGCGGCCAGGGTGTCAGTGAGACAGGCCATGATGACCAATATACAATCAGCTCCCCAACTTCTGGCTTCAACCACCTGATAGGGGTCAATCATGAAGTCCTTGCGAAGCACGGGCAAGGTGCAGCTGGTTTTCGCCTGTTTGAGATAATCGGGGTGGCCTTGAAAAGAGGGTGTGTCGGTCAGAACAGACAGGCATGCAGCCCCTCCTTGCTCATAGGCTTTGGCAAGGGAAGCGGGGGCAAAATCATCTCGGATAAGTCCTTTGGATGGAGAGGCCTTTTTTATTTCGGCAATCAGGGCAAATTCACCAGCCTCGTGTTTGGATTTGAGTGCCGTTGAAAAACTGCGCAAAGGAAGCGCACCGGGCAGTTGCGCTTCAAGGCTGCTTTGTGAGACCTCGCTGCGCGCCCTGGTGATCTCATCTCGTTTATAAGCGACGATTTTATCAAGTATATCGGCCATTAAGTGGAGAACCTAGCTATTGGATGTCGCGACGAGCTTGTCGAGCGCTGATTTAGCAGCTCCTGAATCGATCGCCTGGGACGCAAGAGTTGCCCCTTCGGCGATGTTTTGAGCTTTGCCCGCCACAATAAGAGCTGCGGCTGCATTTAGGATAACAACATCGCGGAACGGCCCTGCATTGCCATCTAGTACATCATGAATGGCTTTGGCATTATGTTCGGCATCGCCGCCGATCAGGTCTAGGGGGCTGGCCTCTGCAAGGCCTGCATCCGCGGGTGATATTGTGAAATTTGAAACGACTCCGTTTTTGAGTTCACTGACAAAAGATATGCCGGTGGTCGTCAACTCGTCCATGCCATCAGAGCCATGCACGACCCATACATGTTCCGAACCAAGCTGTTTTAGCACATTGGCGAGCGGTTCGACCCAGTCTTTTGCGTAAACGCCCATGAGTTGGCTTTTCACGCCAGCTGGATTGGTCAGCGGGCCAAGCAGATTGAATATGGTGCGGGTAGCGAGTTCAGCTCTGGCGGGCATGACATGTTTCATGGCTGAATGGTGAGCGGGAGCAAACATAAAGCCCACATTGGCCTCGTTGACGCATCGCGTCACCAGCTCAGGGGCAATGCCAAGCTTGACGCCAAGCGCGTTGAGTACGTCGCTGGCCCCTGATTTTGACGAGACCGCCTTGCTGCCATGCTTGGCGACAAGAGCACCGGCGCCAGCGGCTACGAGGGCCGTGCAGGTTGAAATATTGTAGGTTCCCTTGGCGTCCCCGCCCGTGCCGACAATATCGATGGCGTCGGCTGGCGCTTGCACGCCGGTGGCCTTGGCACGCATGGTGCGGGCCGCTCCGGTAATTTCATCAACGGTTTCACCTTTCAGGCGCAGGCCGATGAGAAACGCGCCGATCTGAACATCGCTCGCGTTCCCTGACATTATGATGTCAAAAGCCTGCGCGGCCTCGCTTTCGCTCAGGGAGTTTCCCTCGGTAATCTTAGCAATAAATGTTTTCATGTCTGCCATAGTCAGAATTCCAATAGGTTATACAACGGCGATGGCCGGTCGATTGAAGGAAAAGTTCTTGGGCGTTTTGCACTTGATGCCTGCCAGTTTCAGGAAATTGGCCAGCAGTTTGTGGCCATGTTGCGAGGCGATGCTCTCTGGATGAAACTGTACACCGTGGATTGGATATTCAATATGTTCAAATGCCATGATTAGACCATCACTTGTTTGGGCCGTAATGTGAAGACAGTCGGGCAGGCTGTCACGTTCAACAATCAACGAATGATAGCGCGTGGCTTCAAAAGGCGAGGGCAGGTCATTGAAAATGCCTTCTCCCTCGTGGAGGATGTGCGAGAGTTTGCCATGCATGAGCTTGGGGGCACGTACCACTTCGCCGCCAAATGCCTGGCCAATGCTTTGATGGCCAAGACACACCCCTAAAATGGGAAGATCACGGGGCGCTTCCTTGATCAAATCAAGGGTGATGCCCGCTTGGTCAGGCTCGCAGGGACCAGGTGAGAGAACCAAAGCGGCAGGTTTTTGCACCAGAATTTCGTGCACTGTTTTGGCATCATTGCGATAGACTGTGACGTCAGCGCCAAGTTCGCCCAGATAGTGGACGAGATTGTAGGTAAAGCTGTCATAATTATCTATAAGAGTAATCTTGGCCATATAAGATCTGTTGCTTCTTCAAGAATTGAGTTTGAGGCTTTTGGGAGTTGTGAAAATCACCAGCTCTCCCGCTTCACTATCGATATTTTGCCATTGCACCGCATTTGATTTGATAACACACAGCGTGCCTGTTGGGTATCTTTGGCTGAGGGTGGCTATATCATGAGCGTCCCCAGAGGCGGCCAGGGAGCTTGCCAGCGTGTGAAACCCAGGGTTATGACCGATGATCATGATATGATTTGCACTATTCCCATATTCTTCAAATAGCGATAAAATACTGCTGGTCGATGCCAGATAAAGCCGATCTTCCAAGACGATCCTGGCATCTGTTTGCCAGTTTTTCGAGACTTGTTTGAGAGTTTGTCGCGCCCGTTTGGCGCTGGAGCAGATAATCAGATCAGGATCAATGTTTTGTTGCGAGAGATGTTCTCCCATTTGTTTGGTCTGAGATTTCCCTCGAGCATTTAACGGGCGATCCTTGTCCCTTAGCAATGGGTCTCCCCAGCTTGATTTGGCGTGTCGAAGCATGGTCAGTGTCAACATGATATTTATTGTCCCGTCTTGGCTTGCGAGGCGAATCTGATCGCTTCAGAAGCAGCCTTGAACAACGCCTTGGCCTTGTTAATGCATTCTTTTTGCTCAAGTTTGGGTTGACTATCGGCGACAATGCCGGCCCCCGCTTGTACATACATCATGCCATCCTTGACGATACTGGTGCGTAAAATGATGCAGGTATCCATTTCCCCATCTGCTGTGAAATAGCCAACGCATCCCGCGTAAATACCGCGACGATCCTTTTCCAGCTCATCAATGATTTCCATGGCACGCACCTTGGGAGCCCCCGACACTGTTCCCGCCGGAAACCCTGCCATTAAAGCGTCAATGGCGTCATGTTTTTTGGGATCAACCTGGCCCGTGACATTGGAAACGATATGCATGACATGGGAATAATATTCGAGAAAGAAACTGTCTGTGACCTCGACACTACCAGGGATGGAGACACGGCCGATATCATTGCGGCCAAGGTCCAGTAGCATGAGATGTTCGGAAAGCTCTTTTGGATCGTTCAGTAGCTCGTTGGACATTTCCTGATCTTCTTTGGGAGTGCGCCCCCGCATCCTTGTTCCCGCGATGGGTCTGATGGTGATTTCATTGTCGCGAAGCCGCACGAGAATTTCAGGACTTGAGCCGATCACGCAAAAATCGTCAAATTTCAAAAAATACAAAAATGGTGAAGGATTGGTGCGCCGCAAGGCCCGATAGAGAGAAAACGGGGGCAGGGTAAAGGGCGCCTCAAAACGCTGCGAAAGGACCACCTGAAAGACATCTCCGGCCTCAATATATTCTTGTGCACGGGTAACCATCTGCTTGTATTTGGCGGGTGTGGTGTTGGACACTGGTTCGCTGGCGGTGGCTTCTTGATATTGCTCGTTATCACCATGCAAAATAGGCGTCTCAAGGCGGTTGATCACGAGTTCAAGACGATCAATCGCCTGACTATAGGCAGCATTTGCGGTGACATTTTTTTTGCATCTGACCGGTGTGACAACGGTAATTTCATCCTTGACGGCATCAAATATCAAAATAAGAGTCGGGCGGATCATCAAGCTTTCAGGAAGCCCTAACTGATCTTCATTGTTATCAGGGAGCTCTTCGATCAGACGCACGGTGTCATAGCCCATATAGCCAAATACACCAGCGGCCATTGGAGGCAGGTTTTCGGGTAGATCAATGCGGCTTTCATCCAGCAATTCGCGTAAGGATTTAAGCGACGTGGTTTGTGTTTTTATATATTTGCGCGGCGAGGCCGCTGGATCCTTGCAGATCTCCACCTTGTTGCCGCTCGAGCGCCAGATGAGATCAGGGGCCATGCCGATGACGGAATAGCGCCCGCGCGTCGTGCCGCCTTCAACCGATTCCAGTAAAAACGCAAATGGCTCTTGAGCCGCAATGCGTAGCATCGCGGAAACAGGGGTCTCAAGATCTGCGACCAGCCGCATTGTGACGACCTGCGCGATGCCTTTTTTATATTTTTTCAGGAATTTTTCATATGATGGATCGCTTTGCACCCTGGCCCGTCCTGAATTCAAGTTTGATCTAAGAGCTAAAAGCCCGGTCTGTTATTCTCAGGTGCCGAACTATTATAGGGCGTCGTGCCGTTGAGGCGTTGGAACACCTGCTCGTTAATGGTGACAGCAAAAGATTTACGCAGATCCGCAACATATTGTGCAACAACATCATTTTCCAGCGCCCGGCTGATGTTTTGGGTGAGCTTGTCGTTTTCTTCTTTGCCAGGTTGCTTGGCAATGCCTTTTTCGAGCACTTTGAAGATCACTCGCCCCTTGCCACCGGCAATAGAGTTCATGCCAACCCCACCAGCTGCGAGCACAAAAGCCTGATTGACGGCGGCAACTGGAATATCGTCATGTTCCTGGGAGCGTTTAAATGGCTTGGAAGTCAAGATTTTTGCTTTGTACTTCTTGGCATATTTTTTCAATTTTTCGCCATTGCGAAGGGCAGCCACAGTGTCGCTGGCGATTTTGCTTAGTCTGGTTTCTCGTTGGCGGTCTTTCCACAAGCTAATGAGCTGCTCTTTGACTTCAGCAAGCGGTTTGGCGCGCTCACCAGTGACACCAAGAACCTCAAACCAGTTGACAACCCCGCCAGCTGCTTCGATCGGCTCATTTTCAACACCTATATCACTGTCAAAAGATTTTGTGAGCAGGCGAGGGGCGGTTGGAAAGGCGGCGATTCTCTCGCCTTTTTTGTCGAGACCAGAGCGATCAATCGCATCTGCCACAAAGTAAGCAAGTTCAAAATCCTTGGCAATATCGGCAAGAGACTTACCGCCGGCCCGTTCGTCTTCAACCGTATCGTGAAGATTGCCTATCTTGTCAGAGGCGCGTTCATTGATCAAATAGGTGCGGATTTCGTCTTCGACGTCTTCCAGTTTTTTCTTGATGGCACCAGGTTTGATATCAACGACCTGTAAAATGATGGTGCTAAAAGTGCTCGCGACGGGTTGTGATATATCACCTTTTTTGAGGGAAAAGGCGGTATCTGCAACACGGGGGTCAAGTAGCTGGGTCTTGTTGATAAAACCCATATCAGTTCCGTCAGCTTTAAACCCATATTTTTTGGCAACTGTCATGAAATCAGCACCGCCTGTCAGTTCAAGCCGTGCCTCTTTGGCTTTTTCGCGATCAATGAACGACATGCGTCGGATATGGCGCTTGCCAGGGGTGGAAAACTGATCAATGCGCTCTGCATAGCTGGCGGCGATATCTTCTTTGGTGACCTTGATGGATTTTTTAACAAGCTCGGGAGAGAGGGTCAAAACGCCGATTTTACGATATTCGGGCGCCGTGAATGTGCGCTTGTTGGCGGCAAGAAAATCGGTTTGGGCTTTCTCATCCGGCTCTTTGATTTTCTTGATGGCAGTTTTTGGCAGTATGAAATATTCTAGGGTTCTGGTGTCATTGTCAAATCGGTTAAGGTTCTCTTTCATGCTTGCTGGCACATACAGATCACTGGACAGGGACAAAATCAGCTGTTCGCGAACAGTACCAATGCGCTGCTCGGCGATATAAGTATTTTCGTTCATGCTGTTATTGCGTAGCACTTCGTCAAACTGGATGCGTGAGAATTTCCCATCCCCCCCTTTGAAGGCGGCGCTTTTAAAAATTTCATCACGAATGGCCGCATCAGAAATACCAAGTCCCAACTGTTGAGCATGGGAGGATACGGCAGCATTGGTAATCAAGCTGTTGAGAACCTGGCGATCAAGCCCAAAGGCACGGGCCTGTTCGCTGGTGATCCGTTGACCAATGCGATTGGAAACGGTCCTGAGCTGGCGTTGATAGACACGCTCATATTCTTGTGGAGAGACTTCAACCTCGCCGACTTTTGCCAGAACGCGGTTGCCATACCCCGTGAAAATGTCAGCAATACCCCAGACGGCAAAGCTTAATACGAGCAGTCCGATGAATATTTTGGCGATCCAGGTACCGGCGCCTTTTCTAAGTTGATTTAGCATATTTCTATCTAGTTTTCATTTGCCGCATTGATTTTTTGTGCAATTTCGGTCATTTGGTTGACGTGAATGAGATCATAAGAACTACAAGCCCCCCCGGCAATACAACAATTTTTGTCCTTGTGTGACAGATATTGACGTGTGACAGAGGGTCTTTTTAATTATGTTGTTGGGAAACACGTAAAGCTTTGAGGAAACAGGATCAAGTGCCGAATGGGCAGATTCGTGTTTTGAATGTAATGAAGGGGCCATTTAGGGCCAAGACTGTGATAAACTGGGAGACATAAATGTCAAAGAATACACCATTGGTTGCTGGCAACTGGAAAATGAATGGTCTGAGAGAAAATGCTAGTGAATTGGTAAAGCTTTCGGAGAGCTTGAAAAGTGCGCCAGTCGACGGTGTTGATGTTATGATCTGCCCGCCAGCCACCCTTGTTTTGGCTTTTTCTGAATTGATGAAAGAAAGTATCGTTCAAATTGGTGCCGAGGATTGTCACACGCTGGTTTCTGGAGCCAATACCGGCGATCTCTCTGCAGAGATGTTTGCGGATTGCGGAGCTACCGCTATTATTGTGGGTCATTCCGAGCGACGGGCTGATCATGGCGAATCAGATGCACTCGTGCGCGAAAAAGCGCAGGCAACGTGGCGTGCAGGATTAGTCGCCATCATATGTGTCGGGGAAACAGCGGGACAGCGTCAGTATGGCCTCACCCTTGATGTCGTACGCCGACAATTGAAAAACGCCATACCTGACGCAGCAATAGCCAAGAACACCATCATTGCCTATGAACCCGTCTGGGCAATTGGTACCGGTCTTACACCAACCGTTGAAGATGTGACAAAGGTACATGATGAAATAAGGAAGGAGTTGGTCGAACGTTTTGGCGCTGAAAATGGCGGCGGCATGAAATTGCTCTATGGCGGGTCCGTGAAAGCTTCCAATGCCAAGGAGCTGATGTCTGTTGAAAATGTTGATGGCGCCCTTGTTGGAGGAGCCAGCCTCAAAGCCGACGATTTTATGGGTATTATCAACAGCTACAAGAGTTAAAAAGCTGTCGATAACGCATTTTATCAACCCCAAGGAGAATAGCTTGCATATTCGATCCAATGCCGTTTTCCTTTTGGCGGGCCTGTTATTATTGACAGGCCCGATGACGCAGCTGGCGCTGGCTGCGCCTTTGACGTCCGAACAATGCACTGGTCTGCGTCAGCTACGGCATGAGCTTGAAACCAGAGGCGTTGAGGCGAAGATTACCAAAGGTGCCAAATGGGCCGCCGAAAATCTGAACGCTGAACAGCTTAGTGAAGTTGGCGCCTTTTTAAAACTTGGCGAAGAGATCAGATTTCGTTGTGGAAGATCCACCATCGGCAAAAAGAAGCAATCTGCTCTGCATGTCAATATCCCGCTTCCTGTTCGAAATTCGCGCCGATTGTTGAAAGAGAAGACCAAAAAGAACAAGCAGGCAGCGTCTGGCGCGATGCGGCCAGTAAATAGTGGTGGCAAAATTTCGCCTGAGGAAAAATCGGTACTTTCAGCGGTTACGAATGAGAAAAAAGACAGCGCTGCTAAACCGCCTTCAAAATGAGTTTTGCCTGCTTTTATGACTACCCTATTGACGAATTTAAACGGGCCGCTGTAAAAGTGGTTCTTCTTGTGATTGTCTGTTGGCAATCTTAACTATGTAAAGCGCGCTATTTGGCGCGGGCTTTAATTGAAATAACCATTATCGACTTCGATCAATGAAGTCCTTGAGGGATGGAACCTTTATCATGGCAACTGTTTTGCTCGTTATACACCTGATGATCGCTTTGGCATTGATTGTCATGATATTGCTGCAACGCTCTGAAGGTGGAGCCCTTGGTATGGGCGGCGGGGGCGCTGGTGGTGGCATGATGTCGGGACGCAGTGCCGCTAATCTGCTAACGCGTACAACGGCCTATCTGGCCGCTGTGTTTTTCGCCACAAGCATTACTCTGGCCATTCTTGCCAAAAGTGATCGCACGCCAACATCCATTCTTGATACTTTGTCCCCAACCGGTCCTGTTAAAACAAATGATAGCAAACCAGTCGTGCCAACACCGCCGGCTTCCAGCTTGATTGTACCCGACAAACCAACGGCGCCAAGTGTTCCCAATTCAAATTAGATGGTTTGATAGCGGTATGATTGCTTGCGTGCGCTCCTTTCAAAGGGAGAGAAAGTGCACAAAAATCCCCGTGTTTGCGCGTCTTCAACAGAAAAATTGTGGAAACTGAAAAAAGCACTTCGAATCAGAGCCGTTATGTGTATTCTACAAGCCCATGGCGCGATATATTTTCATAACTGGCGGCGTGGTATCTTCTCTTGGAAAAGGCATCGCTTCTGCTGCACTTGGTGCACTGCTACAGGCGCGCGGTTATACCGTCCGTTTACGCAAACTCGACCCCTATCTCAATGTTGACCCCGGGACCA
>JAJRQA010000164.1 GCA_024280475.1 Alphaproteobacteria bacterium
AACATCTGCATCGATGCCGGAATATACGCCTTTGTCATCGGGGGCTGAGAAGCCAGCGAGACCTGTTGTCACGCCGCATTGAACATGACCCTTGGCTTTTACAGCTTCGAGTGTCGTTGCTGCGCTGGCTGTCGTGGCGGACAGTCCAAACAGCGCGACGGCTGCTACAATCAGTTTACCTGTCTTCATTCTAGTCTCCAGTTTTTCTGGTTATTTAAAGTTGGATATATTTCACATTCATATGTTTGTCCGCGACAATATGTCTTGTCAAGGAAAACTATGGCTTTGGGCAGTGTAGGACATAAATCGGGAATTTGGCATTTCCGCTGCCATTCATGCTTAATTGACTATGGGGTAGCGCATGAGCGCTCAGGTTGGCGGCTCTGTCGGTAAAATGAATTAAGCTATTGATGAACTTTATTTTTGTGCCAGTGCTTTGGGGAGGTTTGCCAGTCCGACACCAAATACATGGTCGCGTCCTGGTTGCCCAAGATCAGAAGACGTCAAGGCGATGGTTCTCGCAAATTGACGAGGTGTCAAAGCCTTGTTCTGTTCGAGCATCAAGGCGGCAAGGCCCGACAAGAACGGAGCTGCAAAGCTGGTGCCGCTGACCATATCGACGCCTTGATCGGGGGCTGCGGTGAGAACATCGACGCCAGGAGCTGCGACAAACACATAGCCGCCAACATTGGCGTTTGCATAGATGCGATCATCCACATCCGTTGCCGTCACTGCCAGAACCGACTGTTCAGCAGCTGGAAAAGCTGGAGGAGCTTTTGGACCATTATTGCCAGCTGCGGCAATCAATACGATATTCCTTTTGGCAGCAGCAGATAGCGCTTTTGACATTAGATAATTGCGTGGGCCCGTAAAGCTCATATTGATAATGTGCGCGCCTTTTTCGATTGTCCAGTCAAGGGCTTCGAGAATCTGATAGGTGGTGGCGCTGGCCTTGGCGTTTTTAACTGGCACGTCAAAAGCGCGCGCGACCAGCAGTCTGGCCTGGGGTGCCACGCCCAGGATCATGGAGCGCCCCGCCAGGAGACCCGCAACGGCGGTGCCGTGGCGGCGATTATTGACCGGTTGATCGGGCAGGGCATCATAAGTTTCAAGTACCGCGCCTTTGAGATCAGGATGGTCGGGGTCAATGGCTGTATCAATGACGCCAATGACAATGTTTTTGCCTGTTAGCGTGGAGCCCTTTGTTGGCCAGCCGATCTTACGGGGCGCATAGCGGGCCTGTTCGAATTGACTTGGTTGTGAGGCGGTGCCTTGCAATCGATATAGATGGTTGGGGCCCGGGGTATCGATGGCGCCGTTGGCTTGCAAGATTGTCGTGACAGCGGTTGGCGAGCGACCATCATTGATGCCAAAGCGCACAATGACGCCGCCAAGCAAGGCGGAGCGTCGACGGCTGCGTACGCTCAACCCATTTTGAGTGGCAATCGCATCAATATTGGTGCCATCGCCATTGATCATCGCGACCACTTCATCTGGAACGGCATCGCCACTTGCTACTGGTAATAGGAGGAGCGAACCAAGAGGAATGGACAAGGGGTCGATCGCCCCTGGCTGAAGAGTGCTAAAATCTGGAGCCTGACAGGATGTTTGCGTTTGACGTCTCACCGCTTGCAGGATCGTTTGCATGTCGCTTGGCAGCTTGTCCAGCATTTGCCGCTGTTGTTTGCTGATGTGGCCGCTCGATGGACAAGCGCTTGCAGCTTGCGCCAGATCGCTCATGGTCAGGCTCAAAAAAGCAGTGAAGCAAAAAAGCAGGGCTATTGCTTTGTACATTTAGCTTAGTCCTTTTTCTCCGCGATGAAATGCACGAGATCAGAGCGTTTGCCAAGTTTTGCCAGCCTGTCCTTGATCGAGGGCAGGTTCTTGTCCTCAATCAAGCGTATCACATATGTGTTTTTACCGCGCGGTCCATCGATCAGGACGGCGCCAACGCCGCTTAGCAAGGTGGAAATATCGTTGATGCCGGTGTTGGGCGCAAACCGGATAAAGGCGCTGGTGCCTTTGATGCCTCGATTGGTTGTCGATCCAGATTTGCCGTTGGACACCTCAAACGAGGTATTGGTGCCTTTTGTCAAAAGCAGGGTGGATTGCGTCACGGTGACCAGCAAAAGTGCTGCAACAGCTCCCCAGGTCAGGGTCGAGGGGATGACATTGAGCCAGCTTTTGATCCAGGAAAGCATATTGCCGCCGACATAGTTCGACCAGGCTTGTGAAGGCTCGGCATCAATGTCCTTGAGCAAGCGGCCAAGGGCTCCTGATGGGGACGCGATCGCTTCGTTGGCATCAATAGAGGCGCGCTGGTCCGCATAGGCATTGTCCAGAGCTTTTTGCCCGCGCGGGTCATCTTTGAGCCACTGCTCGACCCGCATCTGATCACGCAGGCCAAGTCGCCCGGTAATATAGAATGGTAACAAAGAGGCCACTTCGTTTTGTAAACTCGTTCCCAGCATTTTGTCTTCTTTCTTGCTCATTTCAAACCCTCCTCTCCAATTATTCGCGATTGCTTTCACTTTCGCTTTTGTTGGGAAAATTTACGGCCAGCCGCGATCAATGCCAGCCTTTTTGAGTTTTTCAGCCAGGTTTTTTCTGGCGTGAAACATGCGGGTTTTGACCGTGTTGGCCGGAACATCGAGCACTTTGGCGGCCTCGCGTACCGATAGTTCATGATAGTAGACAAGGTCGATGACGGCTTTGTGGTTCGGTGACAGGCTATCGATCGCCGTGCGGATCGCGGCACCTTTGTCCTTTTTTTGCGCCATAACTTCCGGATTGTCTTGTGTATCGACAATCTGGTTGGCAGCGTCCTCATCAAGCGGCAAATCTTTTTTGCGGCGCAAGTGTGAGATTGCCTTGTTGCGGGCAATAGCCATCAGCCAGGTGCTGACCGAAGAACGGCTTTCAAACCGCCCCGCCTGCCGCCAGACATCGAGAAAAACTTCATTTGCTATTTCTTCAGCCACAGCTTCATTCCCCACCATTCGAATTATAAAGCGGTAGATACGCACATGGTACCTTGCAAACAGGGCTTGTACGGCGGCCTTGTCAGCGTTGGCAATCCGCTCGATCAGCTTCCGGTCGGATGATTTTCCGAAGGTTCCGCTCATGTGCGTTTATACTCCGCTTGTGAATGGGTAGTCGTGTTGAGGCTTGGTCTGGTTCAAAATATTTTCCAAATTGATTATTTGTTTTGTTTTAGCCGCTCAAAGACGCGCAATCCAGCTTGAACATGGGGTTAGGTAAAAAATAAGTCAATCCAGCGTGTAAGGAGCGTTTGTGTGATAGGTCAGATGCGCAACTTGCTGGTTGGCCTGTTCGGAAAATCAAACCTTGCCATCTGTTAGTTTAAGTGCTGCGATACTAGGCAGACCCTGGGATCAATCGTGAAGGAACTTGGCAGATGGCCCCCCGTTTTTATCGCTGGTTTTCGATATTTTTTGCGCTAGTCATACTGTTTTCCTGGGTCCTGTTATTTCCTGCTGCCGCTCAAGACGCCAAGCCAAAAGCGGCTAAATCCAAACTCTCCAGCACCCAGGCAAGCGATGTTGCCCGTTTTAAGAAGGCTCATGCGCTCTTTTTGAATCTGTTTAAACTAAAGCTCTATGCGCAAGCGGAAATTGAAGTCAAGACCGCCCTTGAGCTGGCGCGCAAACTGCTAGGCAGTAAACATCTCATCACCGCCACCGAGATCAATAATCTGGCGGTGCTTTATACCTCTACCAAACGCTACAAGCAGGCGGTGCCCCTGTTTCAAGAGGCGCTGGCGATCCGCAAGGCCCTGCTGAAAAAAGACGATGGGCGCATATTGGGGACGCTGGAAGACCTGCAAACGGCCCTGTTTGCATCTGGCAAGCAGGTGAAAGAATATAAAATTTTGTTGCAGCTCGCCAAATTTTATGGCGGCACGCCTCCTAAAAACGCTGAGCGTCTGGCCTTCACGCTTGATCGGTTGGGAGTTATTCAGATCAATGCGCGAGACTATGGTGGGGCCATCGTCAAGATCAAGCGCGCCATCAATATCAATGAAGCCATTCACGGTCGCCGCCATCAAAAAACGGTTATGTCGATCAGCAATCTGGCGGTTATTTATACCAAGCAAAAAGATTATAAAGCAGCGATCAAGCTGTTTGATGAAGTCTATCAATCGCGCAAGGCATTGTTTGGGCCAGATCATAATCTGACCTTGCAGACGATGACCGAGCTGTCCGAAATCGCCAGCAGCCTGAAGCAGTATGACCGGGCGATCAAGCTGGCCCGCGAACTCATCGAGCGCAACGAAAAGCTGCTTGGGGCCGATCATATCAAGATGGCGGGCAAGCATAACCGGCTGGCGGCCTATGCCTTTCGTGCCAAAAACTATGATCTGGCCGGGCGCGAACTGGTACGCGCCATCGAGATCACACAAAAGACCCAGGGTAAAGACAGCCCGCAATTGCTGGTTTACCTCGCCAATGTAGCGACCCTTTACGAGGACCACGGGCGTTATGGTGAGGCCGATGTGATGTATCGCCGCCGCGTTCATATTCTTTCCTTGAAATATGGAAAAAATGCCACAAAGGTCATCAATGCCCTTATTCGTCTTGGCCTGCTCAATCGCCAGATTGCCAATTTTAAAGACGCCGAAAACTTTTTCAACACAGCGCTTGAGCGAGAACAGAGCCGCACGAAGCCAAAAAAGACGACGCTTTCTGCCATTCACAGCAATCTGGGGGGCTTGTACCGCGAAACCGCCCGCTACGAGGAAAGCGCGCGGGCCTATAAATCCGCGCTGGCCTTTCATCTCGCCGCCACAAATGGCAAGCGCGAAAATCTGGGCCGTTTATATGACAATCTTGGCGTCCTTAATATCGAGATCAACAGATATGATCTGGCCGAAACTTTTCACAAGAAAGCCCTCGCTATATTCGAGGAAGTGTTGGGCCCGGAACACTCCACTGTTGCAACTGCCCTTAATAATTTAGCGACGGTCTATGCCTATCAGGGGCGCCACGTGGAGGTCATTGGCCTGCAGGAGCGCTCACTTGCCATCTACCAAAAAACCGCGAGGCCCGCTGATCCAAGAATAGGTGTGTTCCATGATAATCTGGCCGGTTCCTATCGCCGCGCCGGTCGCCTCGAAGACGCACAAGCGCAATATAAAAAGGCTATGGATGCGCTGTTGCTGGCCTATGGGCCAGAACATCCCGAAGTCGGTCTGGCGATGAGCAATCTGGCGGCGCTGTATGCCACGCGCAAAGATTATGAGGGGGCCGAAAAGCTGTTTTTGAAAGCCATCGCCATCAATGAAAAAGCCTATGGGCCGGACCATCCACAAGTCGGCAATATGTGGCGTCTGCTTGGCGAAAATGATTTCGATCGCAAGGATTATGAAGCGGCAGAACGGCACTATCTCAAAGCCTTGCAAATATCCGATAAGGCCAATGGCGCTGAACATGCCAAAACCGGCTATATCGCCTACAAGCTGGCGCAGCTTTACCTGTGGGAGCAAAAATATCCGCTGGCCCTTGCCAATTATCGCCGGGCGGCCCGCATCGAAGAGCTGCAACAGATAAGAAAACAGTCAGACAGCAATAATACAAAGGGGCGCGGCGAACGCCGGGGTGTGTTTTCCGGATTGGCCATCACCGCTTGGCATATCGCCAGCAATAAGGAGCTGCTGAAAAATGCTGGTGGCGGTAGAGACAAGATGATGGAAGAGGGGCTCTATGCAGCGCAAAAAGCCCTTCGCACTTCTGCCGGCGCAGCCCTTGCGCAAATGTCGGCTCGTTTCGCCGCTGGTAGTGGCAAGCTGGCAGGCAATGTGCGCCAGCGTCAGGATCTGACACGGCGCTATGGCAAGCTCGACAAGAAGCTGCTCACCCTGGTTGGGGCCACTCCGGACAAGCGTGATAACAAGGCCATCAGTAACGCGCGCGCGACGCTCATCAAGGTCGGCAATGAGATCACCGCACTCGACAAGAAACTGGCCAGTGATTTTCCAGAATATGCCAGCCTTGCCAATCCCCAACCCTCCAAAGGGCGCGATGTTCAAAAGCAGCTGCAAGCCGATGAGGCACTGATTTACTTTATGACCTCCAATCAGGCCGTTTATATCTGGGCGCTGACCAATAAGGATTTCTCCTGGCACCGCGTGCCCCTGAAACGCGCCGAGTTGCGCAAACAGGTGGCCCATTTGCGTCTGGCGCTCAATCCGCTCACCGCTGGCACCAGAGGTTTTGCCTCCAATGATGCCCCCGCGCCTAGAGCGGAGGTTAAAACCTCGTTTGATCTTGAAGCCTCGCACAAGCTTTACAAAAAATTGCTGCAACCCCTCGAAAATATCATTGGCGACAAGAAGCACCTGATCATTGTCGCGTCAGACGCCCTGACCGGACTGCCGTTTCAAGTACTGGTGACCGATCCGCCCACATCTGGCGCGCAAAGCGAAAGTCAAATCTACCGCGAGGCCAGCTGGCTGATTAAAAAACATGCCCTCACCACCCTGCCAAGTATCTCCTCCCTCAAAGCCTTGCGCCAGTTCGCGCGCAAAAGTGTCAGCCCGCCAAAGGCCCTGATCGGCTTTGGCGACCCGGTTTTCTCGCAACAGAAAAAGCCCATAGCGCTGGTCTCCGTTGATGCTGGTTTCGCCAGCTTTTATCGCGGTGGGCAGGTTAATCTGGCGGCCCTGTCGCAGCTCTCGCAACTCCCAGACACCAGAGACGAGCTGATCAATGTCGCCAAAACCCTCAATGTGCCGCTTGCCGATATTAAGCTTGGCCGCGGAGCCACCGAAACAATTGTCAAAAAGCTCGATAAAGAGGGAGAGCTGGCGCGCCACAAAATCGTGTATTTCGCCACCCATGGTCTCATATCGGGCGACATCAAGGGGCTGGGAGAACCAGCCCTGGCGCTCAGCGTACCGTCAAAAGCAACCAGCCTGGATGATGGCCTACTCACCGCATCAGAGGTCACGCAATTGCACCTCAATGCCGACTGGGTCGTGCTATCAGCCTGCAACACGGCGTCTGGCGACAAGCCCGGCGCCGAAGCCCTGTCCGGCCTCGCGCAGGCGTTCTTTTACGCCGGTGCCAAATCGCTGCTGGTCTCTCACTGGCCGGTCTATTCAGACGCCGCCACCGCGCTCACCACCAAAGCCTTCAAATATATTGAAGATGGCCAAGGGGACGGCAAACCGCTCGGCCGCGCGCAGGCCCTGCGCCTCGCCATGCTCTCCGTACTCAAGAAGAAAGACGACGAGCTGGCCTCGCATCCCTCTTACTGGGCACCGTTCGTGGTGGTCGGAGAAGGCGCTGTTGTGAATTGAGGGGGGCAGACAAGAGGAATGTCTTTGCAGACGGCATCGGGGACTAGTCCCCAAACCCCGATTTGGGGGAAAGAACGAATAGCTACTGCCTGACTTTTTCGATCAAATCGATAAGATGCTCGTTATTTGGATCGAGCTTGCTAGCCGCCAGTA
>JAJRQA010000165.1 GCA_024280475.1 Alphaproteobacteria bacterium
GTTTTCGGCGTGCTGCTCGGGGCTATTCCCACCGGCATCGATCTTTACAAGAGTTTTAAATACGGCATCTCGGTATCAGATGTTGCGCACGCTGAAAAACAGAAAAACTTATGGATAAAGAACATCCGTTGTGTGCAAAATCTTAGCTATCATACAGTAAAGACGGAAGATAAATCGACGGTTCAGATCGGCGCTTGTCAGAACGGCGATGTGTTGATCGAATTGATCCCCAAAGATGGCGGCACACAGGTCGCCGAATGGGTTTCCCTGGATCGCGCCAAAGCGGCGGCTGCAGCCAGTTCAGTTGGCTCTTTGTTGTTTTCGAAGGCGTTTGCGTCTGGCATAAGCGCTGCGGCTGCAGCTTCAGGTGGTGGCACGGTGAAAACCGTATGCACGAGCATCAATCCTCAAAAGCAGTTGATTGAGCGGATCGTCAACCGAGATAATGTGTGTACCAGAGAGGTCAATAATATGATCACCCGCAAGTCGATCAAAACCGAAGTGGTGCCGTGCGATACAAAATGCACCCCTATGAAATAGGGACTGCGAGGAGCTTATTGCTCTAAATTGCCAAGACACGACAAAAAGGCTTGGGCGATATTTTTCAGCAATGAGAAATAAAGCTCCGGGCCTTTTTCTATGTCCGCCCCGATTGAATCAAGACTGGCAGTTCGCACGCTTGCTCCCTCGATCACAAGATCAACCAGCTTTGAGCGAAATTGCGGTTCGGAAAAAACGCAAGTGATATGTTCGGCTTTTAGTCTTTGTCGTAAATCCCTTAGATGGCGGGCGCCGGGCTGTTGGCTTGGATGGATGGCGATTGCTCCGGCATAGTGCAGATTGAAGCGCCGTTCAAAATAGATAAAGGCATCATGAAAGCTTAGATAGGGACGCTCCCTGATCGGGATCAGATCGCTTTGTATCTTTGCTGTCAGCCTATCAAGGCGTGCGATCATTTTTTTGCTATTTTGCCAGTAGAGAGTTTTGTGCGTTGGATCGAGCGAAGACAAAATAGTAGCGATTGCGATGACAAAACCACGTGCATTTTGAGGGTCCAGCCAGATATGGGGATCGATTGTGAGGGGTTTTAATCTGTTGGGGTTCTTGGAATGTCGCTTTTCCTCGCTATGGATCACATGACGGGTTCGAAATTTTGTGTCGGCAAGAGTGAGAATTTGAGCTTTTCCCGCCAGAGTTTTCAAAGGTTCAATGAGAAAATTTTCAATAGCGGGTCCGACCTGTACGACAAGGTCAGCGCTCTGCAAGGCCGCCGCGTCAGATGGTTTGAGGGCATAGGTGTGCGGGGAGCCGCTTTCCACCAGTAAATGGGGTTCGCCAACGCCTTGCATGACGCTGGCGACTAGCGAGTGGATCGGCTTGATGGTCGCCACAACATTGAGTTTGGCTTGTGCCGGTTGCGCAACAGCCAGTGCCAGATAGAAAAAGCCAAGTAAGAACGCGCCCGTTTTCAAAAATAGTCTGCTCACGCCTTGCTCCTATGACTTGGTGGACCGATCATAAATGTTATGATATAACATAACGAAATACAAGGGATCATGTCGTTAGTCTGGAGGCTATGGGTGAACGAAGCAGAAGAAAAAATCTTGCCCGTGAGAGAATTTGAAAGCGCTGGCGAACTTATTCGTGCTGAGCGTATCGGTGTCCAACGCGACGGTCGGTGGTTGGTGCGCCATGTTGATTTACGGGTTCGTGCCGGTGAAATCGTTACGTTGATTGGCCCCAATGGTTCAGGAAAATCGACAACGGCCAAGACCATTTTAGGCTTGCTGCCTCTTGATGAAGGCAAGGTTCATCTAAGTAAAAATCTGCGCATTGGCTATGTACCGCAATCTTTGGCGATTGACCCAAACATGCCGCTGACGGTCAAGCGTTTGATGACCCTGACCGCTGCTCATGACTTGCAAGAGATCAAGGCGGCTTTGCATTCGGTGGGGGCCTCGCACACACTTGATAGTGCTGTTCAAGAGCTGTCAGGAGGTGAATTTCAGCGCGTTTTGCTGGCCCGCGCCATCATAGCGAAGCCGCAATTGCTGGTCCTCGATGAGCCGGTACAAGGCGTCGACTACGCAGGTGAAATAGCTTTATATGAGCTCATTGGCTCCCTGCGTGATCAGTTGGATTGTGGCATATTGCTGATCTCTCATGATCTTCATATCGTCATGGCTGCCACCGATACAGTGATTTGTTTGAACGGCCATGTTTGTTGTCAGGGCTCCCCGCAACGTGTGGCCAACGATCCTGAATATCGCCGCCTGTTCGGGGTGAGGGCCACTGACACGCTGGCGCTATATCACCACGATCACGACCACCATCATCACGCTGATGGATCGATTATTGCGCAAGGGGAGATATGCGAGTGCCCGCCAGACGGGGCGCAGGATGTCCCAAATTCAGAGAAACGGGATGCAGGCAATGTTTGATGATTTTTTTGCCCGTGCCATGATGGCTGGCATTGGCGTGGCACTGATCGCGGCGCCGCTTGGCTGTTTTATTGTCTGGCGGCGTATGGCTTATTTCGGCGATACCATTTCCCATTCGGCTCTGCTCGGTGTTGCGCTTGGTTTTTTGTTGCAGATCAATATCAGCGTGGCGGTGTTCGCGATTGCCGCGCTTGTATCCATGTCGCTACTGAGCTTGCAAAAGCATGCAAAGCTTTCAAGCGACTCTCTTTTGGGAATATTATCCCATTCGGCGCTCGCTGCCGGGCTTGTGGTGATTGCCTTTATGCCTGGCCTGCGTGTTGATCTCATGGGCTATCTGTTTGGTGATATTCTGGCTGTCTCACGCACGGATATCGCGGTCATTTATGGCGGCGGTTTAGTAGTGTTGGCGATATTGGCATGGATCTGGCGGCCCTTGCTGGCCGAGACGGTGAGCCATGATCTGGCCAAAGCCGAGGGTTTAAAGCCGGAGTTTACCAGACTTGTTTTCATGTTGCTGGTGGCGCTGATTGTCGCCATTGCCATGAAAATCGTCGGTATCTTGTTGATCACAGCTTTGCTGATTATTCCAGCGAGTGCGGCGCGCCGCTTTGCGACCTCTCCAGAGACAATGGCAATCGGCGCAATGATCACAGGTGTTTTATCAGTGATAACAGGACTGTATGGATCCATGTCGTTTGATACGCCTTCAGGTCCCTCGATCGTGGTGGCGGCATTGATACTGTTTCTTGGCGTCTCTATTGTGCCACTAAAAAAGGGAGCCCGTTGACATGAGCAAAACCTCCTTGACCAAAAATCAACAGATCGTCTTTGCGGCCCTGATCAGCGCCAAAGGCCCGCTTACGGCCTATAAGATCCTCGATCTGGCCCAGGTCAAGCGTGAGGGGTTAAAAGCGCCTCTGACCATCTACCGGGCCCTTGATGGCCTGCTCGAAAAAGGCTTGGCGCATCGCATCGAGAGCCTCAACGCCTTTATTGCCTGCTCCAGCGCCCCACATAAAGAAGCTGCCGGATTTATGATTTGCGAGCAATGCGGGATGACGTTGGAATTGCCCATCGATGCGTGTGAAGTGCCCTTGCGCCAACAGGCCTCAAACACCGGTTTTCATCTCCACAAGATCAATATTGAGATGCTTGGCCTGTGTTCAGATTGCGGCAAAAATCACTAAAACATTGACTTATAAGAACATTGAGAGCTTTCTCCCTGCGACACTGTATCGATTGTGAAATACGCGCATAAGTATATAAAACGGCCATAAAATATCTTTGGAAGTTTTGAGAGGGTGATAAAATGCGTAATGTGATTATGACGGGGCTGTTCGCTCTGGTTGTTTTGGGTTGGACAACAGATAGCTCACAAGCTGGAAGAAAGCCAACTGGATGCCTGCCCTCCATCGTCAAGCAGCGGCTTGCGCAGGTCCGCAAGAAATTTGGCCCCATTACCATCATTTCCACCAAGCGCAGCGGGGCCCGTATTGCTGGTAGCGGCCGTCGCTCCAAGCATGCCGATTGCCGCGCTGTTGATTTCAAGATCAGAAATAAAATGAAAGCCTGGCGCTGGCTCAACAAAAACCATAAAGGCGGGGTTGGCCTCTATCATGGGTCTTGCAGCCATATTCATATCGATAATGGTCCGCGCGCGCGCTGGAACCGCAATTATTGCGGCTAGTCATATCATCGGCGCTGCAGCGCAGTATTAATGGCCTGCGCGGCGGGCGGAAAAGGGCGTCTTTGGTTGCGCTACCGCTTCGCTATTTGAGCGCGGCCCCTTTCATCCCCATTTTGTGGGAGTTGTAATAGGGGACGCTATACACCCCCTAAAGATGGGTTCCAAGGGATCATCCCTTGGTGCTGTCCGCATAGGACGCCCGCGCTGCAAGCGCATTCCTCACCGCAGCAATTGTATCACATTCAGTAATAGCAAAATCAGTGCGGCGGCCCGCCAAAATGACACCGGATTGCGCTGTAGCAAGGGCTGACCGGTTACTTCAAGACTATCGGGGTTTGGTTTTTCCAGATCAGTTAAGAATTGCGACATCAGCGCATAGCGGTCGCTTTGCTGCTTGGCAACCGCTTTGCCAAGCGCCCATGAGACATGGCGCGGGATGTTCTTATTGTGCTCATGGGCTGGTGTCAGAGGCAGTTTTGCCACATCTTTCTTGCTTGCAAAGCCCTTGCCATAGGGGTGTTTGCCCGTCAGCATTTCATAGGTGATGACCCCAAGGGAATAGAGATCCGACCCATTGGTTGGTTTTTGACCCAGTAGATATTCCGGCGCGCTATAGTCTCTTGTTCCCAGCAGTTCGGGGAGTTTGTGGGTGCCCTCGACTTCTTGCAGACCTGCCACGCGGGTTGAGCCAAAATCGATAATTTTAACCGTGCCATGTTGGTCGATGAGGATATTATCGGGCTTGAGATCCTGATGGATCATTTCCTTGCGATGAAACGCCCGTAACCCCATGGCGATCTGGCTGACAATTTCGCGCACTTCAACAAGTCCGGGCTGCGGGTGGTCATGCATCCATTGTGTCAAGGTCTGCCCTTCGACATAATCAAGAACCGTATAGAGGAATTTGCGCGAGCGTCCCTTGTGACGGACCTTCAAAACATGAGGACTGTCAATTTGCGAACCGATCCATTCTTCTCTCGTGAATAATTCAATATAGGCGGGGTCATCCTCGAAATTCACCGAGGGGGTTTTGAGCACCACGCGCTCATTTGTTTTGACGTCGACCGCCAGATAAACCTGCGAGCGCGACGATAAATAGAGATCGCGCTCGATGCGAAAGCCGTCCATCACCATGCCGGGCTCAAGTTCGGGGGGGAAGGGACGCTCGGTTAGTTTTTGCAGATGAGCTTCTTCGCAAAGCGCGCCGGGATCATCAATGCGAACGATCTGGCATGATAGATTGTCACCACTGCCAGCTGCAAAAGCGGCCTCGACCAGGGCCTTGGCGGCAGTATCGAGATTGTCATGCTCGAGAACAAGTTTGCGGATTTCTCCATCTCGTAAAAAATCATGCACGCCGTCGGTCGAAAATAGCAAGATATCCCCAGCCTGCAGCGGCCTTGAGTGATAATCAACTTCTAGCGCTGGATCGATGCCAAAGGCCCGCGAGAGCATGTCACGGCCCTTGGATAAATGGACGCGATGGTCTCTGGTCAATTGCCGCAATGTGCGCCCGCGCAACAGATAGATGCGGCTGTCACCGGCATGGAAAATATGGGCCATTGCTCCTTTGAGTACGAGCCCTGAAAACGTTGTGACCATAGCGCGGTCAGAGGTGTATTGCGCCTGACCTTGCGAATATAGCCAGCGATTGACCGCCGTTAGAACACGGCTGACAGATGTTTTGACGGTCCAGCTTTCATGGGTGCAATAATAGTCCATGAGGAAGGATTTGACGAGGGTTTCAGACGCTTCCTTGCCCGCTTCAGAGGTGCTCATGCCATCGGCAATAGCCATAGCGATACCCTTGCTTTGGAGCAAGGCGCGGTCTGGCACGATGATGCCATAGCTATCATCATTGCGCTCTTTGCGCCCCTTCGTGGAATGAAGGCCGATGGTGATTTCAGGGCCGTTTATCATGTCGACTTTCTACCATCCCTTGCTAACTAACATCAATCATCTCGACCGTGCCATCGGGCAGGACCTCTGCCATCTGGCCGCTTGGTTCATCAAGAAAGAACTGCACTGCAAGTAGTGTGACAATGGCCGCCCCGGCAATGGTCAAAAAGAAGATTTTGGGAGCTGCAAATGACAAAACGGTCAAGAAAATAACGCCGCCGACATTGCCATAAGCCCCAACCATGCCCGCGATCTGGCCCGTCATGCGCCGCCGGATCAAGGGCACCATGCCAAATATTGCCCCCGAACCTGCCTGACCCAGAAACGAGCAGATCATCGTAATGCCGACAACGAGCGGCAGCCAGAAAGTGCTGGTGACCTGCGAGAGCACAAGATAGCCAAGTACCATCCCGGCCAGCAGCACTGACAGGGTTTTCTTGCGTCCAAAGCGATCGCTGACCAGGCCGCCACCGGGGCGCGCGATAAGATTAGTAAAGGCGAAGGCGGAGGCCAGCAGACCCGCTGTAATCAGGTCCAGTTCAAACACGTCCGTGTAATAGAGCGGCAGCATGGAAACAACGGCCAGTTCTGATCCAAATGTCACCATATAGGCGAGATCCAGCACGGCCACCTGCTTGAAGGAATAGCGCTCGATTTTTGGCACGCTATGTACGAATATGTGGCCGTTGATTTTATAAATTTGCGCGATTTGTACGCCATAGAGCGCCAGTAAAAAAGCATAGATCGCGTAGGTTGCGCCAATGCCCAGCATGTTCATATTGGTGGGGGACAGCTTCCAGGCTAGAGTGGCCAATGCCAGAAAAATCGGTGCTTGCATGAGGCATGACAGGAAAAAATCGCCGGGGCTGGAGATCTCCATTGCACCAACTTTTTTGGGTTTGAAATAGGTGGCACCCTTTGGTGTGTCGGTGACCGAAAAAAAATAGATGATCCCATAGGCAAGCGCAATGAGGCCGGTCATGGCCACCGCATAGCGCCAGCCATCATCGCCGCCAACCCACAGGGCGATCATTGGCAGGCTGATGGCAGCGCCCGCCGAGCCAAAATTGCCCCAGCCGCCATAAATGCCTTGTGCGAGGCCAGTTTGTTTGGCGGGAAACCACTCGGAGATCATGCGGATACCAATGACAAAGCCAGCGCCAGCAAAGCCCAGCAAGAAGCGGGTTAGCGCCAGCGTCTGAAAATCCTTGGCCAGAGCAAAGGCAAAGCATAAAAAGCTGGAGATGATCAGCAATGAGGAGAACGTGTTTCTGGGGCCGAACCTGTCCACCAGCATGCCAATGATGACCCGAGCCGGTATCGTCAGTGCCAGATTGAGGATCAGCAGGGTTTTTACTTCTTGTGAGGACAGGCCAAGAGTTTCGCGGATTGAACCGAGTAGTGGCGCCATGTTGAACCAGACCAAAAAGCTGATAAAAAAGGCCATCCAGGTGTAATGCAGTATTTGAATATTGGGCCGCTTGAGCGCAAGCAGATTGAGGCTTTGAGCGGTTTGTTGTGACATTGATCGTTTCCTTGGGTTGCAAATAGGCCATTCGCAAATGGTTAACTCAGACATGTTTGAGCAAAGCTCGTGCCATTTCACATGTAGAAAAATAAGCCATTGATATAGCTATTATAATCAAGAAAGGTGCCGTTCCGAATGAGGGGGTTCCTGGCTTTTTACTGCCCAACCAGTCGGCAAAAGATTAAAAAATAGGCATATACCTTTGATGATTAAAATATGGGCATTAATTATATTAATATGCTTGAATATTAGGCCGAGAAACTATTGTATGAGGATCATGAAAACGCAATTATTTAAAATAAAACAAGTAAAATCAGTTAGATAGATATAAATATATGTTTTGGCATGATCGTTGCAAAATCCTTAACGAACAGGTTTAAGATCGATGCCTTGCGAGTAGCAAGGTCAAATTTTTTTAGCGGTAAAACAGGTTCGCGGCGGGTTGCGGTAAGAGGCTGGCTGGGGGCTGAGGTCGCCGCATAAAGGGCAAGAAATGGCGAGAGAAAAGCTGGTCGTGATTGGCAATGGAATGGCCGGGATGCGCTGTGTCGAAGAGTTGCTGGAGCGCGCCCCTGAACACTATGACATCACGGTGTTTGGCGATGAGCCCTATGGCAATTATAACCGCATTTTATTGTCGCCGGTGCTGGCTGGCGAGAAGACCATCGAAGAAATCATGCTCAATGATGAAGCCTGGTATGTTGAGAATGATATTTCGCTTATTCATGGAGACGGCAAGCGCGTGAGGGAAATCCGCCGCGACCGCAAAGTTGTGATTACGCAAGATGGCACCGAACAGGCCTATGATCGCTTGCTGATCGCAACGGGTTCAAAGCCGTTCATGTTGCCATTGCCGGGTGCTGATCTCGATGGTGTCATCGCTTTTCGCGACATCAAGGATGTGGACACCATGTTGGCGGCGAGCAAAAACTATAAGAGCGCTGTTGTTATTGGTGGCGGCCTGCTGGGTCTTGAAGCGGCCAATGGCCTGATGAAAAACGGCATGAGCGTGACGGTCATTCATCTGCTCGACAGCTTGATGGAAATGCAGCTGGATGATGCAGCCGCTAGCATGCTCAAAGCATCGCTGATAGAGCGCGGCCTTAAATTCGAGATGAAAGCCAGCACCAAGGAGCTGATCGGCACGTCGCGCGTTGAAAAGGTTGTGCTGGATAATGGCACTGAAATTGATGCTGACCTTGTTGTCATGGCGGTGGGTATTCGCCCCAATATCGAGCTGGCCCAAAAGGCTGGCATCCATTGCGAACGTGGCATCGTTGTTGATGACACCATGCTGACCTTTGACCCGGCCGTTCATGCAATCGGCGAGTGTGCCCAGCATCGCGGCATTGCTTATGGTCTGGTGGCACCTTTGTTTGAGCAAGCCAAGGTCTGTGCCAACCATCTGGCCCAAAAAGCGTTTGCCTCTTACAAGGGATCGACCACTTCAACCAAACTTAAAGTGACCGGCATTGATCTGTTTTCCGCCGGCGATTTCAAGGGCGGTGATGATTGCGAAGAAATTGTTCTGGAAGATAAAAAGGCCGGGATCTATAAAAAAATCGTCCTTAAAAATGACAAGGTCAAGGGCGCGGTTCTGTATGGCGACACCATTGACGGGGCCTGGTATTTCCAGCTCATGCGCGAGAAATCGGACGTCTCGGAGATGCGCCGCTCGCTGATGTTTGGTCAAAGCCATGTGGGCGATAGTGGCACCGGCGGCATGGATGTCATGAGCATGTCTGATAGCACAGAAGTGTGTGGCTGTAATGGCGTCACCAAGGGCGAAATTACCTACGCGATCTCCAGCAAGGGGTTGTTTACGCTGGATGATGTGCGCTCTCACACCAAGGCATCCTCGTCGTGCGGCACGTGCACCGGGCTGGTTGAGCAGCTCTTGATGGCAACACTGGGATCCGATTATTCAGCTTCTCCCAGCGAGAAAGCCATGTGCAAATGCACTGATCATTCTCATGACCGGGTGCGCCGCGCAATAACTGACAATCAGATCAAAACCATTCCCGAGGTCATGAAATTCCTCGATTGGTCAACGCCTGATGGCTGTGCATCTTGTCGCCCGGCCCTCAACTATTATCTGCTTTGCGCTTGGCCAATTGACTATGTGGACGATGGACAGTCGCGCTTTATCAATGAACGCGCTCATGGCAATATTCAAAAAGACGGTAGTTATTCTGTCGTGCCACGCATGTTTGGCGGGCTTTGCACCGCCGATGATTTGCGGACCATTGCGGATGTTTCTGATAAATATGGCGTACCTGAAATGAAGGTGACGGGTGGGCAACGCATCGATTTGTTTGGCGTTAAAAAAGAAGACCTCCCCGATATGTGGGCCGATTTATCGGACGCTGGATTTGTATCGGGGCATGCTTATGGTAAGGCCATGCGCACTTGCAAAACCTGTGCTGGTGCCAATTGGTGCCGCTTTGGTACGCAGGACAGTACAGGACTTGGCGTCAAAATCGAAGAGCTGTCATGGGGCTCATGGATGCCGCACAAGTTTAAATTTGCCGTATCGGGCTGCCCGCGCAATTGCGCCGAGGCGACCATCAAGGACTTTGGTGTCGTGTGCGTTGATAGTGGCTATGAGCTGCATGTCGGCGGCAATGGTGGTATCAAGGTGCGTGTGACGGACTTTTTGACCAAGGTTGAAACGGAGGAAGATGTGTTGGAATGGGCCGGGGCCTTTTGTCAGTATTATCGCGAAGAGGCGCATTATCTGGAGCGTACGGCACCCTGGATTGAACGCATTGGTCTGGCCCCTATCAAGGAAAAGCTGGAAGATGACAAAATCCGTCTTGAGCTTTATGAGCGCTTCCTGATCTCCCAAAAAGCGGCACAAATCGACCCGTGGAAAGAGCGCTCCTCGGGCGAGCTGACCAAAGAATTTTTACCGATCAAGGATCTGGTGGCAGGATGAGCACTATGAGCAAAAAACATTGGATTGAAATTGGTCCCCTCAAGGAGATTGCCGTGAAAGGCGCCCGCATCGTCAAGCATGCGGGCGGCGATATCGCCATTTTCCGCACCAGTGAAGACGAGGTCTACGCTCTGGATAATAAATGCCCACATAAGGGCGGCCCCTTGTCCGATGGCATCGTGCATGGTTGCCGTATCACCTGTCCCTTGCATAATTGGGTGCTGGAATTAAAGACCGGCAAAGCCGTTGCCCCGGACGAAGGAGAGGCAAAGACCTGGCCCGTTAAAGTTGAGGATGGTCTCATTTATCTAGGCACCGAGAATGATGTCGCCTTCGTCTAAACAGCGCCATTAAGAGAAAGACACAGATGCTATTCGGAAGAGCAAAAAATAACCCCGTGAAGATCGCCGACAAGGGCATCGTGGATTGGAAATATGCCACTTGCGGCTATTGCTCCACCGGCTGCTCGATTGAGGTTGGCCTGAACAAAGATGGCAAGGCAGTGAGCTCGCGCGGTGTTGGCGGCGCGGATGTCAATCGCGGCAAGCTGTGCCTCAAAGGCATTTTTGAACATGAATTGTTCGACAGCGATGGACGCGGCACCACGCCTATGATGCGCACCCAGTATCACGACGAATTTCAACCAGCAAGCTGGGACGCGGCACTAGATAAAACGTTCGAAGAAATCCGCCGTATTCAAAAAAAATACGGCCCCGACAGTTTCGCCATTATCTCAACCGGGCAGATGCTTACCGAAGAGTTTTATACCCTTGGAAAACTGACCCGCGGCCTTATTGGCACCAATAATTATGACGGTAATACAACGCTTTGCATGAGTTCAGCTGTTTCTGGCTATAAGCGCTCTTTTGGGTCTGACGGGCCTCCTGGGTGCTATGAGGATTTCGAACATACCAATTGCCTCGTTGCTTGGGGTTCCAATCTGTCCGAACAGCATCCCATCATCTATTGGCGCATGGCCGATGCTAAGGAAAAACGCCCGTTCCCGCTCATTGTCATTGATCCGCGCGTCACCATGCTGGCGCAAAATGCCGATATGCATCTGCCCATTACACCGGGTACGGATGTGGTTCTGCAAAATGCCTTGATGCATGTCATCTTGAAAGAGGGTCTGGAAGACCGGCGCTATATTGACGCCAACACCAATGGCATTGCGGAACTTGAATCTGAAGTCGCAAAATATGATCCCGTCACCGCCAGTAAAATCTGCGGCATTGACGAAGACACCATCCAGACGGTGGCACGCCTGTTCGCCAAGGCCGGAGCGGCCATGCAGATCTGGACCATGGGCATCAATCAAAGCACGCATGGCTCCGACGGCGTGGTGGGCATTAATAATCTGGCGCTGATCACCGGCAATATCGGTAAGCCCGGCGGCACCTCGCTATCGATCACTGGCCAATGTAATGCGATGGGTACCAGAGAATGGTCGTCCTGCTCTGGTCTGCCGGGATATCGGGCTTTGGAAAACCCAGAGGACCGCGAGGAAATTGGCAAGTTTTGGGGCTGTGATCCAGAATTTTTTCCAAAAAAACGCGGGCTTTATCAGACAGATATTTATCCTGCCATCGAAACTGGTCAGATCAAGGGCCTATGGTTGATCGCTACCAATCCCTTAAGCTCCTTGCCTAATACGGCTCGTATCAGAAAAAGTATGGAACGGCTGGAATTTTGTGTGGTGCAAGATTGCTATAAAGATACTGAAAGCGCGCAATATGCCCATGTCTATCTGCCAGCTGGTACCTGGGCAGAAAAAGAAGGGGTGATGACCAATACCGAACGCCGGGTCAATATTGTCAAACCCATCATGAAACCGCCCGGCGACGCCAAGCCGGATCTGTGGATTTTCAACCAGATGGCCAAGCGCTTCAATCTGGAAGAAAAGCTCAGCTTTCCTGACAAGGCCGCAGATATTTTTCTGGAGATGGCCGAGCTTTCCAAGGGGCGGCTTTCCGACATCACTGGTATGAACCATGAAATGATCGAGAAAAATCGCGGCGTGCAATGGCCCTATACGGCGGAGCAGGCGGCTGCAGGCGAAGCACCGCCCAAAGGTGGGAAACGGATTTACACCAAAGATGGTACCTTTAGCTATAAGGATGGCCGGGCCAAACTGATCCCGTTACCCTTTATCGATAATAATGAAGTACCGGATGAAAAATTCCCGTTCTGGCTTAACACCGGCCGCTTGATCGAGCACTGGCATGGCCGCACCAAGACGGGCAAGGTTGCCGATAATAATAAATATGTGCCCATCCCCTTTATCGAGATTAATCCAGATGCGGCTAGAGAACTTGGTGTCAGGACCGGGGAATATGTGCGGCTCGTGTCGCGCCGTTCTGACGCCATTGTCATGGTGACGCCAACCGGGAGGGTGCCAAAGAATATGGTGTTTTTGCCGTTTCACTTTTTCGATTGCGCCAACCGCTTGACACTTGGTCTGCTCGATCCTCATTCGCGCCAACCTGCCTATAAGCAATCTGCCATCCGCATCGAACGCTTGCCCGATCAGGCTGAAGCGGCAAAAGCCAGCATGGAAATGAGAGAGTTTTGATGTTTAAAGTGCGAAGCGACGAACCCAAATATGCCCATTTGTGGGACAAGGAGACCAAGCTTGCCAATATTTATGGCGAGACGATTGATCTGGTCGAGGGCAGTGGTCTGCCAGCAGATCAAAGCCTCAACATTAATGGCGATGGCTCGGTTGGCGATAATCCCAATCGCAACAAACAGCACGGTTTTTATTTTACCGCCGATAATTGCATTGGCTGCCATGCCTGCGAAGCGGCCTGTAGCGAAAAAAACGATAACCCCTCGCACATCGCCTTTCGCTCTGTTGGTTTCGTGGAAAGCGGCACCTATCCAGATTACACCCGCCTCAATATTTCCATGGCCTGCAATCACTGCGATGATCCCGTCTGCCTGAAGGGCTGCCCGACAAGGGCCTACACAAAATTTGCCGAATATGGCGCGGTGCTGCAGGACCCGGACATCTGTTTTGGCTGTGGCTATTGCACCTGGGTCTGCCCCTATAACGCTCCCCAGCTTGATCCGGTCAAAGGCGAGGTCAGCAAATGCAATATGTGTGTTGATCGCCTGGAGGTTGGCCTCAAACCGGCTTGTGTTACCGCCTGCCTTGGCAATGCGCTGGACTTTGGGGTGATCGAGAATGTCCCTGAGCGCCGCGAGCAGGCCAAGACGCAAATTCCGGGCTTTCCTGATCCAGAGATCAGCCATCCCAATATCCGCTTTTCCCTGTCGCGCACATTGCAGCGGGTGTTTACGCGCCCCGATAGTGCACCGCTCAAATATGTGCAAGAGGGTAGCGAGTTTCGCCCCGTGATCAATGAGGCTACAGGCGTTGGCGAGCGCCAATGGAATTTCAAGTCTCTACTCACCAGCCATGAAAATGCGCATATAGCCTTTACCTTGAGTGTTCAGGCCGTGATGGGAGCATTTTTGATTTATACGGCTCTGTCGCTGGTTTGGGGTGGAAGCCCTTCAGATGAGGTATTTTTTATTCCCCTGATGGTCTCTTTGCTGATGCTTTTGACCTTTGGTTTGGTGCGTCTCAACCTGCATCTGGGCAAGCCCATGAGATTTTACCGAGGCTTCAATAATTGGCGGCTGTCACCGGTCAGTCGCGAAATCTTCGGGGTCTCTTTGTTTTTTGCCGGACTGGCTGGCGTGGCCTTTTTCGGTACTGTTGGCATGTATGTTCTGGCGCTATTCGATGCCGCAGGTTTAGCTGTGCTGGCGATGAATATGGCGTCAATCGCCGCTCTTCTCGGCTTGGTTGTCGGGCTTTATTATATGATCAAGCTCTATTTGATCCCGGCGCGCCCGTTTTGGAACCATTGGCAAACCGCATCCAGTTTTACCGGGACAATATTCTCGCTTGGTGCAGTGTTCTTCTCGCTCATTCTGGTCGCCTCATTAGGGCATGGTATATTGGCAATCTGGCTGCCCCTTATGGCGGGTATCGCTTTGTTTGGCCTCGTCCTTGAAGCTGTGGGCCTTGCGGCCCATGCTAAAAAAATGTGCGCACAGGGCGGCGAGGGAGCGGCCTCTCATTTTGAACAGGTCACGCGCTATGGCAAATCATATCTGCTGCGCAATGTGCTGCTCGGCTTGAATATTGCTGTCCTCATCGCCATTGCCATTTTCGGCCTGCCATTTGGTGGCTTGAGCATTTTTCTTGGAGCTTTTGTAGCTTTATCCATATTGGCAAGCGCCATTATCGGGCGCGCCCTGTTCTATGTATTGGTCATTCCAACGACTATGCCGGGCGGCTTCTTCTGGCGCAATAAAGGCTTTGAGGAGCATGCAATTGAAACGGGGCTTGCTGATAAAATCCACGCGGGAATTGTTACCGGCAAGCATTGATATAGCTTTCAAATTGTCGGAACCTTATCTATGCTGATGTTTGGGGAACTTGTGGGAGATAGTCGTGTTAAAGGCGATTTCATTACTGATTTTTTCATCTTTGTTTCTTGTCTCTTGCGGAGGTGCTCCCGCCGACTTGTCGGGGATCAAGGCAGGAGGCGAAGAGGCGTTTGTTGTTATCAAGGCAGAGATAGTCGGGCGTCAATGCAGCAAGAAATCCTTGGAAATCGGACGTCGCACGAAAGAGGGGACTTATACAAGAGTTGCCAGAATTCCCATCGGGACCAAATGGTCACAAACCGGCGCGCAATTATCGCTTAAACCAGGCGAATATCATATTGTCGGACTGACTTGTTTCTCCAGCTTTAATGCTGCCTTTATTCCGGGGCGACGAGAGCCGGGAATGATTCCGTTTAACCCGACATATTATGATTCCCTTGGTCATTTCAGTGTGACGCAAGGTGACGTTGTAGCGCTTGGGAATATGCGTCTGACTATGCAGGATGATGGGCGTTTTGGCATTGGTATTACGGCGTTTTCAGACAAAGAATTGCAAGATATCAGGCTTGCTTCTTCTTCGATAGGAAGCAGGCTGATCTCCCGCTTACTCATACCATCGACTGAGCCGGTTCAAGGGCGATGTGTTCTCGGCACGGTCAAGGTCGGCTGCGATCGGCTCAAAGATCTGCATGAAAAACTAGTAGCTGGGGCCAAGGCGCAGTGAGGGCGAAGAGAAAAGGATCAAAATGTCATCCCTGAATGTGATCAGGCCCGAATGTGATCAGGCCCGAATGTGATCAGGCCCGAATGTGATCAGGGATGACGTTTTTTGTGACCAATGCAGTCCAAAACCGCTTTTGAGTTTATGATGCTTACCTGACGTCACGGGGCAAGCCCTCGGCACCTTGCCTAAGAGTTTGTCCCCGACGCCGTCTGCGCAGACATTTTTTCTTGATCAAGTACCAAACATGTCCTTGGTGATGGCGTTATACCAGCCAAAGAACTCGGCGTAGGTTTGCTGGCGAAGCTGATCGCTTTCGCCGACCTTGGAGATCAGTTTGGATGTTGGCTCGATTTTGCTTTTACCGGCTTTATAGGTGGCGCCAACTTTTATGCCATCGTCGATGGCAAGGAAGCTCCAGCAGGTATTGGCATATTTGGCCGGGAAGGTACGTGAACCAAGCAGCACGCCGCGCACAGCCATGGCGCATGATTTTGCCTGCGAGTTGGCAGAGAACCCTGATTTTGGCATGGAAGCGGCGATGCTTGTATCACCGATCACATAGATATTGGGGTCCACGGTCGATTGCATGCTACCCGGTTTGATGGGTGCCCACCCTGTTTTGTTGGTGAGGCCAGCATCTTTGGCGATGCGTCCACCGGTCATGGCAGGAATGACGCAACCAGCGTCTGCCTTGAAATTATCAAGACCGGTTTCAAATGTCATGGCGTCAGTGTCGACGCGTTTTAGTCCATCCAGCGTTGACAGCGGGTTCCATTCAATCATATCGCCATAGTGACGTTTCCAGCCATCCTGGAACAGGGGCATTTTCGAAAACTTGTCTTTGGGATCCAGAATGATGATCTTGGCTTTTGGATTGTGATATTTGAAATGATGAGCAATCATCGAGACGCGCTCATATGGTCCTGGAGGACAGCGATAAGGGTTTGGTGGCGTCAGCATGACAAAGGTGCCACCTTGTTTCATGCTGGTGACGCGGTTCTTGAGGAACTGCGCCTGCGTGCCCGATTTCCAGGCATGCGGGAAGGTCCCGGAACCAGCGACGGAATAGCCAGGCACACTGTCATATTTGATATCGATACCTGGAGAGACAATCAAGATGTCGTAGGGAATGGAAGAACCGCCGCCAAGCACCACTTTTTTATTGGCGCGATCGATGCTGGTCGCCCAGTCATGGACGACATTGATGCCGAATTTGGAGGCCAGCTTGTCATAAGAATGACCAATACTCTCATATTTGCGAAAGCCACCAATATAAAGATTGGAGAAGAAGCAGGTGTAATAGCGTTTTGTTGGCTCAAGCAAGGTAACTTCCAGCTTGCCTTTGGAATCCTTGGCGAGATAGCGGGCAACTGTTGCACCGCCAGCACCGCCGCCGATCACCACGACTCTGGGTTTTCCAGCTCCAAAGACAGCGCCTGCATTTGCGCCAAGTCCCATAGTCAGGGCGGCTGCTCCTGTTAGCTTGCCGAATTGCCTTCGGTTCATTGTCATCTCATCACTCCCTGTTTTACTCTATCAATAGTCCAAAGCCTATTGATTGATCTGTTTGTTGCTTTTTGCCCTGCAGACGGCTTGTATTCGTAGCCTATTCGGCAGATTCTACTGGTTTAATCGTTGCAAAATAAGCGGCTAGCGCTTCCATTTCTTCTGTCGTCATCGGCTCGGTTATCATTTGCATGACCGGATTTTCTCGTTCTTTGGCCTGATAGGACTGCAAAGTCTTGACGAAGGCTTTGATGTCCCAGCCAACAATGGAGGGGATACCATTATCAACACCGGTCAACTGATGACACGTGACACAGGCCGTTGACAGATATTCCCCAAACGCCACATCACCTTCGCCATGTGCAGATAGTGACCCGATCATCAGTGCTGCAAGAAACGTGAATAGGCGAACCATCGGCATCCCTTTCTGTCGTCAGTATCTGTGCGCCCCGCTCATTGCCGAGCCGGGTATCGGGCTATTCTTTCTTCCTGGCTTACTGCGACCCGGCATCTCCCGATTGACGCAGAGCATAGCTGATCAGGATCAGGCGCAGCTTGTCGATGACGGTGGCCATATAGCCAAGCTCGTCTTTGCGTTCCGTTCCGTAAAATTCGATATCCAGATCGCCATCGATAAATTTGTCCAGCGTGTGGGAAATCTTGTTGATGGGACCAAGCACATGCGAGAACAATACATAGGTGATAAGCAGCATCAGCAGTCCAAGGCCAATCGCCGAACCATAGAAAATATTTTTTGAAAGCAGCGAGTTACTTTGCAGATGTTCGGTTGTCGTGCGTTTGGAGAGTTCAATGGCGTTGCTATATTCCGCATGCAGGATCTGCAGGGCGGACAAGGCCGGCTTGTCATCAATTTTGACACGCAGGTCGATTTCTTCAGGAGATTTGTGCTGGTTGGCCATTGTCACGGCCTGATCGAGATTATCGCGATATTTATTAACTACTTCCATCAGACCGTTGAGCGCCAGATTTTCGGCAGGGACCAGCGAGAAATTACGGTATTTGTCAACCGCGACCTGAATGTCGGCGATAGATTTTTTGACCTTCTCAACCCGTTCGCTTTTCTGGCGCAGCAGGTAGTTTTTAAACTCGTGGATCATGCCGCCATAACCAAGTGAGCGGTGAATCTCACCCAGCAACTCAATTTTGGTCGGTTCATCTGATTGTTCGAGGCGGTGGGATTTGACGGCTTTGCGCAGAGCGGTCAAGCCCTCCATGGCGGGGCTATCGTCTACTTTGACCACCTTGTCGATTTGCCGCGAGCTATATCCCTCGTCCACCATGGTGCTGGCTTCTTGCAGATTGATTGCGTAGGCATCGACGACTTTTTTGATCTGGCGAAGCGCAGAGCGCTCGGCTGGGGTGATGGAGGCTTCGGTATATTGTTCGATGGAGGCATGCACCTTGCCAACCGCGACTCGAATGCGGGCGGGCAGCTTGTCGTCTTTGGTGATCACGTAATTTTTAAAGCGATGGACCATCTGGCCGTAGCCAAGCGCTTTTTCAATCGAGTTGAAGGCGCTGACACGGGTCGAGCTGATATCTTGATATTTGGTCCAGAACCCCTCTGCCTGCTGGGAATTCCCCGTTATGGTCATGGCACTATAGATGACAAACGCACCATAGATTGCAATGAACGCAAGTATGGTGAAAGAGAGTGCTTTGATGGACATATTCTTCATTACTCGGACGCTCCATGTCGTTTGTTGTTTAATATAATTGTCCATAACCAGAGAAGGGCGCTTAATCTGACCCTTCACTGGTCTACGCTGGATGTTGTTACCAGCTTGTCTTTTCGGGCGCAAATGCCTGCACGAAATCCACGAAATGACATTCGTCAACACCGACTGAATCACATTTGATCACATTCGCTCAACTTAGCAAATAGTGTTCTAAATGCCAATTCTTCGCATCATTCAATCTTATTTGTGGTGCTATGGACCGATTTGGCCTCGCAATTGCGTCGCTGAACCCCTTTGTTCGACCCGGTTCCCGCCTGGGTCAATTGCTTTTTCTTCGTTGTCGCATAATAGCATGTGCAGTGTGGCCTGAATAGCGCCAATTCTAATATGATTGAGGTGAAAAGTTGACAGGTGCCAAAATGTCATAACTACGCGCAGTTGCCGAGCCTCAACTGCAAGGTTCGTCTATCCTTGTTTGCATTATTGCTCGTTCATGGCAAGCTGGTTGTCACTGAAAATTGCGGAGTTCAAACCATGACATTTCACGAGGCGATGCTTAGTCAGCCCTATTGGGTGGTAATGTGGACCCGTATTCTGGGTGCCGCGCTTGTTGGAACACTGGTGATCCTAGCGTTCTCGAAAGCCACAAGGCGCGATGCGTTTGTCATTTTTGTGACGCACCTCGCGGTTTTGTTGATCATGGGCTGGCTTTTTAAGCAGGTTGGCTATGTGCGCCTGCTCGGCATTGTCCATATCTTTTTGTGGACGCCGCTGGCGCTTTATCTGTTCGCCCGTCTTGGCGACCCAGCCATCATCGCCCCGTTCCGCCAGGCGATCTGGGCCCTGCTTTTGGTGCTGATGATCTCCCTGACCTTTGATTATATCGACGTCACCCGCTACCTGCTCGGCGAGCGAAGCAGCCTTGTTTGAGGGCAAGCGGTGCTCCGTAGGGTGCAATTTATTGCACCGAGCAATCTCGACATGGGTATGGCGCTAGCGGATGGCCGCTTGGTTTCCCGCCTTCGCGGGGATGGTATTGTTGCGTGGGATCAGTGCCTCAACTTGTGTGTTCGACGTAATGCCGGATTACATACCTCCCTTCGTGTCACCCCAGCGAAGGCTGGGGTCCATAAGCCCTGAATTATCAGTTGAAAGCCTGTTCCTTCAATTGTTGGTCAAGGGGATATGGTTCCCGGCCTTCGCCGGGATGACGTTTTTGCGCGGGGTGGCGTTGGAATTTGTATGTCAGTCATTGCGGCAAAGGAAAAAAATAGGGTGTGTTAGCGAAGCGTAACGCACCGATTGCTCGACCCCTCAAACGGTGCGTTACGCGCCTTTTGCGAAGGCGGGACGAGACTGAACGGCAACAGTAACGGCGCTAACACACCCTACTTGCTTGTTAACTTTTTGTAATTCCATTCCAATATTTAATGTCTTCATAGATCAATTGAGCGGGTGCTATGTCTCCGTAGCGACTACGCATTTTGCGCCTCAGGCTATTGAGGGTGCTTTCTCGATTTTCATCCGAAGCATACTGATTTGCTGTTACTGCGGCTGAAATATAATCATAATAGTAATTTTGAGTTTCTCCATTACCAGTATGGCCCATAATAGCTCTTACTTCTTTCGCAAATTTACCATGCATCCTATTCGTTCGGCAGGAATTTTCACAATCCACTGACACCTTTTCCATGGAAAAAAGAAAGACAGGATATAGAGTTGTCATAGAGCGACAGGTTCTGGGGGTACCCCTGATGACCACATTCAATAAGCTAAATAATTGTTCTTGGTCTCGTAATTCATAGTCGAAATGTTGTGCGCATGCTCCCCAAAAATTTACGAATATGTCTTTGCTGGTGTAGATTTGATCGTCGTCCGTTAAAAAGCCGTCCTCGACTAATGCGAAGCGCTCAACTAGAGATTCAACAAAGTTTATGTATGGAGGATCAGGAAGCTTAAACCAGTTATCGACGAATCTCGCCAAATATCGGTTTTGATTTAATTTAGCTCCATAAATGGCAGAAAAACTATTGCCCAAATGTTCGCGATCCGCCGAAATTATGAAGAGTATGCCGGGGACTGAAAAGAAATGTTTTATTCTTTCTAAAATTTCAGTGGCGTAATTTGGTCTACATCTATCTAGTTCATCGACAAAAACAATCAAACGAGGACCAGAATGTTTCTTTTTTGAAGATGGTAGGTTCGAGATGAGCTTTTTTAGTTCCTTTTCAAATTCTTCAATAGCGTTCACAGCTTTCTTTTGATCTTCAAATTGTTTGGTGGCAATTTTGTGTGTGATGTCGATAGCTTCTTTTGAGCCGCCTTCAAGTAATGCGTTTGTTGCATCTTCACCCAGGAAATGGTGTGCAGCATGTTTTAGTATTGCTGGTCCTGCAATTTTCACGATTTCTTTTAAACTATCTACTACTTCTCCACCGACGATTTCCTCTCGTAATTGGCTTTGCAATGAAGAAATGAAAGCAGTAAGTGGGTCGTTCGAAAAATCGGTTTGCCAAGCGTTAAAATAGACAGTTTGGTACTCATCTTTGTCATTATTTTGAATACTGGCTTGCCACCGTTTTATGAAATACGTTTTTCCGCCACCATATGGTGCGTCAATGCCCATCACATAGGGTTGGGATAAACTACTTATTAATTCTGTCAGCCTGTTGGCGTATTCTTCTCTCGATAGAGAATCGTCCTTCCAAGGGCTTTTTGGATCGACCTCTAATTCCGGAACTTTTTTGAGTACGACTGAAATCTCTTGATCATTGTCTTGCTCGTTTTCTATCAATTGGTAACTCCTCCCATCACTCCGCCGCCTTCGCCCGCTTCTTGCGAGGCTTTATCACCTTGCCAGCGCTCGCCTTCTTCGCCACTGCCTTTGCAGCTTTCCCCCCTCGTTTTTCCAGCAGCGCTTTTAAATATTGGCCCGTATAGCTTGCTTTGACCTTGGCCACGTCTTCCGGCGTGCCGGTTGCGACGATCTTGCCGCCTTTGTCGCCGCCCTCGGGGCCAAGGTCGATGATCCAGTCGGCGGTTTTGATGACTTCGAGATTATGCTCGATGACCACCACCGTGTTGCCGGTCTCCACTAGTTCGTGCAGCACTTCCAGCAGTTTGGCGACGTCGTGAAAATGCAGGCCGGTGGTTGGTTCATCCAATATATACATGGTGCGGCCGGTGGCGCGCTTCGCGAGTTCTTTCGACAGTTTGACGCGCTGCGCTTCGCCACCCGATAGGGTGTTGGCGCGCTGGCCGATATGGATATAGCCAAGGCCAACGCGCTCCAATGTCACCAGCTTGTCGCGAATGGCAGGCACCGCCTTGAAAAAGCGCGCCCCTTCTTCCACCGTCATGTCGAGCACATCGGCGATAGACTTGTCTTTGAATTTGATCTCCAGGGTTTCGCGATTATAGCGTTTGCCCTTGCACTGATCGCAGGTGACGAACACGTCGGGCAAAAAGTGCATTTCGATCTTGATGACGCCATCGCCCTGACAGGCTTCGCAGCGCCCGCCCTTAACGTTGAACGAGAACCGTCCTGGCTTGTAGCCGCGCGCCCGCGCTTCGGGCAGATTGGTGTACCATTCGCGGATCGGCGTGAAAGCGCCGGTATAGGTGGCGGGGTTGGATCTTGGTGTACGGCCAATCGGCGATTGGTCTATATCGATGATTTTGTCCAAATGCTCCAGCCCCTCGATCTTGTCATAAGGGGCGGGGACGTGGCGGTTATTATTGAAATGGCGGGCCATGGCTTTGTAAAGCGTCTCGATCAGCAAGGTGGACTTGCCGCCCCCTGATACGCCAGTGACACAGGTAAAGGTGCCAAGCGGGATTTGCGCATCGACATTTTGCAAATTATTGCCCGTGGCCCCCATGATCTTGACCATGCGCGTTTTGCGGGGCTTGCGCCTGTTTTCGGGTAGCGGGACTTCCAGAGCGCCTGTCAGATATTGCCCTGTCAGGCTGTTTTTGTCCTTGAGGATATGGGCGGGCGTGCCTTGTGAGACGATTTCGCCGCCATGAATACCTGCGCCGGGGCCAATATCAACGACATGATCGGCGGTCATAATGGCGTCTTCGTCATGCTCCACGACAATCACCGTATTGCCCAGATCGCGCAGATGGCGCAAGGTTTCCAGCAAGCGGGCATTGTCGCGCTGATGCAGGCCGATGCTTGGTTCGTCCAGCACATATAAAACGCCGGTTAGCCCCGAACCGATCTGGCTGGCCAGACGAATGCGCTGGCTCTCGCCGCCAGAAAGCGTGCCGGAATTACGCGACAAAGATAGATAGTCGAGCCCCACATCGTTGAGGAATTTCAGCCGATCGGAAATTTCCTTCAAGATACGCGTGGCAATCTCGTTTTGCTTGTCGGTGAGGGCTTGGGGCAGAGTTTTGAACCATTTGCCCGCATCGCGGATCGACATTTGAGTGATATTGCTGATGTGCATGTGGTTAATCTTGACGACGAGTGCCTGTTCCTTGAGGCGGTGACCATCGCATGAGTGGCACTTGCGCCTCGATTGGAAACGCCCCAGCTCTTCGCGAATACCCATGCTTTCGGTTTCGCGCCAGCGCCGCTCGATAATGTTGACGACGCCTTCAAATGGCCGCTTGACCTTGCGGGCCTGCAAGCCATCGTCAAAGGTAAAGCTGATCATGGTTTTACCCGACCCGAACAATAAAGCGTCTTGCACTTTTTTAGGCAGATCTCGCCACGGGGTGTCCATCTTGACTTTATAATGTTTGGCGATGGCTTGCAGCATCTGGCGATAGATCGGTGCCATCTGGCCGTGGCGGGTCCACGGGGCAATGGCGCCTTTATCAAGGGTCTTGTCCTTGTCGGGCACCATCATTTCGGCTTCAAATTTCAATTCAGTGCCAAGCCCATCGCAGGTCGGGCAAGCCCCGAATGGATTGTTGAAGGAAAACAGGCGTGGCTCAATCTCGTCAATGGTGAAGCCTGAAACGGGACAGGCAAAGCGCGCTGAAAAAATGATTTGCTCGGGAGGTTCGCCGGCTTTTTCTTTCTCTTTATCAACGATCTCGACAAATGCCAGACCGTCTGCCAGCTCCAGCGCCGTTTCCATACTGTCGGCAAGGCGCGTGGCAATATCTTCGCGGACCACAAGGCGGTCGACCACGACTTCGATATTATGCTTGATCTTCTTGTCGAGGGCTGGCACGTCGCTGATTTCAAAAAGGGTGCCATCGACCTTGACGCGCTGAAAACCCATTTTCTGCAAGGTCATGAATTCCTTGCGATATTCTCCCTTGCGGCCGCGCACGATGGGGGCTAGCAGATAGAGCCTGGTTTTTGCGGGCAGCTCCAGAACGCGGTCAACCATCTGGCTGACCGTCTGGCTCTCGATGGGCAGACCCGTGGCGGGGGAATAGGGGATACCAACGCGGGCAAATAATAGCCGCATATAGTCGTATATCTCAGTCACGGTGCCAACCGTCGAGCGCGGATTGCGGCTGGTGGTTTTTTGCTCGATGGAGATGGCCGGGGAGAGACCGTCAATGGCGTCGACATCAGGTTTTTGCATCATCTCAAGGAACTGGCGCGCGTAAGCCGACAGGCTCTCCACATAGCGGCGCTGCCCTTCCGCATAGATCGTGTCAAAGGCCAGTGAACTTTTTCCCGACCCCGACAGACCAGTGATCACCACCAGTTTTTCGCGCGGTAGCTCTAGCGAAATATTTTTCAGATTATGTTCGCGTGCCCCTTGCACGGAAATGGTCTTTTTCATGATGAGGCTTGTCTCCGTGCCAGATAATCATTTCGATTGAGCTTAAAGTAGCGATGTGCAAGGCCACGGTGAAGAGTGTTTTTGGATAATGTCAGGCCCAGTTTCTCAATGACACTGATGGAGCGGTGATTATACGGCAAGGCCACGGCGCAGATATGATTGAGGCCAATTTTTGTAAATCCGTGTTCAAGCAACCGACCTGCAGCTTCTGTTGCATAACCCTTGCCCCATTGATCTCGCCGCAAATGATAACCGATTTCAATTTCGTTTGTGTCATCCAGGGGCTGTAACAACAGAACTCCGATGAGGGTGTTTTTGTCCTCTTTTGAAAAAATCAGCCACCAGCCAAGGCCCCATTTGTTCATTTTCATACTGTTACGGATCCCCAGGCGCAACAGTCTCCAGGACATGCGTTTCTTGTGCCAGAAAATGATCATTGGATCCCTTAGAATGCGCCCGACAAGGCGGGCATCAGTTGGGTTAAACGGGCGTATATGCAGGCGCTCGCTTTGCAGGACGAGGGCTTCATTTGTGAACATTTTGCGCGAATTCTCCTTGCCAGTCTGGCGGCGGTATGATAAGAACAATAAGTGAACAAGTAATTCCATGCAAGTGACAAACGTGCAATATCAGGGGATTAACTGTGGATAGGCACGAAATCTCAAGGGAATGTATTGTCAGGCCCCAAAGCCGTCAATATGCAAGATGAGAGTTGAATGAGGTGATTCTCACCCCAAGCCCTTCCTCCTTATGGATTGAAGGCGCAAAAACAGACGGTCCAGAAAGGATCGACAAGGAGGCAGTTATGGCCGGAAGTATCAATAAGGTGACTTTGATTGGCAATCTTGGTGCTGACCCCGA
>JAJRQA010000166.1 GCA_024280475.1 Alphaproteobacteria bacterium
GCATGCTGAACTTGGGGCATCGCGATGCTCCTTTCAAAAGGAGATATCCGATGTCACATCCAAAGCAGCTGATCGACAAGAAAGAACTCGTCAAGCTTGTGAAGTACTCGCCTCAACACATCGCGCGACTGGAGAAAGCAGGCCAATTCCCATTGAGGTTGCGGCTGGGCCAGAACCGGGTCGCGTGGTTACTGTCCGAGGTCGAGGACTGGATAGACGAACGTATTTTAAAGCGTGACGCTGACCAGAATTTGTGAGCAAGAGCTCTTCTTGAAAGAGCTGGAAGGTCGTCCCTCGCGGGGCGGCCTTCCTACTTTGCGAGCGTGAGGGCTGGAAAACTTGCTTATTCCATATTTTATGATATATTATCAACATTGGGCAATGCCCCGGGGTTTGCGCTAAGCTAGCAAGCCGACCTAAGGTCTGGATTTTTCCAGGCCTTTTGTTCTGGCTATTTTTCCAAATGCTACTTGCTCTTTTTGCGATCAAAGCAGCTATATTTGATACCACATGAAGCCAGTTCCTCTTCGTTCAGTAAGCAATCGATCAATTTGCCATTATCTCGAAGTGCCTTATAAGGCCAATATTGGGGATCATAACCGGCCTTGGCCATTGGGTACAAAACCAGATCAGCAATCTGTATCATAGGTACGTTTTTGGTCTTTCTGCGAGGTTCTCCAAGGATGATGCGCTTATAGTCATCGGTGGTGAGCGGGTTATATTGATCCGATGGGTTCTTGTTGAAGGGGTTGCCAGATTTCTTCAACTCTCTCATATATCTGGTTATGTCCCGATCTTCTTTTCTGCCATTCTGCTCAAAATAGATTTCCAATTTTCGCCCATTCTTGTCAGCAAATTTCGCGGCACGTTCAATCAAAATATAAAAGGCAGATTGGCTCATATACCAAAGTTTCTCCTGGTGACGCTCCTTGTAACGCTCCACATAGCCGGGGCGGTCAATTATGCATGCGATGCAAATGATTGGCTGAGACAGAAGGTAGTCCTGCAAGGCGGGCAAGAACTGTCCGGCATTTTCCGGCTTTTTCAACCAACCAAATTTGCCATGGCCGCCCCTGATCTTTGATGAATGTAAGGGATAGTCAATATTCCAATGCTGACGAAAGGCGTTGTGATTCTTGATGAACTCCTTGACGTCTTCTTCCTTGATCAGGAAACCACCATAACCAAAACAATCCATACCGTCGCGACGCTCTTCATGACGTTGATAGCTCGATTTATCCGGGTCACGCCCGCCAGTGTCGTCAAAATAAAGAAGATATTTTTTTGTCATGAAAAGAGCAATACTCCAAGTGCGCATATCTGGAATCAGAAGCGTGGGAGATATTGTTACCCACCATTATATACTTTTTACAAGGTTTTTCAAAGCGAGCTAATTGCTGCCCAACCAAGCTACATGTCAGGCAGTAAAAATTGCTTGCCACCAATGGTGTCGCGCCACTGATAATCAAGCACTTCCTCCAGGCCATAGAGGCTGCTCTTGTCGGCAAACAGAAACAGCGGTGATTGGTTTGTCTGGCTTTGCGAGTTGGCAGCTGCGATCATATTTTCTACGCGCTCTGTACTTTCCGTCACAAACAAGACCCGAAAATTACCCCAGCCAAAATGCTTCTGGTGCAGCTTCATTTTCCACATGACCTGATAGGCCAACAGTTTTCGCAGGATTGAGGATTGCTTTAGATCGCGCCGAACTACCGGCATCGTGCCTCGGTCGATCTCGACAAGAAAGAATGCCTTGCGCCGCACTTTAGGCAAGTAAAGCGAAAAAGCGTAGTCTGCTTCGAGCCCAATATCGAGACGCACATTTTGATGAATGACTGGGACACTCAACCGATAGGGTTTTTTGCGTGCTAAAATTTTAGCTGGAAAATTATCCATCAACTCATCACCGGCGATCAGGTCAACATCGTCGCGACCTGCCATCGCGATTTGCATCGCCACAGCAAAATCAGCAATTCCCAATGTGTGCTGTAAGAACGGTCGGCTGGCAGAGTTGTTTTTATGCGTCCAGGAGATGCGCTTGCCGTCCGGCTGCTCAAAAGTATCTGCTAGCAATTGCACTCCTTTGTCGGCCAGTGCATAGACCAGTGGGGAAGTACCGCCACCCATGCGATATGTGTCGAACTGGTTTTGCGGCCTGTCGAGAAGCCCATGCTCGAAAAGCGCCTTGAGGCGATTGGTGATATTTTTGGCAGAGCCACCTACCAATCGCCGGACATGGTTGGAGTTTAAAAACCGATGACGAGCAACAAGCTGGATGATTTTAATATCGCGCTCCGTTAGCTGAAAGGGTAGGGGATTGTTCGAGCGGATACGTCTTGGGCGATAAGTCTTGGTTGGAGGGCTGGTGATACTCATCATTTTGCCTCCTCGTCGCTGTTCGCGATGAGTCTTTGAGGCAGCTCATAAAGGGTGGGGCCGTTGCGACCATCACGGAATTTACGCGTGCCCAATTCTCCCAACTTGGTATAGAAATTGCGCTCCTTGAGCGGTTGATGGCTATTACCTTCGCACCACGAGCAATAGTACAAATAAAGAATAGCGCAATGCTCCGGCTCGCTCTGCCGATAGCTTGCAAGCCAGCTGCGCACACTGTCATGATCTTGATGTGCTTTGGTGATGGGCAGCAATATTTGATCCACATCCGGGTCTTTCTTTTCTACCTTGTTGGCAGATGTGCCGAACCAGGCCGTCCAGCAGGTCGCATTGAAAAACCACAGGGTGAGCGCAAGGAACCATTCGAGCCCCGCTAGCGGCGTGACACTCACTGACGGTTGGGCGCTCGCAAGGCGTGCTCGTACTTTGTGCACCAGGATCACTTGCCGGGCAATTTCCCGTTGTCGGCGTGTGCGCCTCCGACCTCTGGTTTTTAATAGGGAAGTGCGTAACGCACCAAGGTGCTTTTGCACCTCCACAAGCTCCTGCTTCAATGACGCATAAACATCCTTGTTGCGCTCCATGGGTGCCAGCGTTTTGGTGATGTTGTGGGCGATATAGCCACGCACACTATGAATGGAAAATAGCGAGGCGATGACAAACAGCAGGACGCAGATAACAGCCGCCACCCGATTGTTCTCGCGCCAGTGCCAGAAGCCAAACACGCTGGCCACCATGCCAAGATCAAAGGCTAGCGCCAAAGATGAAAACATCGCCCTATTGGTGATCGGCAGCAAGGCGAACGCCGGTTCCAATGTGCCAAGGGTCGCGTTGTATGAAATTGATGCCAGCGCCATCACCCCTGCGATGATGGTGCCGGAGATGAGAGCAAGCAGCTGCCAGAATTTAAGGCGCAATATTTTCATGAGCCCTCTCCCAACTGAATGTCGTTGGCGAGCTCATTGCCCCAGATATCCCAACCAGGCGTTTTCTGGCGCGCGAACAATTCAACACGCGGGAGGTCGCCGCAAATACGAACAATATCGCGCCGCACCCGGTCAGGCTTTTGCGAATGCCTGCGACGTGGCTCCATAATAATGGAAGAGATTGCTGTATGGCGGCGGCTCAACCTGCCACGCTTGGCGATAAGGCAAAGCTCTGCATTCTGGCGCGTCCAGTAGCCCATACCCAAGAACGGTGTGCCGGAATTCTTGTTTGTCTTCACCCATGTAAAGCCGTTGGTGATGTAGCGAAACCCCCAGGCGTCAATGACCTGCAAGGCGTCCGGGATATGGGTCATGGTCGTCCAGAGGAAAAGAAATGCGTTTGGCTGAACGATCTCCTGCACCGGCAGTGCGCAGATGTCTGCCGTTTTCATCAGTGGATAGGCATTTGCTTTAGATACAGACGGGAAAGAATTCGAGCCATAGCTACAGAGCGGATCGGCATAGATAATCTGATACTTTTTCATCGCTGTTCTCCTGTTTTGAAATTCAGAGAACACCCAATCTAAACACAGATCGGACTATGTAAACGTGGGAATATGGTTGGGAATGGGTTGGCTTGTGCAGTTAGGTTCAGCCATAGATACACATCACAATAGTATGAAAGAAGTGTACGGATATTCATATTTTGTATATGAAGCAGAGTGTGTACCATTCTACAGGAATGCAGGGCTGTTCAACGCTAATTATTTGAAATACTGGGAGTTAGTATTGTGTAATCGGTTCGGATATTGTTTTTTGATTTGATTGCTGGTAAATATACACTTAGATTGCTAGATTAATCCACTTAAATTTTTATTTAAAAATTGGCAATTCATTGAAATTGCTGATAAAATAGGGTATAATATAACAATGCATATCGCTATTATTTCGATCATGGTGTTGGCCGTTTTTTTTGTAATAATCGGTATACATCACAGAAAAGAAGTTCTCAAAACTGATCAGGAAACATTGACCGTTGGAATCATTCCGCTTTATTCAGCTATTTTCGTTGTTATTGGTTCTGGAGAATATGCACTCTCAGCCAACAATGTAATCTCTTATGGGTTTGTAGGACTTTCCTTCCTGATAGCTTTGTCCGCCACTATGATAGTCCTTATTTGGGCTGTACCAAAAATTTTAGATGTAAAAGCCCGTAGCCATAACAAATTGCTGTTTGATAAGTACTGAGCTGGTCCCACAAAATCGGACAGTCTGCTAAGGTGTATTCTTGTCAGATAGATGAGGAATATGCGAGATGACAAAGCGACGTCGTTTTTCGGCTGATTTCAAAGCGA
>JAJRQA010000167.1 GCA_024280475.1 Alphaproteobacteria bacterium
CGCATTGATCGCTGAAACCGCCGACAGGATTGTGAAAGTTGTGCCCGACGACGTGGAATTCAAGTTGTTGCGGCGTAACTGGACAGTTCCGATACTTGCACTAACGGCCACGCCTCAACGCTTCTCGGCAATCAAGTCAGAATTAGCTACCATTACGGACCGGGCGCTATCTAAGTCATTACAACAACTGGAGGAGAAGGCGTGGCTTAGACGTGAAATCAATATCTCGAATCGTGTTTCATACCCAACTTACCATGCAGAGAACGGGGGGATGAAGATCAACCAGGTGATTGGCCTGCCTGTTCAGACAAAATGCCTGCAAAGTACGCATAGCCAACATTAGCGTAAGCAAAACAAGTATGGATGAAACGCAATGGTGGCTTGAGATGCAATCTGGTTGAGCCTGAACGACCTTGAATTATATTCAATGGGACTGAATAGGAGTGGTGCAGGTGAGAGGGGCGAGGCGGACTGGTAAATCCTTCTCCCCGACCATGGTCAGCCGTTTTGCGGCAACTGAACGAACGGGTGATTGTGTTGTGATTGCGCGCAATTCCGGGAGCCACCGCGCGCAAGGTACAGCCCGTCTGATCGGTTTCCATGCGCACCCCTAGCCTTGCTTTTTTGCAGTGCGTTCCTGGCGTCGGTTCGGTATAGCCATTTTGAAAAGTTATGAAGGTCAAGCACAGGCAAGCATGCTTTGATCCTCAGGCCAGTCTGATAACAGGGGGAGCAGATTATGTCCGCTCCTGGCACTTAGCCGAACATCTTGGTTGGATCATGGAATGTCTGCTCACGCGGGAGAAGCTGGCGTCTGGTGAGGCATAAATGACGAACAATAAACCAGCCAAATCATGATCGTGATCTTGGCTGATACCTTGGCAAAGACCAATGCCAGACAAGGGCGGTGGCGCGGACCGCAAAACCCGCAATAAACCCCAGTGCCAGCGACCAGTCGGCTGACACATTGAACGATTGTAGTGCAACGAACATGACAGCTGCAAGAAGCGCCGCTGAAACGTAAATCTCCTGGCTTAAAACAACGGGTTTTTCACCGCCCAGTATATCGCGGATAATGCCGCCAAATGTACCTGTGATGACCCCCATTGTGATTGCAATAAATGGGTGGATGTCTAACCCAAGGGCAAGCTTGGCGCCGCCAACCGCAAACAGGGACAGTCCGATGGCATCGAGCCATAATAGTAAGCGGATGCGCGACTGCGGGATGTGAGCGGTGAAAAACAAGATGCAGGCAACCCCGACACAGACCATCAAATAGGTCGGATCCTGTACCCAGAAAATGGGCAACCGGCCAAGCAGCACATCACGAATTGTGCCCCCGCCAATGCCAGTGACGGTAGCTAGAAGCGCAAAGCCGAAAATATCCATTTGGTTTCTTGAAGCTGTCAGTGCTCCGGTGGTTGCAAATACCACCAAGCCAAACCAGTCAAGTATTTGCGCCATATTCTCCAGCATCAACAAAGCTCCTACAAATTTTCAATTCATCTGATGTGTTACTGATTGAGGGAGGTTGCCAGAAGCCAAGCGCCGTGTCGACATGAATACAATGCTCTTTGCAATCATGAAGCAGGGCATAAAAAAACGGACAGGCAATGCCCGTCCGTTTTCATATGGTTCATGAACGCTCAGTCGTTAGGCCGCTTCGCTTTCGATCAGTTTTGGCTCACCATCGCCCGTCGAGATTGCGATGGTGCGCGGCTTCATGGCTTCTGGTAGCTCCCGCACCAGTTCCACATGCAGCAGGCCGTTTTTCATTTCCGCTTCGTTGACCTGTACATGGTCGGCGAGCTGAAAACGGCGTTCGAAATTACGCGTGGCAATACCGCGGTGAAGATATTCGGTTTCGTCGCCATCGGACTTTGTCTGGCCCTTTACAACGAGCACATTTTCTTTGACTTCGATATTAATCTCGTCTTTGCCAAAGCCTGCAACGGCCATACTCAAGCGATATTTGTTCTCATCGAGCAGCTCGATGTTAAAAGGAGGGTAGTTGCCACTATCACGATCAACGCCGCTCATATTGTCGAGCATATTGGCCAGATGATCAAAGCCGATGGTGGATCTGTAAAGGGGGGAAAGGTCAAATGTTCTCATAGTGAAATATCCTTGTTGATAAGCGATATGTTGAGCTCAAGCAGTGTGCTCGAGCCATCGATGCCGGCCACTCTCCCTCTGATCGAGCAAAGAGCTATAGGCCGTGTTGCACACCCATGCAACAGGCGTGTGCTTCCTCTATTTGGGGAGGAGCAGACTTGAATTCAAGACCCTCGATGAGGGAGGGGATGAAGCGAAATTTACCTTAGCAGCAGCCCCGATTGTACTGGGGGCTCGTTGTTATCTATAATTGCGTGAAAGAATGCGCTTTGAGGTTGTGTAATGGAGTTTTTCAAGATGATGCACCGTGTCATGAGTTGGTTTGTGGTGGTCTTGTCTTTATTGTTTGTTTTGCCGGGTGCGGCGATGGCAGGGGACAAGGAACTGGTCATGTTTGGTTCCAAAAGCTGCGTTTATTGCCAGATTTTCAACCGCGAAGTAAGGCCCAACTATCGCTGGAGTGCCCTTGGCCGCAAAGCCCCATTGCGAGAAATCAATATCGACAGAAATGGTACCGGCGGGTATCCGTTGCGCCGCGGTATTACGGTGACCCCGACCTTTGTGATGTTCAAAAAAGGCCGTGAAGTCGCACGTATCCGTGGCTATCCGGGTAAGAAAAATTTCTACAAAATGGTCAAACAGATCCTCAAAAAGGTAAAATAGGCTGTATTGGCTCAATCAGCAGTGAGCAACCAATACTGCTCTTGCCATAGTCAGTTTTCCGCATATCTTAGCCTATTGAGAGATTTGCGAACCGGTCTCCATGCTGGAAGATAGGGACGGATATTCTGACACATGATCTGGATCAAAGCCATGCATATAGAGCGCCCACTGCCAGCCAATTACGGCCCCTTTGACACGTTGCAAGATCGGTAGTGTGAGAGCAACGACCATTGGTATGCCGATCAAGGCATAAACCCAATAGGCGGGCGCGAAATAGGTCTCGACGATCAGCAATAATGGCACAATGAGATGACCAAGAATGAGAATGGTGAAATAGGGGGCTGCATCATCTGATCTTTGATGATGGAGTTCTTCACCGCAATGATCGCACCTATCAGCCACTTTCAAATAGCTTGAAAAAAGCGATCCTTCTCCACAATTTGGGCATTTTTCACGCGCCCCACGCGTCAATGATTGCATCTTGTCTCTTGGTTCTAGTTGCGAGTTCTCCGCTGAGGAGGCGTTGCTGTAAGTGACCTTGTTCATTTTACTCTCCAATGATTGGCTTGGATGTTTTGCGGGTTATTTCGTGCTCATATGAGCGGGGATGGCATCTCTTGATGATTGCGCTGCGCGAGCACTTTGTTTTTCCGGCATGAACCATTTGAGCTTGTCGTGCAGCGTAACAACGGTGCCAACAATGGTCACGGCTGGGCCTTCAATACCAGATTCCTTCACCTTGTCAGCAATGGTCGACAGCGTGCCGATGATGACGCGTTGGTTGCGCCTTGTGCCATTGTCGATGACGGCAACCGGTAAATCCTTGTCGGCGCCATTGCCAATGAATTCACTGGTCAAGATTGCTAATTGTGCCAGTCCCATATAGATGGCGACGGTCTGATGGGGCTTGATAAGTGCTTCCCAGTCGAGGTCCACCTTGCCATCCTTGCCGTGGCCGGTGACGAAGATGCAGCATTGGGCGTGATCGCGGTGGGTGAGCGGAATGCCCGCATAAGAGGAACATCCAGCCGCTGCCGTTACGCCGGGCACGACTTGAAACGGCACCCCATGTTCGGCCAGCATTTCGATTTCTTCGCCGCCACGGCCAAAGATAAACGGATCACCGCCTTTGAGGCGCAACACCCTTTTGCCCTGTTTGGCAAGTTCCACAAGGCGTTTGGTAATCTCTTCCTGGCGCATGATATGGTCTTTGGGCAGCTTGCCGACATAAATCCGCTCAGCGTCGCGGCGCACGAGATTGAGCAATCCCTTGCCAATCAGACGATCATAAAGCACTACATCGGCGCGCTGGATAAGGCGCAGAGCCTTGAAGGTCAAAAGGTCGGGGTCGCCGGGACCAGCGCCCACCACATAAACTTCGCCCATTAAAGGTTCGCCATCCGCTTCGATAGCAGCTTTCAGCTCGGCGCGCATTTGTTCTTCAGCGCCGCGCAGGTCGCCAGCCAGCGCCATATCGGCCACCGGACCATCAATGGTTTTTTCCCAAAAGCGCAAACGCCCGGCAGAAGATTTGATATTGGCCATGACCTCGTCGCGAAAACGGCCCACAAAACCGGCCAGCTGACCATAAGCAGCGGGGAACAGGGTCTCCAACCGGGCCTTGATGACCCGTGCCAGAATAGGCGAGGCACCGCCCGATGAAACTGAGATGACCAGCGGGCTGCGATCCAGAATGGCGGGCATGATGAAATCGCAAAGTTCAGACTTGTCGGGCACATTGACCAGTACACCTGCCGCTCTTGCCATATCGAAAATGCGCTTGTCTTCGTCGACCTCTTCGCACGCCGCAAAGATCAGTGCTACATCCTTGAGGTGTTCTTTGGTAAGGCGTGTCGTGACATGGGTGAGGGCAGGGTTCTTGACCAGCTCATGAAAGTCAGGTCCAAGCTTTTGGGCGTGAACCGTGACCATGGCGCCGGCGCGCAGGGCCAGACCAACCTTGCGAGCTGATCCGGTGATCCCGCCCGTGACAATGACCTTGCGACCTCTAAGGTCAATATTTATGGGCAGATGTTCCATTCATGATCCCTTGTTTTGCGCTTTGTCAGCCCAGCCCTGCAAGGCTTTGGCGAGATTTCCAACTGTTTCACCATCAAGTTCAAGGATGGTAATGCGGCGTCCCTCGCGGATGCGCATTTCCATCAAAGGCACGTCATCAGATGGCTTGTCGATCAAGGTAATAACGGCATTGCGATAAGGCGCATGAAAGCTGGCAAATTCGTCTTTATGTTCGCTAACGCCTTCAAGTTCAGCCCCGCCCATGCGCCGTCCCTCTCGTTCATCGCTCATTTGATTCAGCCTTCTATTTGTCTTCTTTGACGTCGGTTTCTGCTGGAGGAAGAATCTGGTCGCCCCAGTAGAAGGCAGCTTCCAGCTTGAGTTCCCAATTTCTAGGCGTGTCGCGATAGTCGGGTTTGACATCGAGATGTAAAAAACGCTCGCCAGATTGAGCCGCGGCAACAATAAGTTGCTTGAGGTCGTTAAAGTTCGTGACCTCTGGGTTTGAAATAATCAGATTGCTTAAATGCATGTTTCGTTCCTTCCTTGGTGAGATCTTCGGGATGATCTGCCGTTCGTTTCCCATATCTATTGTGGGGATTTTATCAAGATTTGCTTCTGTTGTTAAGCACCGCTCAGTCGCAGGTACCTTCAATACGATCAAGATAGCGTGCGCGCATGAGCAGGCGGCCTGCATTGGGCTTGTTATTGTCCTCGAACGCGGATCGGTTATGCAGGACATTATTACAGATAATACCCTCACCAGCGTTCATTTTGTATTTAAGGACATGTTCGTCACTCTCAAGGACATGGCGTAAAAAACCTACAGCTTCGGCTGTAATTTCGTCTTTACACCATTCGATATTGCGTTTGCGATCAGTGAAGCGCATGTGCAGATTGCCCGTATAGCGATCCCAGGTAAAGACGGGGCCAACAGATTGAGCCCGTGTGACCCCGCCATTTTCAGCAAAAGCTGGTATGGTCAGTGTGCGGCGATGAGACAAGGCGCTGATATAGTCCGGATTTTCGTCGCGCAGCCTGATATAGGCGAGCTCGGGATCAAATAGCTCCGTAAGACCCCCTTCTGGCGCGGCACGTACACAATGCATCATCATTGCTTTAACGCGTGAAGCGGTGGGATTGTAATAGCCATCTGTGTGCCAGCTGATGGGCTTGTCAGTGTAGGGAATAAATCCAGCGCGTCCCTCAGAGCTGTTTTCGTTGATGACTTCGATGGATACCAAGCCGTCCGGGTTCATTGACCGGTGCTGCTCAACGCGGTGCAAACCAAAATGATGGGCGAAGGCATGCGCTTTGCTGCGCGCCGATTGTTCGTCGTCATCGCCATTTTTGTACCGGTATAGTGCCATATTATTATGGCAACAATGTCTGAGAATCTCAGCGCTTTCGTCTTGGCTCGGCGCACCGATATCCTCTATCTCTACGAGTATTTCGCTGGCATCAATCGGGGCGTGCGAGAGCTTGTCGTCGCGCCAATGCTGGTACACCTCTGTCCGATCGAGCCGGTAAATGGCCGCTTGTTCTTTTGTTCCTGGCTTCATTTTGGCTGGTATCCAATTCCTTGTTGCCGCTTACTTTCCCGAAAATAGAATCCGGGACATATTGCCTCATTTTGTCGATTCAAACTAAATAGCATTGTTTGAAAAGGAGATATTTCTTCCACATGGTGGCGCAAGAGTGATTATTTAATTGCTCCGGTGTGTTGGATGTAACAGGCTGTAACTAAATGATTTTTTTTAATTATTTCCGTTTTGAATCCATCGCTATTTGAGGCTATTTATCAGCGAGTTTACATGCAAATTCATATTAGCGCTTTTAAATATTCTACTTCAATGATATAAACCGCATACTCAATGGACTGCAAGCAATGAAAAAGCGGTGCAAGATTTGTTTTGATGGACGGCTCGTGCGATCTGAGGTTCGAGGTTGAGCCAGCGAGACAGTAATCAAGCGCCATATCAGGTAAAAAACCGATGTTGGGCGCGCTCATTGCTCAAGGCAATGGTCTGTGAGATTGAGATGATACGCTGGAGGGGGATCGAATTGGATAAGGAAAGTTTACTAAGGTCGATAGAGGATCTACGTATTAAGGCTGTTGAAGAACTAAAAAAAAACGAAGAACAAGCACGTTACTTCACGGCGCTGGAACGACTTGACGAAATAGAAATACAGCTTGAAGCAGGTGATGCGGTTCTTGAATCTGGTGTTCACGGTACCGCGATCGTAAATGCCGAACAGCAAAAAGACGAAGCGACAATACAGATATCCGAAGGAGGGAACGACAATATGTCAGATATAAAAATTCATGAAACCAAACTGCTTGATGAGCTTGAGAGCGGTCCATGGCCTAGTTTTGTGACGGCGTTGAAGCGTCTTCGCGACAGTGGCAAGCGTTATACCCCTATGGTCAATGACCTTTTGGGACAGCTTGAGCATTCTTATGAAGAGCGCCTTGGTTTTTGGAAAGGTGGCACGGTTTCCGTATTTGGTTATGGCGGCGGCATCATTCCTCGTTTTTCCGAAGTGGCTGATGCCTATCCAGCTTCCAAAGAATTCCATACTCTGCGCGTCATGCCGCCAGCAGGCATGCATTACACCACAGATCTTTTGCGCTCCATGAGCGATATCTGGGAAGAGCATGGTTCAGGGCTTATCGCGTTTCACGGACAATCTGGTGATATCATGTTCCAGGGTTGCACAACCGAGCAGACCCAGCCAGCATTTGACAAACTGAACGCCCTTGGTTTTGACCTTGGTGGTGCCGGCCCCGCTCTTCGTACAAGCATGAGCTGCGTTGGCCATGCCCGTTGCGAAATGTCCTGCTATGATGAAGCCAAAGCTTTGCGCATGATCATCAATGAATATCTTGATGAAATGCATCGTCCAGCACTTCCCTACAAGTTTAAATTCAAATTCTCTGGTTGCGGCAATGACTGCGTCAATGCCATTCATCGCTCCGATTTTGCCGTCATTGGTACATGGCGTGATGATATCAAGGTCAATCAGGAAGAGGTCACCGCCTATATCAAGGACGCAGGCCGCAAATATTTCATCGACAATGTTGTTGCCCGTTGCCCAAGCAACGCGATCTCGCTCAATGATAATGACACCATCGAGATTGACAATAGAAGCTGCGTTCGTTGCATGCATTGCCTCAACGTCATGCCAAAAGCCCTGTCTCCTGGCGATGACAAAGGCGCTTCAATCCTCATGGGCGGCAAACGCTCACTGAAAATCGGCGATCTCATGGGCACCATGATCAAACCGTTCATCAAGCTCGCCACCGACGAAGATTATGAAGAGCTCGTAGAATTTGCCGGTGAAGTCATTGACTTCTTCGCTGATAATGCGCTCGAACATGAGCGTGTGGGTGAAACCATCGACCGTGTTGGCATGCCAGACTTCCTTGATGCGCTGGACATTGATCCAAACCCCAACATGATCGCTCATCCACGTACATCGAGCTATGTGAATACAGCCGATTTCGATGAGGAAGCTGCTAAATATTTCGCCAAACAGGCTGAAACAAAAGCCGCAGAATAAAAAAATATC
>JAJRQA010000168.1 GCA_024280475.1 Alphaproteobacteria bacterium
ACCCCGGTCAACCACCTGAGCCACCGCATCGCGCTTGAACTCTTCCGTGTAACGAATACCCTTAGCCATGAGAATCTCCTTGCTTCACTTTTACCAAGCAAGGTGTCTAGAAAACGTGGGGCATCTCAGATGTCTGTTCTCAGACTGATAGTCGACATATACTTGCAATGGCGAATGCTAAAATACTGCGCTTGCTCCGGCACAGGCATGTCTTGCGAGCCCCCAAGTATAGAGGAATTTATTCCTATTATATTGACTTCCATCCTATTCTCGCCCATATTTACACTTATATTCCTCATATGTTCCCTTGATCAGGAAGGGACGCAGGCTTCAGGAGACAGGTTTGGCTGGTTTCAAAAAATGGGGAATTGTCTTTGCTCTCATTGTGGTATTTGCGGGTTCGCAACCTTTTGAGGTCCCAGCTCGTCCAAAAGCCCTGCTTGGTCCCATCCCCGCTTTCGTCGAGCGGGTGATTGACGGCGATACGCTGCTGGTGCGGGCGCGCATCTGGCTCGGTCAGGAATTGAAGGTGATGGTACGGATCAGCGGTATTGATGCCCCCGAATTGCGCGCCCGATGTGACAAGGAACGCCAAATGGCCATTTCCGCACGCCGATTCGTCAAACGCCTGGTCGGCCAGCGCAAGATAACATTGTCTCACATTCGCCAGGGTAAATATGCTGGCCGGGTGATCGCTGATGTTACAGACAAAAGCGGATCCTCCTTGTCTGCCCACCTACTCAAAGCCAACCTGGCCCGCCCCTATCATCGCGGGCGGCGTAAAAGCTGGTGTGCACAAAAACCAGTTCGATCCTTTAAAAAAGCCCAGATAGTGCCGAAGATAAAGGCCCCTTAAAACTGTTGCTTCAGTACATCGATTCCCAAAGTTCTATGAGTGATCTGCTTTATGCCCTATCCAGAAAACTCAAATTAGTGGCATAATTCATGCAGTTGAGGTAGGCGGGACCATCTTAACATCAGTATCGTTCGGGGGAAAACGGGCATATTGATATTGCTTATCTGGAGTTAGTATCGTGCGTATTGAAACACTCACTGCCCTCTTAACGAGCGGGCTTATTATTCTAAGCTCAACATCCACCTTTGCCAAAAAAAGCAAGAAGATCAAAAAAATCGGTTCTGTTACAGTCACCGGCCTGGCTGCCATGCATGCCCTAAAAAGAACACGTGGCCGCTTATGCATGGCGGATCACTATCATTTTGGTGATGGCAACTCGCGCAAGAGCAAGAAAAAAGCCCTTGTTGCTGCCAGAGCCGACTGGGTTTCCTTTGTCAGCGCTGAATATGGCCCTGCATGGTCCCGTTATTCTCTTGCCCGCAGCAAAGGTGGCAAATGCACGCGCTCAAATGGTCGCTATAATTGCAGCATATCTGCCCGCCCCTGCATGCGCTAGCGCTTATACGAGATCCATGTCATCGACGCGGACCCGCTCGTAAAACAGACCATTAACAGCCAATATACTGCACTAAATATAACGCCATGCCGCAATATTGCTCGCGGTATGGCTCTTATGCGCATGCGTCTCTTGAACACTTGCCCTGTTGAGCAGATATCTCTAGGAAATAAAGTGAGATCAAAGCGGGACGAATAGTCCAGCTCCATAGCGAAAGAATTATTTATGAGCGAAACCACACAACTTGTCTGTCCGTCCTGTGCAGCGATCAACCGCGTGCCCACCGACAAGGATAAATCAAAAGCCAATTGCGGCAAATGCCACGTGCCCTTGTTCCCCGATGAACCAGTTGATCTGTCAGCGGCTACCTTCAAACGCACGGTCGCCAAATCGCAATTTCCCGTACTGGTAGATTTTTGGGCGGACTGGTGTGGCCCCTGCAAACAAATGGCTCCCGAGTTTGCCAAGGCTGCCAAGCTTATGTCAAACGAGGTGCGTTTTGCCAAACTCGATACCGAGTCAGCGCCCGAACTCATGCAAATCTATGGTATTCGCGGCATCCCCGCACTCATCTTGTTCAAGGAAGGCCAGGAAGTCGCCCGCAAGGCTGGCGCTCAGCACCATGAAGATATTGTCGATTGGGTGAAGGGATATTTATAGGGGGGATTTAAGCCAAATGTCATCGAGGGCCTTTCCGCGGCAAGGCGAGCCATTTTCAAAGATGGATCCCGGATATTTTTGTGGATCCAACTCCTTCAATAAAATAGTCATCCGGGCCACAGAAATTCCGGGATGACGATGAGTTGGAGCTTTCCCGTCTCATCATCCGTGAAAATATGCGGCCACAGTGATTATTCGGGGCAATGAGCCCACTCCGCATATTTGTCGAGGAGCCATCTTCAGCATTCTTGCGGGTTGCCGCTCAAACACTCAAGCTCAATTATCCCTTCACGTGCCAAACAATTACGATATTATTGGCATAAAAAGTTCCCCGTTTGTTTTAACCAATCATGCAGTAGAATCAGTCTATGATCAGGCACGATTATCGAAGCGGAGCAGAACCCATGCGCGAAACAGATCTTTATCCAGCCATCAAGCACCTGCTCGAAAAACAGGGCTATGAGGTCAAGGCCGAAGTCAATGATTGCGATGTGGTGGCTGTGCGCGGCGAAGAACCCCCGATCATTGTAGAAATGAAACTCAGCTTCTCACTGCCCTTGCTCATTCAGGCCATTGATCGCCAAAGCCTCTCCGATGAGGTCTATGTGGCTATTCCAAAGCCCACAAAAAAAGCCGGCGGAGCATTATGGAAGCGCAACAAGCGTGGTCTGTTAAAATTATGCCGTCGTCTTGGCATTGGGCTGATGACTGTGGATCTAAAGAAAAAAACTGACAGAGCTGTTGAGGTTCATTGCGACCCACTGGCCACCACGCCGCGCAAGAACAAACGCCGCGCAGGTCGTTTGTTGAAGGAATTTTCAGAACGGGTCGGTGATCCCAATATGGGCGGCAGTAACAAATGCAAAATCATCACTTCATACCGCCAGGATGCCTTGCGCTGTCTGTCTTTTATTGATGCGCAAGGGGCGGTGAAGCTTAAGGAAATCCGTGAAAAAACCAGTGTTGATCGAGCCGGTGGCATTTTGCAAAAAGATCATTATGGCTGGTTTACCCGTGTTGATCGCGGAATTTATGACCTGACTCCACAGGGTCGATCCGCCCTCGACACCTTCAGCGCAGCGATCGCAGCGCTTTAAGCATTTAAACGCGCCCACACACGACAGAGCTGAAATAAACGAGAGCCCCCCTCACCCTATCCCCTCCCTTTGAGAGACGGAACAAGGCATATTTGGCACCTTGAATTCATTGCCTCCCTCTCCCATGAGGAGAGGCAATGAGATGCGCTTATAGAATGACAATTTGGCCGAACTCGAAGCGCACGAATGAACGCTAAAAAATGCCGTTGGCTTTTTGTAATTCGCGCACAAACGCAATGATTTTGCTCAGATCCTGAGTGGTCACGGTGCGGATCGGAGGCATATTGCCAAAGCCCCAATGATGAGCCCGTACCCCCATTGTTGCCGCGCGATAAAAAGCCCCGTCGGCATGGTGGTTGGGTTCATAATATTTATGAACAAGCGGCGGCCCCTGCTTGGTGCCCCCGGCACTTGGCCCATGGCACTGGGAGCAGTTGATTTTAAAGATAGCCTGACCACTGGTGGCACTGGCACTTAAAACCGGTATTTTCACATCGACAGCAGCACTTTGCCTTTTGCTACCTCCTGAAAATAGCAAAAAAACGCCCATGATCAATGCGCCAATCACCAATAGGGGTACTATCTTTTCTTTCATCGCTTATTCCTGTGCTGTAAAGAACCTCAACCTACCCCAAAGTAGACCTTCTTGTTGGGGTAAGGTCAAGCCATTGGCATAATCTATAAGCCCAGCCTATTTCGTCAGCTCATCAATGATCGGGCAAGCGGCGTGCTCATCGCCATGACAAGACTGCACCAATTTTTTGAGCACGTCTCTCATGGTCTCAAGCTCAGATATTTTTCGCTCAATATTATCAAGATGGGCCGAGGCGATGGCTTTGACATCCCGGCTTGATCTTTTCTCATCATCGCACAGGGATAAAAGGTTGCGGCAATCATCAATCGAAAATCCCAGGGAGCGAGCGCGGCCCAAAAATCTCAGGCGAGCAAGATCATCATCATTATAATCGCGATAACCGTTTTCAAGGCGCTGCGGGTCAACCAGACCGATTTCCTCATAATAGCGCAACGTCTTGGCAGGCAGCCCCGATTGCCTTGCAGCGTCACCAACTCTCATCTTATACTTCCTCTTCTCCCCGCGACCTCATGCAAATATTCGTAACCATTGATTTAAAAGGATAAATATTGGCTCTTGTTGACAGGCTAAAATTCATATGCGGTACTGAAAATGTTCCAACAATCCACAAAAAACCTGGCAGACCTCCTAACCCGATATTAAATCAGTACCAGCCCCCAGGCGTCAACAGGCCCGCACCAAAGGGAGTCAAAAAATGAACTATAAAGACACCTATTCTCGCTCGATGAACGATCCAGATGCTTTTTGGGCAGAAGCTGCCAAGGGCATTGACTGGATCAGCCCGTTTGACATGATTCTTGATGACACCACCCCCCCCTTTTACCATTGGTTCAAAGGGGGGGAACTCAACACTTGCTATAATGCGGTGGATCGCCATGTCGCAAATGGCCGCGGCGAGCAGGCGGCGATCATTTTTGACAGCCCTGTCACCAATACCAAAGGCACACTCACTTATAGTGACCTGCAAGCCGCCACCGCTTTATTCGCTGGTATCCTGGCGGGCCAAGGTGTTGCCAAGGGAGACCGCGTTCTCATTTATATGCCAATGATCCCCGAAGCTGCTATTGCCATGTTGGCCTGCGCACGCATTGGTGCCATTCACTCTGTGGTATTTGGAGGATTTGCGGCCAAGGAACTGGCGACCCGCATTGATGATGCCAAGCCCAAGGTCATTGTCTCCGCCTCTTGCGGGATCGAGGTAAAGAAGGTCATCGAGTATAAACCATTGCTCGATAAGGCGATTGATTTCGCCACCCACAAACCGGCCAGCACCATCATCTATCAACGCCCTCAAGCCGCCGCACAAATGATCGAGGGCCGCGATATTGACTGGGTTGAAGCCGCCAAAACGGCGACACCTGCTGAGTGTGTTCCTGTTGCCGCGACCGATCCACTTTATATTCTATATACATCAGGTACCACAGGCATCCCCAAGGGGGTCGTGCGTGACAATGGCGGACACGCGGTGGCCCTGCACTGGAGCATGAAAAATGTCTACAATGTTGAACCGGGCGATGTGTTCTGGTCGGCGTCCGACGTTGGCTGGGTGGTCGGCCATTCCTATATTGTCTACGGGCCGCTACTGGCAGGATGTACCACCGTTTTTTATGAAGGTAAGCCCGTTGGCACGCCTGATCCCGGAGCGTTTTGGCGGGTAATTTCCGAACATGATGTCAAAGTCATGTTCACCGCTCCAACGGCCTTTCGCGCCATCAAGCGTGAAGATCCTGAGGGGACCTATCTGCAAAAATATGACATGAGCAAATTTGAAGCCCTGTTTCTGGCCGGCGAGCGCTGCGACCCTGACACCTTGTCATGGGCGCAAGAAAAACTGGGCGTGCCGGTCATTGATCATTGGTGGCAGACGGAAACCGGTTGGGCCATTGCTGCCAACCTGCTTGGTATCGAGCAATTGCCGATCAAGGCGGGGTCTCCCACTGTTGCGGTTCCTGGCTATGATGTGCGTATCCTCAAGGAAAATGGCGAGGAAGAACAAAGCGGTGAAATCGGCCTGATCATGATCAAACTGCCCCTGCCACCGGGCTGCTTGCCGACCCTTTGGCAAAATGATGAACGCTATGTGGAAAGCTATCTCTCAATGATCGAGGGTTATTACCTGACGGGGGACGCGGGCTTTAAGGATGAGGACGGCTATCTGTGGATCATGAGCCGCATCGACGATATTATCAATGTAGCGGGGCATCGTCTGTCAACGGGCGGCATGGAAGAAGTGCTGGCCAATCACGGGGATGTCGCGGAATGTGCCGTCATTGGCGTTGCGGATCAGTTAAAGGGGGAGCTGCCGTTAGGGCTTGTTGTACTAAAAGCAGGTGCAGATCGAGACGTCAGCGAGCTGGCGGGAGAACTGGTACAAATGGTACGTGATAAAATCGGCCCGGTGGCCTCGTTCAAAATGGCTGTGGTGGTTGATCGCTTGCCAAAAACCCGCTCTGGAAAAATCTTGCGCGGCACCATGAAAAGCATTGCCGACGGGAGCGAAGTGAAGGTCCCCGCGACGATTGATGATCTGGCCATTCTGGATGAGATCAAGGCCGCACTGCAAACAATCGGTTATGCAAAGGAAACTTAAAAATCGGGAACGCGTCACAACAAAGAGTATGGATCCCCGCCTTCGCGGGTATGACACGATTAGGATACACGAGTAGCTCGCAAGCCCCAAAGGGACCTTTGAATGGCCGACAACAATAATAAAAAACCATCGCTAAAAGACTGGCAGCAACTGGCGACCAAAGAGTTGCGCGGCAAACCCCTAAGCTCGCTCGACCGCGACACCTATGAAGGCATCACAACAAAACCGCTCTATACAAGTGAAGACCTCGAAGGCAGCGAACAGCATCACGGACTGCCGGGTTTTGAACCTTTTTTGCGTGGACCCCGCGCCACCATGTATGCCGGGCGCCCCTGGACCATTCGCCAATATGCTGGATTTTCAACGGCGGAAGACAGTAACGCTTTTTACAAAAAGAACCTGGCGGCGGGACAACAAGGCCTATCGGTGGCTTTTGATCTGGCCACTCATCGCGGCTATGACAGCGATCATCCCCGCGTCACTGGCGATGTCGGCGCGGCCGGTGTGGCGATTGACAGCGTCGAGGACATGAAGATCCTGTTCAAGGATATCCCGCTTGATCAAGTGTCGGTATCCATGACCATGAACGGAGCGGTGCTGCCGGTGATGGCCGGATTTATTGTTGCCGCGCAGGAAAGCGGCGTCGCAATGGAACAGCTCAACGGCACCCTGCAAAACGATATTCTCAAAGAATTCATGGTGCGCAATACCTATATCTTCCCCCCTGCCCCCTCGATCCGCATTGTCTCTGACATTATCGGTTTCACCGCGCAAAACATGCCAAAATTCAATCCCATTTCGATCTCTGGCTACCATATGCAAGAAGCTGGCGCGACGGCCGTGCAAGAGCTCGCCTTTACCATCGCCGATGGCCTCGAATATGTGCGCACCGCCATTGATCGCGGCATGAAAGTTGATGATTTTGCGCCGCGCCTGTCGTTCTTCTTTGGCATTGGCATGGATTTCTTCATGGAGATTGCCAAACTACGCGCGGCTCGCCTTTTATGGTCACAGCTCATGGAAGAAAATTTTGCGCCCAAAGACCCGCGCTCGAAAATGCTGCGCACTCATTGTCAAACCTCAGGGGTCAGCCTCACGGCATCCGATCCTTATAATAATATCATGCGCACAACCATTGAGGCGATGGCCAGCGTGCTTGGCGGCACCCAGTCATTGCATACCAACGCCTTTGATGAGGCGCTGGCCCTGCCATCCGAGTTTTCTGCCCATATCGCCCGCAATACGCAAATCATTTTACAAGAAGAAACCGGCATCACCAAAGTCGTGGATCCGCTGGGCGGGTCTTATTATGTGGAAGCCCTGACCAATGAGATTGCCACCAAGGCCCGCGCGCTCATCGCAGAAGTCGAGCAGCTTGGCGGCATGACCAAAGCAGTACAGGAAGGCATGCCGAAACGGCGCATCGAAACCGCCGCCGCATTACGTCAGGCCCGCATCGATCGGGGCGAAGAAGTGATCGTTGGGGTCAATAAATATCTGCACGAAGATGACAAGCAAATTGATGTGCTTTCAGTCGATAATGCGCAGGTTCGCGACGCTCAGATCAAGCGCCTCACACAGATCAAAAATACGCGCGATAACAAGGCTTGCCAAAAAGCACTCGACGCCCTTAAAACAGGGGCGGAAACCGATGCCAATCTGCTGGAGCTGGCCATTGAAGCGACGCGTGCCAGGGCTAGTGTCGGCGAGATCACGGCGACGCTGGAACAGGTATTTGGACGGCACAAAGCAATCGACTCGGCTATATCAGGAGTGTATGGATCCGTGTATGAAGGCGATGAAGAATTTGAAAAGATCAAAGACGAAATCGACCGTTTTGCCGTTGAAACCGGCCGCCGCCCTCGTATGCTGGTCGTCAAAATGGGCCAGGATGGCCATGATCGCGGTGCCAAGGTGATCGCCACCGCCTATGCCGATCTTGGTTTTGACGTCGATATTGGTCCCTTGTTCCAGACCCCGGCTGAAGCCGTTCGCCAGGCCATTGAAAACGATGTTCACATGATCGGTATTTCTTCACTGGCCGCGGGACACAAAACACTGGTACCCGCATTGATGGTCGAATTAAAACAACAAAAGGCTAGTGATATCCTGGTGATCTGCGGCGGTGTTATTCCTCCCAAGGATCATCAACAACTACTTGATATTGGCGTTGCCGCCATTTACGGCCCCGGCACAAATATACCCAAGGCGGCGCGCGAGATGATCCAAATGATCAAACAAAATGTATCAACCTGAATTCATGTTCCAAAACAGGCAACAAGTCAGAGAATAATATGAGAGAAATTGTCCATAGACTGGAAGAGAAACGCGCTGCAGCCAAACTTGGCGGCGGTCAGGAGCGGATCGACAAACAGCATGCCAAAGGCAAGCTGACGGCACGCGAGCGTATTGAACTATTACTTGATCCAGGCACATTTGAAGAGTGGGACATGTTCGTGGAGCATCGCTGCAGCGATTTTGGCATGGATAAAAACAAGGTGCCAGGTGATGGCGTGGTCATTGGCTATGGCACTATTTGCGGGCGTCTTGTGTTTGTCTATTCTCAAGATTTCACCGTTTTTGGTGGCTCGCTTTCTTCCGCACATGCCGCCAAGATCTGCAAGATCTTCAAACAGGCCATAAAGGTCGGAGCCCCGGTCATTGGCATCAATGATAGTGGCGGCGCTCGTATCCAGGAAGGCGTCGAAAGCCTTGGCGGTTATTCGGATGTGTTTCAAGCCAATGTGCTGGCTTCTGGTGTGGTACCGCAGATTTCCATGATCATGGGGCCATGTGCTGGCGGCGCTGTTTATTCGCCTGCCATTACTGATTTTATCTTCATGGTCAAAGACACCTCCTATATGTTCCTGACCGGCCCCGAAGTCGTCAAGACCGTCACCCATGAAGTCGTCACCTCGGAAGAGCTGGGCGGTGCCAAAACCCATACCAGTAAATCCGGCGTTGCCGCGTTAGCCTTTGAAAATGATGTAGAAGCTCTGTTACTGCTGCGCCGCTTCATCAATTTTCTACCCGCCAGCAACAAGGAAAAACCTCCCCATTGGCCAACCAGCGATCCTGGCACCCGCAAAATACCGTCATTATGTTCACTGATCCCAGCCGATCCAAACAAGCCCTATGATATGAAAGAAGCCATATACAAAATTGTCGACGACAATGACTTCTTTGAACTGCAGCCAGACTTTGCCGCCAATATCATTATCGGCTTTGGCCGTATGGAGGGATCAACCGTTGGTATTATCGCCAATCAGCCCATGGTGCTGGCTGGCTGTCTCGATATTAATGCCTCCACAAAGGCCGCGCGTTTCATCCGTTTTTGTGATGCCTTCAATATTCCTCTGCTGACCTTGATCGACGTGCCCGGTTTCTTGCCCGGCACCGATCAGGAATATGGCGGCATTATCAAACATGGCGCCAAGCTTTTATATGCCTACGCAGAAGCAACTGTGCCAAAGATCACCGTCATCACCCGCAAAGCCTATGGGGGCGCTTATTGCGTGATGGCCTCCAAGCATCTGCGCGGCGATGTCAATTTCGCCTGGCCCAGTGCCGAAATCGCTGTGATGGGACCCAAGGGGGCTGTCGAGATTATTTTCCGCTCTAAAATGGGTAACCCTGAAAAAATTGAAGAGCTCACCGAGGACTATCGAGAAAAATTCGCCAATCCGTTTGTGGCTGGCAAGCTGGGCTTTATCGATGATGTGTTGATGCCGCAAAACACCCGCATCCGCGTCTGCCGCTCGCTATCCATGCTAAAAGACAAAGACCTCAAAAACCCGTGGCGCAAGCACGGCAATATCCCGCTTTAATCTGCAATAGCAAGCAAGGCCTTCAAATATGTTCGATAAAATTCTGATTGCCAATCGCGGGGAAATAGCCTGCCGAGTAATCA
>JAJRQA010000169.1 GCA_024280475.1 Alphaproteobacteria bacterium
ACGTAGCGTAAAATTAAAGTTAAGTGGAGAAGTAGTATGATTGGGGGACTTTTAAAGTCAACAAGCAGCCTGGCCATCGTTGCCGCTGCAGGTATGTTTATCGGCGGTTTGGCTCTTACACCAGCTATGGCTGCTGATTTGGGCGGTGATTGCTGTGCGGATCTCGAAGAGCGCGTAGCTGACCTTGAAGCGACAACTGCTCGCAAAGGTAACCGTAAAGTTTCATTGAAAATTTCTGGCTGGGTCGCTCGCGACATCGGTTGGTTGGAAGATGGCAATGGTAATAGTGAATTCTATTCAGCCGGTCACGGACCTTCCAGATCACGCGTTTGGTTCACAGGTAGTGCCAAAATGTCAGCAAACTGGACAGCTGGTTATAAACTTCGTTTCCGTGCTGCAGGTGGTCTGAGTGGTGCAATTACTCAAGCTGGTGTAAATGATAACACCAGAACCACAAATGTTGATGAGAACTATGTGTATCTGAAAAATGCTCAACTGGGTACAATCATCGCAGGTTTCGCATATGCTCCAACGGATGGAGTTGCTAATATCTCTCTTGCCGGTCGTGGTGGCATTGGTGACGCAGCTGGTCTTAATGGCTGGAACGGTGTTGCTGGTATCAATTCATATGACCTTCAGCAGGGTAGCTCGCAAAACCTGATTTCCTATATCTCTCCAACAATCGCTGGCTTTACCGTGGCTGTTGCCTGGTTAGACCAAAATGATGTTGCGACAGATGATTCAGGTGTTGATTTATGGGATATGGCTCTTCGTTATGCCGGAGAATTCGGTCCTATCCGTCTTGCTGCAGGTATCGGTTATACAACAACTGATGATGATACTAATTTCGCCAACGCTGCTGTAGATGGTGCAAATGTCATGGGTTCAGTTGCCCTGATGCATACACCTACTGGTTTGAATGTTGCTTTCGCTGCCGGTACAGAAATTGACGGTGGTGTCAACACTCTCGCTGCAGACGTCAGTGACAGACAGTTCTGGCACGTTGAAGGTGGCATCAGCCAGAACTTCTTCGGCATGGGCAAAACCAGCCTCTACGGTGAGTATGGTGAGTATGATGACGATGCTGCCACAGCTGATACCACAATGTGGGGACTGGGTCTCGTTCAGAACTTCGACTCAGCAGCAACAGAATTGTGGATTGCTTATCGTAACTGGGAAGATGATGATATTACCGATGGTGATGTTCAGCAGGTTCTTGCTGGCATGCGCATCAAGTTCTAATCGAACCTGATATCATATAAGAATAAAGAATGCCCTGCTCGAAAGAGCGGGGCATTTTTTTGTTTGCGGGTTTCATACCATTGCATTCTAGATATGCGCCTGCAATTAAAGAGCGGGAGCGTGAATGCATCAAGGAAGCGCCGGTCCTGGGTTGCAAGCCGGCTCATAAAATCTATCGCGATAGATAACAGCTCGTTGCGTTGGATCCTGGTGCCATTTTCGGAAGCCGAGATATTTGGTCCATATTGATTCGATCTATCAATATCGTCCATACGGGGGAAAATTGGAGAATCGTATTCCCGTCTTTTACGACCTGCTCGCTTCAAGAATCGCCTAATGCACGCAAAACAAGGCGAAAAGTTAATGCTGTTCATCCTTTTTATACACAGTTCACCTATTTTAAGTTTCAAACATGTACTGCGTATTCAGGAACTGTATGGAGAAAAAGCCTGTGTTTAGGGTGCTGCGAGGGTGGATGTTGCGTTTTTACAACGCAAATATCGTGAATCAGGCAAAATCGTGTCACGATGGTTGCGTCCTGCCTCAAGCTTCACTAACAATGGTCTTCAACAACAACGAGTCGGTGATGCACTGAAGGTCACCTACTCTAAGTTGCTTCTTTAGAGACCAGCTCGGTCTTATGTACAGACCAAGTATGGTCGATCAGTTTAGGATCATTCGATCCTCAAGTATCCAGTACAGTTCTTGTAAATTGTATCCCCTAGTAGTTGATGGCATCGCTTTATGCACCAGATGCTTTTCACTTGGGGATTTGTTGTTGCCCTGGTTTCGCATGTTTGCGGCAAGGGTTTTAGACGACCCTTGTAATGCCCTTAATACTATATAAGGCAATTCAGGGTTTTACAATAAACGAGCAGATCATTTGTACGGCTTACTGCTCCCTCGGAATCACAACTCGATTGATTAGAGTGGAGAAAAAATATGACTATTGGGGGACTCAAGAAGACATCCAGCCCGCTGGCTCTCGTAGCAGCAGCTGGTTTTCTAATGGGCGGAATGGCTCTGACACCAGCAGTAGCTGCCGATCTTGGCGGTGACTGTTGTGCAGACCTCGAAGAGCGTGTTGCTGAACTTGAAGCAACAACAGCTCGCAAAGGAAATCGCAAAGTATCACTGGCCATCTCTGGCTGGGTATCACGTGATTTTGGTTGGATTGACGATCATAATGGCGATGATGAATTTTATTCAAGTGGCCATGGTGTTTCCGGATCACGCGTCCAGTTCGCTGGAAGTGCGGCTCTGACAAGCTCATGGACTGTTGGATATATTCTACGTATGCGTATTACGGATGACCGTAACAGCGCATCACTTACCTCAGCTGGTGCAAGTCATGGCCCTGGATTTATCAATCCTACGCAGGTTGACAAAAACTTTATCTACTTCAAAAATGCCAGACTTGGTACTTTTGTATTAGGTCATGCTTATGTGCCAACCGATGGCGTTGCTGAGATCTCTCTTGGCGGTCGTGGTGTCACTGGTACATCTGAAGCAAGTCTTTGGAATGCAACTCCATTGAATGGCTTTAACCTTGAGCAGGGTGATCATGAATTGATCGCATGGGTTCCACCAACTCTGCGTGGGTTTACATACTCCGTAGCTTGGGTGGATCTTGATGGTCGGCAGTTTGCTCCGGCTACAAACTACAACACTGATGGCTGGGATATGGCTCTTCGTTATGCCGGAGAATTTGGCCCGATCCGCATTGCTGCAGGTATTGGTTATTCCTTCTATGATGATGGTACCAACGGCTCTAATGTCACTGGTTCAGCTTCATTGATGCATACGCCTACAGGCCTTAATATCGCGTTTGCAGCTGGTACTGAAAACGATGGTGGCTTCAACACCACTAATCCAACCGGTGCTGTTGACCTCTTTGATAAGCAGTATTGGCACATTCAAGGTGGTGTAAACCGTGACTTTACTGGCATGGGAAATACCGCGATATACGCCGAATATGGCGAATATGACTATGATGGTCAGAATGGTGCAACTTCTGGTACATGGGACACCACAATGTGGGGTCTGGGTGTTGTACAGCACTTTGATAGCGCCGCTACTGAGCTCTATCTCGCTTATCGCAATTGGGATAACGACAATGTTGCCCACGATGACGTAAGCCAGGTTATGGTTGGTGCTCGCATCAAGTTCTAATCGAACCTGATCACACAAGAAATAAAAGACCGCCTCTCTTGCAAAAGGGAGGCGGTTTTTCTTTGTAGGTGATCGTTTTGTGCAAATAGCATGAAAATAGGTTACGGCACTTATGTATCTTAAAGACAATATGATGGTTTATGGCTAATTTTCACTATCATCCCTGCGAAAGCTGGGAACTATACTCTCTGGCGTTGCAATTTGTCCCGAACGATTTAGTTAGAGACAGCGCGGCAATGTAATTCTGGGGTTATAGATCCAAGCCTTCGCTGGGATGACACCTATTCAACGCGAAAGAACAATTGGTACTTGTTCGCTTGCCGATTATTTGGATTAAGCCTACATGCCAATCCACGGTTGCATTTGTGCGTGCTTGATTTACAAACAGTTGGGGTGGTTTGGGTTTTTGTAACGAGGCAGATATGTCTAATCAATCGTCAGATATATATATTCGCGATACTGAGGGAGCCTTATTGGTTTCTTTCGTGAAATCTGTGCGTTCGGCTATAGAAGACCAGAATTTTGACAATGTGCGTGTGCTTTCCGAAGGCTTGCACGATAGTGATCTCGCCGATCTGTTGGAACATCTGTCTGCAAATGAGCGGTTTGCGTTCGTTGAAGCGATTGGTGCGCAGCGTAATCCAGCCACATTGGTTGAGGTGGAAGAAGCCGTTCGTGATGAGCTGGTTGAGCAATTGCCCAATCAGCAGATCGCCGAAGCCGTTGAAGAGCTTGATACCGACGATGCTGTTTATCTTTTAGAAGATCTGGAAGTTGGAGAGCGCCAGAAAATCCTCGATCAGGTACCCCATGAAGTCCGCACCGCCGTTGTTCGCGGTTTACAATATCCCGAGGACTCTGCGGGCCGTCTCATGCGGCAAAAATTTGTGCATGTTCCAACATTTTGGACCGTTGCACAAACCATCGATCATTTACGCGATGCATTGAACCTGCCGGAGCAGTTTTCCGAGGTTTTTGTCACCACTCCTTCGCTGCATCTAAAAGGCACAGTCAGCCTCGATGATTTGCTGAGGTCACCGCTCAAGACAGCCATCAAAGAGCTGATGGATGATGAGCGCCACTTGATTAATGTCGAGATGGATCAAGAAGAGCTGGCCCGTCAGTTTGAGCGCTATAATCTAATTTCGGCGCCGGTCGTTGATGATGATAATCGACTGGTTGGGGTTGTCACTGTTGATGACATTGTTGAGGTGATGGCCGAAGAAGCGCAGGAAGATATTTTCCTGCTGGCTGGTGTCGGTGATGAATCACTGGCTGACACGGTCATGCGCACAGCTCTGGGGCGCTTTTCCTGGCTGTTTATAAATCTTATTACTGCTCTCATAGCGTCATATGTTATCAGCCTGTTCGATGCAACGATCGAACAAATGGTGGCTTTGGCCGTCCTGATGCCGATCGTTGCATCGATGGGCGGCAATGCAGGCACACAAACTATGACTGTAACGGTTCGCGCCCTCGCGACACGTGATCTGGGTGCTGCCAATGCGGGCCGCGTGATTACGCGTGAAACGCTTGTTGGGTTGCTTAATGGGTTGGTGTTCGCCTTGCTGATGGCGTTGGTGGCCTATTTCTGGTTTGGTAGTAGTCGTTTGTCTGGCGTACTTGCCGCTGCCATGATCGTTAATATGTTTGTCGCTGGCATTGCGGGCATCTTGATCCCGCTGGTTCTGGAATATCGCAAGATCGATCCAGCGCTCGCCTCCAGCGTATTCGTCACTACGGTTACAGATATTGTAGGTTTCTTCGCATTTCTAGGCCTCGCCGCTATTTACCTGACATAAAACAATGTCCTCGTGGACTTATTAAGTTGTCCTATAGCTTAGCTGTTTGAGGACAGTGTTGGGGACTAAATCCCAAATCCTGTTAGATGCCAAAAATATTTTTACAAAGGGCTGGACCTTTGCCGGGCTCGTAAGGGCAGAGCCCTTTATTTATTTATGATGTAGGCGTCAGCTTACTGGTCAGGTTTTCAAACTCTCGCTTCAAGTCTTTGTTACGAAATACATTATCGAACCCGGGTGCTTCTAGTTTGCGAATCGCTTCGAAGCTCGTACTGGCATCCTTGATCAAGGAGCGTAGCTGAAAACTGGCTTCGACCGTAAGGTAAGTATTATCGGCAATACGCAGATCTTTGAGGGTACGCTGGCGTGCTTTTGACATTTGATCACGCTGCGTCAAAAGATAGTTACGATAGGTCTTGGCGACCTTTTCAGAAAAAGTTTGCGACTTGAGATTGGCCAGCAGTGTCTTGCGTTGATCGGTGCGATTGCGAGCACGCAAAAGCTGGTAGGTCTCACGTCGTGCTTGCCTGATATCTTTGATTATACTGCCAAGTCGGGGCAGATAAACCGCGTCTATTTTGTCTAGCACCAGCTCTTGCGCGTGCACCAGCAGAGCAAACAAAGACGCATGCATGGCAAAATAACGCCGTGCAGCAGTCAGGTTTTCACCGTTTTGATCCATTAGTAAGCTAAGTCGATCATCAATTGCCCGCGCAGCTTCAAATGCAGCCACAAGTTTCACGAGATCTCCACCGATCACACTACCAAGTAAAATATCGAGTTGAGTTTCCTTGATCTGCACGCCACTTTTTTTCAATCCATCTGATATCTCTTTTTTGATTTTGATAATTTGAGATTTGTTACCAGCAATTCTGGTATTGATATCGACGATTTTTTCATCGATAGAAGCCACGGTATCGGTGACATAGCCAGGCAGAAAACCATCAGTAGGGGCATCAAGTTGCTTCTCGCGCAAGACTGCGATTTGATCTTCCATTTTTTTGATATTAGTGCGGTTGGAGCGCATCTTTTTTTGTAAGTCAACAATAGGAACTTCGGTGACGATTTCAAGAGCCGCATCGAGGAGCTTGTTGACTTTTAACTGACGATCCTCTCTGGTCTCGATCCACGGAGGAGCAATAATCGAGAATTCATGTTTGCTGGGGAGTTTGCGAGCATCCTGGCGGATCGTGGCAGCGTCTTTCAATATTTCGTCAATAGCAGACAGCAAGCGTTTTGAACGTTCATATTCTACTTCGCCAGCTCTTGGATCAGATTGTCCGTTCGCAACAGTTTTTTGGTTGGTATTTGGTGCTGCCATGGCCGCTGCTACCAGAAAGAAAAATAATATAGCGGCCAATGAGCTTGGAAAAAAAATTCTGGAAAATGACAGCATTTCGGTCAGGGCTCCGATTTCAAGACGTTATTTGCGTATTTTTTGCGATTTTGTTGTTTCTATTATGGCAAATAGGGCAAGGGGGGCATCAATAGGCCAATATAACCTATTTGTAATGTATGATGGTCCCGATGACTTGTTCCGCAACCATGAAATGCCCAAAATGCGCAAAATGCGCAAAAGGTCACATGCAAATATTAGTCATTGCGAATATTGCAATCTATTGATATAAGTCATTCCGGATCACTTGATCTTCTGATTATATTGATCCTGGTTGCTGGTTTCCCAATGGATACTGCCTCAATCATCATCAACCCTTTGCTTGGTTGGTGAGGTTTTACTGGCTGGTTATCCTGCAGTGTTTTCTGCTTGACTAGCTTCCTCTCGCAAGCCGGTGCATTCATTTGCACCACAACTTTAAACCCCGCCTTTATTGGCGGGGTTTTTTTTATGTATTTCAGCGCTTTGTTCGATGATCATCGAGCCGCCAAATAGCTGTCACAGCTTTGTAAAAGCCGGTATTAAACCAACCGCCACCGATATTGACGCATGTCATGGGATCATAGCGGCTCATATGGCAGGCACAACTCGCTCCGGTGACACGCGTCAATATCTAGGGCGGTTGGTATTATATTGCTGATAGAAGATAAAATTGGAAACTAAAAAAGGACAGGGGTATGCGGTACCCTGTCCTTTTTATTAGATATCATGCGCGGGTGGGTAATCAAATACAAATGCCACTACATGAACAGATCAATACGTACTCATAACTATGCCAAAAACGGCATTACCAAATTTACTACTCTAAAATACGCGAACGACATATGCACAACAGTTTACAAATGGAACTGACTGATACAAACACCATACGAAGACGGCTTATTCAGATAAACACTTAGCTGTCTATACACGAACTTACGCCACAAACATTTTACGCTACATTGAGTACTTGTACGCTGTACTGGGTTTTTCATGGCTGTGCACTTCCATGAAAATATTTGGCGATGAAAGTGAAATTGCGGAAATCACTCAATTACCAAACAATTGGTAAGGTTCTGTAACCGTTTACAAATTACTCATTCGGTATGCATTACTTTTGGCAAACAGAACCCGATCAACACTCATATAATAGATGGAAATTTTAATTTCACCAGAGGGAAATAAAATTTACTCATAGATCATGTTCGATTCTCGCCCTTATCAACAGGCTCCTGTGGACTATTTTGATCACTTGAGGAGGGCTTGAAGTTTGGGTTTAGTTCCTGATCATCGTCCATGATGGCTCGCCAAGCAGCCCCGTCGAGATCGTCATATTGTCCCGACTTCAGGGTCCACATGAACGCCATAAGACCGATAAAGCCAAGTAGCAGAGCAAGCGGTAAGAGCACATATACGTATTCCACTATTGATCCTTTCGTATCAGCTGTGCACGAAGCGCATTGAGCGTGACGACAATGGACGAGCCGGACATGAACAGGGCGGCAAGCAAGGGTGTGACGAAGCCGAGCACCGCCAGCGGTATGGCCACAATATTATAGAAGGCGGCGAAATAGAAATTCTGAACAATCAGTCTTCTTGCCTTGCGGGCAATTGTGATGAGCTCGTGCAATGGTTGGAGGCGATTCCCGACAATGACAATATCTGCGGACCCTTGCGTAATATCAAGAGCGCTGGCGGGGGCAACCGAGACATTGGCAGCCTGCAGGGCGGCGGCATCATTTAGCCCATCGCCGATCATCATGACATGGGCACCGGCAGCTCGCAGGCTCTCAATATGGGCGATCTTGTCCTTTGGCTTGACTTGCGCCCTGAAGGTATCGATCCCCAAAGCATGAGCTGTTTTGGCAACAGCGCCTTGCTTGTCGCCAGATAGGATTTCCAGTTTAAAACCAAGGGCTCGTAGTGAGTTGGCCACCTCTATAGCGTCCGCTTTGAGATCTTGATGGAATTGAAAGCACACGGGTTGCACATCGTTGCGGCGAAACCATAATTCGGACCGGTCTTCATTGGTCCAAGAGGAGGGCG
>JAJRQA010000170.1 GCA_024280475.1 Alphaproteobacteria bacterium
GACAATTGATCAAATCCCAACTCACACAAAAGAAGCTCTCATTATTTTGAGTTTCTGCTGGACCCGTATCATTGTTCACACACTATAACATATTTTCAGGCAATTTGGAACTCCCCCAAACTCCCCAAAACAGGGGAGTTTCAAAGATTCGATGTCTAAAACCCGCCACTATGGTTAATAAAGCGTTAAAACATAAATCAGCTGTTCCACATCGGGAAATCCAACCACTTTCCATCTGCTAACGAGCCATTGAAAGACCTTTGATCGCCCCTGAAACCAATTGATATGACGGTGTTTTTCGAGGTCATGATCGGTTTCCATACCCCAAATCACCTTCGAAGATCGAAAGCTTCAATCCCGCTCAATCATCTCCCCAAGGCGTTGATTGCCACTTCACGGCTGCGCGGCTGCCATCGAAAATTCGGCGCACATATCACAACTGATTCGTTTTGCTATAAAGCAAAGCTGCTTGACCTTGCCGCCCCGGCTGCTTTAACGCTTGCAAACAATTCTTCTCGAGACGCAAAGAGTCCCCGATATGAGCCCCAACTCCACTGACGATCGCATCCTCATTATTGACTTTGGATCGCAGGTTACCCAATTGATCGCGCGGCGCGTGCGAGAAAGCGGCGTCTATTGCGAAATTCATCCGTTCAATAAAGCAGCAAAGACCTTCGCCGATTTTAACCCCAAGGCCGTCATCTTGTCGGGTGGTCCCGCCAGCGTTATGGAAATGGATACGCCCACCGCGCCACAAGAGGTTTTTGATGCGGGCATCCCCGTGCTTGGCATCTGCTATGGCGAGCAGACCATGGTGGCGCAACTGGGCGGCGTCGTCGAGGAGGCCGACGAGCGCGAATTTGGCCGCGCCGAGATCACTCTCACCCATGACTGCCCCCTGTTCGATGGTATCCTCAAGGTCGGCGAGCAAAGCACCGTCTGGATGTCTCATGGCGACAAGGTCACAAGCATTCCAGATGGCTTCCATATCACCGCCACCTCGGACAACGCCCCCTTTGCCGCCATCGCAGATGAAGCCCGCAAATATTACGCCGTGCAGTTTCACCCTGAAGTTGCGCACACGCCCATCGGCAAAGACTTGCTTTATAACTTCACCCACAAGATCGCTGGCTGCGACGGTAACTGGACCATGAAGGCCTTTCACGAGATGGAGCTTGCCAAGGTCAAAAAACAGATCGGCGACGGTCAGGTAATTTGCGGACTGTCGGGGGGGGTCGATAGCTCCGTGGTCGCCGTATTATTGCAAGAAGCCATTGGCGATCAGCTCAACTGCATTTTTGTCGATCACGGCCTGATGCGCCAGGGCGAGGCCGATGAAGTCGTTGGCATGTTCCGCGATCACTATAATATCAAGCTCACCCATGTGAACGCTGCTGATCGTTTCCTTGATGCCCTTGAGGGCGTCGATGATCCCGAAAAGAAACGCAAGATCATTGGCGGCCTGTTCATTGATGTGTTCGAGGAAGAAGCGCAAAAAATCGGTGGTGCGGATTTCCTTGCCCAAGGCACGCTCTATCCCGATGTCATCGAAAGCGTCTCCTTCATTGGTGGTCCCTCGGTGACCATCAAATCGCACCATAATGTCGGCGGCCTGCCCGAACGTATGAACATGCAACTGGTGGAACCTTTGCGCGAGCTATTCAAGGACGAAGTGCGCAATCTGGGGCGGGAGCTTGGCCTGCCCGATCATTTCGTTGGCCGCCACCCCTTCCCCGGCCCCGGCCTCGCCATCCGTATTCCCGGCGCCATCACAAGAGAAAAAGTCGCCATCCTGCAACAGGCCGACGCCCTCTATCTCGATCAGATCCGCAAAGCAGGATTATATGATAAAATCTGGCAAGCCTTCGCCGTGCTATTGCCGGTGCAAACTGTCGGCGTCATGGGCGATGCCCGCACCTACGAATATGTCTGCGCCCTGCGGGCGGTAAACTCCACCGACGGCATGACCGCGAATTATTATCCCTTCGAGCATGAGTTTCTGGACAAAACGGCAACGAGGATTATCAATGAAGTGCGCGGCATCAACCGCGTCGTGTTTGATATCACCAGCAAACCCCCCGGGACCATTGAGTGGGAGTAGGTTCGCTACGCGAATGTCCTTTCGGACAGAACGCCTGCGCGGCGCACGCCAAAGGGCCAGCCCTTTTGGGAACCGCGGGTGTGGGAATGTCGAGCCTCAGTAGCGGAATAAAGCAGACGGGATAAAAATCATCTCTCATCAGATTGGACAATTAGCAATCATTTAGGATTGCAAACCCGAACCAACGTTTGAACTAGCGCACAAAAACAGTGTCACCCCAGCGAAGGCTGGGGTCCATAACCACAGATTTAGCAATTGATGGGCAAGGGAGTATGGATCCCCGCCTGCGAGGGGATGACATAGAACTGGAGCGACAATTTTTCCTCGTTCTTGCAGCATTTAGCCTTGTAGGGTGTCGTTTGCGAAGCATAACGCGCCGATTGGGTCAGGACAGATTCTCCCAAAATATATTTCATCTTTAGTCAGAGTATGATAATTGAAGGATGCCTATAGCGGTTAGACCACTTCCTCTTTAGGCTAGTACGTGCATCTTGCATAAAGCATTATTTTAGAAAGTACGCACAATGCATAAAGAAATAGAGAATGTAAAATTTGGCCTTTTGCTGACAATGCTGGGCCTCGGATTTGGTGTCGTGCTCGGCATCGCGTTTGGAATTTTCGAAGATACATTTAAAGATTACGTGGCTCGCGGTATTACCGCTTTTCCTGATCTACATGATAGCAAAAGCCAATCAAAAATATGGCGTTACGCCCAACGCGCCCATTTTCATGCGACCGGTATCGCGGCTTTTTCTACGTCTCTCATTCTCCTCATTATGTTTTCCAACCTGAAGCTGTCACTCAAGCCTGTTGCTGCCAGCCTGGTGGGCTTGGGAAATTTATATCCCCTGTCCTGGATCACAATGTTTTATCTGGCCCCGTCCATGGGGCGTGATGCGGCCCATCTTCATGTCGCTGTTCAAACCGTTACTTATATTGCCTATGCCGGTTTGATCGGGGGTATAGGCATGTTATTCTTCAATTTATTTTTTGGCGCTTTCGCACAAAGAAAAGTATCAGAACTTGTGCTGGTTAAGCTCGGATTGTTAATGACCCTAGCGGGATTAATATTTGGCATCTCTATGGGCATCGCATTTGGTGTAAATGAAGATGGTTTTAAAAGTGCTGTCGCCCAGGGCATTGCCGCAGTACCCGACGTTCACGATAATAAAAGTCAATCA
>JAJRQA010000171.1 GCA_024280475.1 Alphaproteobacteria bacterium
AGCTTTCCCGGCACGCATGCCTTTTCCAGCGGCAACGATCAGAACGATTGTTTTTGTCATATACAGCTTTCCAAATCTAGCGAAGGGCTGGAAGCAGAATAGGGGGTTGATCACACTATTCCAAGAACGTTTTGTCGCATATGCCGTGCTATATTTGCATTTTTCAAGTGTTATGCTTAAAGATTAAGCAGGCCAAATAGCTTGCACAGAAATTATGCACATTACCTGATTGACTGAATATATGATCGAGTTGAAAAACAGGGCGCTGTTGGCCCCCATGTCTGGCATAACAGACCTGCCTTTCAGGCGCATCGTGCACAAAATGGGTGCTGGCTTGGTGATTGCCGAAATGGTCGCCAGTAAAATGCTCGCTGGTGAGCACAAGCAAACCTTGAAGCGGGTCATGGGATCGGCCGATATTTCCCCTTATGTGATCCAGATATCGGGCCGCGATCCCTTTGAGACGGCGCAAGCAGCCAAGGTCGCCGCTGACCTTGGCGCTGATATGATTGATATCAATATGGGCTGTCCTGCGCGCAAGGTGGTCAAGGGGTTGGCTGGTTCTGCTCTCATGAAAGAACCCGACCTGGCGCTTTCCATCATTGATGGTGTGGTCGCAGCAGTCGATGTACCTGTCTCGCTGAAAATGCGCCTTGGCTGGGACGAGCATCTTCTCAATGCGGTGGATATTGCCATACGCGCCGAGCAGGCCGGTATCCAGATGTTTACAGTGCACGGGCGCACCCGCAATCAGTTTTACAAGGGGCAGGCGGATTGGCTGGCCATATCGGATGTGGTGAAGGCTGTCAGTGTGCCCGTTATCGCCAATGGTGATATTACCAGCTTTTCTGCAGTTGAGGAGTGTCTGGCACGCTCACAAGCGCATGGCGTGATGATTGGACGTGGCGCGCAGGGGCGCCCCTGGATGGTCGGGCAATACGGGGCACGGTTGGCCACCAATACTGCTCCCGCATCGCCCACCCTTGATGAAAAACGGGCCATTATTCTTGAGCACTATGAGGATATGTTGAGTTTCTATGGAATGGAACTTGGGTTGCGCAATGCCCGCAAGCATTTGGGCTGGTATGTGGATGATCTATTCAAACAACGAAGCGACGCGTTGATCTGGAGATCGAGACTGTGTCGTGAAGATCTACCTGCAAATGTCCTCAAGTCTGTAAAAGAAATGTTTGTGACGATTGATGGTGAGCGTGAGGCTGCCGCATGATTACGCAAAAAAACAAATCAGCCAGGGGCGTTTCGTCGAGTTTGCAAATACAATTATTGCATGCCTTGCCGCAAATCGTACTTGCGGTGGGCGAGAACAATCACATCCAATATGTCAACGCGCGGGCCGAGCTATATTTTAACACCAGCAGCTCGACCCTGTTGCGCATGGTGCTGGAGGATTTGTTCCATTTCGATAGTCCTATTCTCTCCCTCGTCAATCAGGTGCAGAGGGGCAAGAGCGGTATCAACGAATACAATGTTGAGATTGGCGGTATTCGGCACAAGGCCAATGAGTTGATGGATCTGCAGGTGGCGCCGATGTCAGTTGATGATGAGACTGTGATTGTTGTCATGCAGCCGCGCACCATTGCCCAGAAAATTGAGCGCCAGCTTGCCCACCGCGGCGCGGCGAGATCTGTGACGGGTTTGGCCTCCATGCTGGCTCACGAAATTCGTAATCCGCTTTCGGGGATTAGAGGTGCCGCGCAGCTGCTTGAAAGCTCAATTGTACCAGAAGACCGGCCCCTTACGACTTTGATTGTTGATGAAACAGACCGGATTTCCCGGCTCGTTGGGCGCATGGAAATATTTGGTGACAATAATCTGGCGGACCACAAGATGATCAATATTCATGAAGTGCTTGGCCATGTATTGCAGGTGGCGAATAACGGCTTTGCCAAGGATATAGAACTAGTCGAAAATTATGATCCATCTCTGCCCAAACTATTGGGGAGCCGTGACCTGCTGGTGCAGATGTTTCTCAACCTGGTCAAGAATGCTGCCGAAGCGGTCTCTGGGGCGCGCACCCATGCTAAAATATGGGTAACGACATCCTATCGGCCCGGGGTCAGCTTCACGGTTCCTGGCTCGCGCACCAAGACAAATCTACCTTTGCAGATCACAATTGAAGACAATGGGCCAGGGGTTCCAGATGATATCCGGTCTTTTTTGTTCGACCCCTTCGTGACGACGAAAGCCAGTGGCACGGGGCTGGGGCTCGCATTGGTCGCCAAGACGATCAAGGATCATGGCGGCATCATCGAATATGAGCGGGTCAACGAGCGCTCAATATTCAAACTTTTATTGCCACATCAAAAGCCGGTACGAGCTTCAACCAATAAAAGTAAATCGCAAGAACTTGAAAAGGATAAGTCAACGATATGAGCAAAGGTCACATCCTTATTGCCGACGATGATGCTGCGATCCGCACGGTTTTGCAACGTGCCTTGGCCCGCGCTGGTTATGAGCCGCAGATCACGAGTAATGCGACAACGCTCTGGCAATGGGTGTCGCGAGGCGAGGGAGATGTGGTTGTCACTGATGTGGTGATGCCAGATGAAAATATTTTCAATCTGTTGCCGCGTATCAAGAAAATACGCCCTGAATTGCCAATCATTGTCATGAGCGCGCAAAATACGCTTATGACGGCCATCAAGGCAACAGAGCTTGGAGCGTATGAATATTTGCCCAAGCCGTTTGACCTCAACGAATTGCTGGCAATTGTCGATCGCGCCATGTCGGATATCAAAAACAATGTCAGCGCCAAACCACCTGAAGCCATGGAAATGGAAGTGTCACTGATTGGCCGCTCGAGTGCCATGCAGGAAATTTATCGTGTACTCGCCCGTTTGACGCAAACGGATTTAACGGTATTGATAAATGGTGAGTCTGGAACCGGCAAAGAGCTGGTGGCGCGAGCCCTTCACGATTACTCCAAACGAAAAAACGGGGGGTATGTGGCTATCAATATGGCCGCTATTCCCAAAGAGCTGATCGAATCAGAATTGTTTGGGCATGAAAAAGGTGCTTTTACCGGCGCCGCCACCAGAAATTCGGGTCGATTTGAGCAGGCCAAGGGTGGCACATTATTTCTCGATGAAATCGGTGACATGCCGATGGATGCGCAGACCCGCTTGTTGCGTGTTCTACAAGAAGGGGAATATATGACGGTGGGCGGTCGGACACCCATAAAAACTGATGTCCGCATCATTGCCGCAACCCATCGCGATCTGCGTAGTCTTATATCGCAAGGCCTGTTTCGAGAAGATTTATTCTATCGGTTGAATGTTGTCCCGCTAAATTTACCGCCGTTGCGTAACCGCAAGGAAGATATCCCCGACCTCATCAATCATTTTCTTGGCAAGGTTGCTGAAGAGGGAGGCAACGCCCAGACAAGGACTTTTACGGCTGAGGCCATTGAAAAGCTGCAAGCCTATGACTGGCCCGGCAATGTGCGTGAACTTGAAAATCTTATTCGGCGGATCGTCGCGCTTTATGCACACGATGTTATCACACAAGACCTTGTTTTACAGGAGATTTCCTCGCAGACCACGGGGCAGCCGCATGCGGCCAAGGATGAATATGATATTTGCGAGTCTGTTGAACATTACCTTGCAAGTTATTTTCAAGGATATGGCAATGAGCTACCACCAGCGGGGCTTTATCAGCGTGTTTTGCAACAGATGGAAAAGCCGCTGCTGACAGCTTGTCTGACCGCAACCAGGGGCAATCAGTTGCGGGCCGCTGAATTGCTTGGCCTCAACCGCAATACTCTGCGTGACAAGATACGCAAGCTGGATATCAAAGTCATAAGAACCAGTGAATAGTTCAGATAGCGCGCATTGGGTCATATCTGCAAAGGTAATAATTAGTCTCATAAATGTCACATTATCGTTGCTTGTCTGTGCCAAACAGGACAATATGAAAACTCGAGATGATTTTTGTTGCAAGCGGGGTACAGTTTGTATGCGGCAGGCCCATCACTCTTATCGATAATCATCTCTCGTTTCGCGCATTTAGATGGAGCCACAATGACTAGTGTTGATGACACCAACCGCTTGTATAAAGAGCCTGGGCAATCCGCTGATGGGCCGTTTAGCAAGAATAGAAAGCTGCTGTTTTATGTCGGCCTCGTTTTGGTTTCTCTGTCTCTTGTATTCGGTATAACCACCTATCTCATTTTGACCGGTCTGACCCCCATACAGCCGCGCCATAGCGTCGTTGTCACCGTGCTTTTGATCAATAGTTTTTTGATTGGTGGCATGATCTTGCTGATCGCCTGGCATGTGATCGAACTCTGGATGAATTTTCGCAGTGGCAAGGCAGGTTCAAAACTGCATGTCCGTTTTGTCTCGCAGTTCAGTCTGGTGGCGGCATTGCCTGCCATTTTGTTGGCTATCTTTGCCAGTATCTCCCTTGATCGAGGTCTCGATCATCTGTTTTCAACCCATACCAAAGCACTCGTTAGAGATAGCCTTGAGGTGGCGACTACCTATATCAAAGAGCATAGTGAAGTGATCAGGGCTGATATGATCGCTGTTGCTGCCGCCGCCGAAAAGCAGTTGCCAAAAATTGGCAAACGCCCTGAAAGACTGGAGAAAATGCTGCGTTTCCAATCTGCCTTGCGTGCACTGCCCAGTCTTTATCTGATCCGAAAAAATGGCAAGCTGATCGCCAAAGGTGGTAGTGCTCCTGATGCATATCAAAAACCTCAGGCAGGCTCATTGGGAGCCGCACAAGATGGCACGGTTATCATTATTCCGCCCACAAAAACCAACAAGATCGGCGCGATCAAGAAGCTTTTCAAGTCGGCTGATATTTATCTTTATGCCCTGCGCCCTGTTAATCCAAAAGTGATCCGGCATTTCCAGCGGGCGCAGGCCAATGTATCAGAATATGAAGAACTGGAACAGCGTCGTACAGGCGTGCAAATAGCGTTTGCTCTGACTTATGTGGCGATTGCATTGACACTTCTTCTGGCGGCAATCTGGCTTGGATTGTGGTTCGCCAATCGGCTGAGTGATCCGATAAGGCGCTTGATTGTTGCAGCCCAAAATGTGCAGCAAGGGGATCTTGAAACTGTTATAAATTTGCAATCGCATCACGGCGAGCTTGCTCAGCTGGGATCGACCTTTAATAATATGACGGCGGAGTTAAAAAGTCAGCAGAATGAACTTATTGATACCAATCTCATGCTTGAGGAACGGCGCCGATTTATTGAAGCGGTACTTTATGGCGTGAGCGCCGGGGTCATTGGCCTGGATGCTTTTGGCATTGTTGATCATGTCAACAGATCGGCTGAACAAATGCTTGGTCGCTCTGGCGAAGAGTTGAACGGCAAACGGCTTGAGGTAGCTGTTCCAGAATTTTTACCTTCGATCACGATGGCTAAACAAGGTGATGATGAATCAAATACCCTTATTCAAGATGACATCGATATGACCGTCAATGGGGTCGAGCGGCATTTCGCCGTCAGATTGACCAGGGAGAGCAGTGTTGATCATGAATATGGGTTCGTTCTAACCTTTGACGACACTACTGAACTCGTAAAAGCCCAGAGATCTTCGGCGTGGGCTGACGTGGCGCAGCGCATTGCCCATGAAATGAAAAACCCGCTCACTCCCATTCAACTCTCCGCAGAACGAATTCGCCGCAAATATGGCAAGGTCATAGGGAGTGACCGTAAAGTGCTGGATGATTGCACCAACACAATTATTGGTCGGGTGGCAGATATCAAACGCATGGTGGATGAATTTTCTGATTATGCCCGGATGCCTGAACCCGTGATGGAACTTTACGATATTCGCGACATAATTCATGAAGTCGCCACTCTTTACGAGAATCCTAAGCAAAAGATTTCACTGACCGTTTCTGTTCCAGATAGTCCAGTGATTTCTCTTTGCGACAAAGGATTGATCTCTCAGGCGCTTATAAATCTGGTAAAAAACGCCACGGAAGCTGTGGTTAGCGCCTATGAGGCAAAACCTCTGTTGAAAACTTATCAAGGGCATATCGAGATAGGTTTGAAAGGGGGTACCAATAAGTATAGAATCACGGTGACAGATAATGGGTGCGGATTGCCAAAAGAGCAGCGCAACCGACTTCTCGAACCATATATGACAACGAGGGATAAGGGGACGGGCCTTGGGTTGGCTATCGTTCAAAAAATCACCGAGCAGCATGATGGCCACATCGTGCTGGAAGACGCCCCGGAAACAAAAATGAACAAGTCGGGAGCTCGGGTCAGATTGATCATTCCCTACAAGAAGAAAAATCGCTCGAAAGTGAAGCCCACGACAATATCAGTAACTACACAAAGTCTTGGAAGCGGTAACAAGAATTCAGAGACAGACCCGCGGCATGAGGGAGAGAACTACGGTGTATGATATCCTAATAGTTGATGATGAACCCGATATCAGGGAACTCATTGCAGGCATATTGGAAGATGAAGGCTATGAGACCAGACAGGCCTCTAATAGCGATGATGCGCTGATCGCCATAGAGGAGCGGCGCCCCTATCTGGTCATTCTTGATATTTGGCTACAAGGAAGCCGGCTTGATGGCCTGGAGGTTCTAGATCGCATTCAGAAAATGCATCCTGATATTCCTGTGGTCATTATTTCGGGGCACGGTAATATTGAAACGGCCGTGACAGCGATCAAGCGTGGGGCCTATGAGTTTATAGAAAAACCTTTTAATACCGATAAGTTGATCAATATTACCGAACGGGCGATTGAATCCTATCGTTTGAAAAAAGAAGTTGAACAGTTGCGTGAGCAAAGCCCAATCAGTCAAGAAATGATTGGTAACTCCGCCGTTATCAATCAGTTACGACAGTCTATCGAAAAAGTCGCGCCGACAAATAGCCGTGTGTTGATTACCGGTCCCTCTGGTTGCGGCAAGGAATTGACAGCACGAATGTTGCATTTGCTGTCCCATCGCACCAATGGGCCGTTTGTTGCTTTGAACGCAGCTGCTATTACACCTGATCGCATGGAAATGGAACTGTTTGGGACCAACGAGCAAAAAGGCTCTCCCAGCAAGGTGGGTGCTCTTGAGGAGGCACATCTTGGCACACTCTATATTGACGAGATAGCCGAAATGCCGCTGGAGACCCAAAGCAAGATATTGCGCGTGCTTGTTGAGCAAAAATTCCAGCGACTTGGCAGCGGCACCAAGGTTGAAGTTGATGTCCGTATTGTCAGCTCCTCGAGCCGTGATCTGGAAGCGGAGCGTCGTGGCGGCAATCTGCGTGAAGATCTGTTTCATCGCCTGAATGTGGTGCCTCTTGAAGTCCCGGGTTTATCAGAGCGGCGCGAAGATATACCGACCCTTGTGGATCACTTCATTGCTCAGATCTCTGTTTCTACCGGCCTTGTGCCTCGTATTATCGGAGAGGATGCCATGGCCATTTTACAGTCCTATGAGTGGCCGGGTAATGTTCGCCAGCTACGCAATATCATCGAGCGGTTGATGATCCTTTCCGAGGGTGACGCGGACACTATTATCACCGCTGAAATGTTGCCTGAAGAACTTGGTGGGTCAGTTAATCTCAATGCAGATGGCAGTGGTGGCGAGCATTTGATGTCTTTGCCATTACGCGATGCTCGTGAAATTTTCGAGCGGGAATATCTGATGGCGCAGATTAATAGGTTTGGCGGCAATATATCGCGTACCGCCGAGTTCATTGGCATGGAGAGATCTGCTTTGCATCGTAAATTGCGGGTACTTGGTGTAAATTCCTCAGATCGCAAGAAAGAAGCGATCTGATCACTGCCGCTTTAAGGTGAAAACATCCCGAGTAAAGGATTTAATTCCTATATTGCCTGATCTTTTGGGCTGTGGTCCCGTTTTGTGACGGTCTGCCATCAAAATTTCATGACATGAAGACGTCTTTATTATATTTGTCTGCTATAACAATCTGTTAGATGTAGGGTGCATAGCGGAAAACTGTCGGACGTTTTAACGCGAAAGCACGGCTTACCAATGTTTTAGACACACCGCTAATGGGAGCGTGTCATGAAGGTCATTATATGCGGTGCCGGCCAGGTGGGGTACGGGATTGCCGAACATCTTGCCAGTGAAGGCAATGACGTGGCGGTAATTGATACCGAACCCGATCTTGTTCAGCAGATTAGTGATAATCTGGATGTACAAGGGTTTGTTGGTCATGGTGCCCATCCCGATATGCTTGATCGCGCCGGTGCGAACGAATGTGATATGCTGATCGCCGTCACTTATCATGATGAAGTGAATATGGTGGCCTGCCAAATCGCCCATACCATGTTCAATATCCCGCAAAAAATTGCGAGGATCCGGGCGCAAAGCTATCGCGAGCCGCATTGGGCGGATCTGTTTACCCGCAACCATATGCCTATTGACGTGATTATCTCGCCCGAGATCGAAGTTGGGGAAGCTGTTTTGCAGCGGCTTAATCTGCCAGGGGCTTTGGATGCGTTCAGTTTCGATGAGGGTCGGATAACGGCCATCGGCATTAGTTGCACTGATGAATGTCCTATTCTTGATACACCTCTAGATCAGCTTACTGATTTGTTTCCCGATCTGTTCGCAATGATTGTTGGCATTTCGCGCGATAACGAGTTGTTTGCAGCTGGGCGCCAGGATCAGTTGCAAGTGGGCGATAGCGTTTATTTGATTGTGCGCGCCGATCAGGTTGAGCGTACGATGAAAATTTTTGGCCACAAAAAGGACCGCGCAAACCGTGTGGTCATTGCAGGGGCTGGTAATATCGGTCTATATGTTGCGCAAAGGCTTGAGAAACTGCACCCCTTTACCAATCAGAAACTCATCGAAATCAATCGCCCGATCGCCGTCAATGCGGCAGAGCAGCTGGATCGCACGATCGTCTTGAATGGTAGCGTGCTCAATGAGGATATCCTCAATGAGGCCGATATAAGAGATGCTGACATGATGATTGCTGTGACCAATGATGACCAGGTCAATATTCTGTCTAGTGTGCTGGCTAAGCGGCTGGGCTGTCGCCACAATCTGTGCCTCATCAATAATCGCAGCTATATGACCATCGTTGATGGTTTGGGCATTGAAGCTCATCTAAATCCGCGATCCATTACCATTTCCCGTATTCTCGAACATGTTAGAAGAGGGCGCATTAAAGGGGTCTATTCGATTGAAGATGGGGCGGCTGAAATCATTGAAGCTGAGGCGTTAAACACATCACCTCTGGTTGGCAAACCTCTTAAAGAACTCGATCTGCCTGATGGGGTGAGGATAGGGGCCATTATTCGCGAAAATGAGATGATATTGCCCGATGGCCATTTTACGATTAAGCAAGGGGATCGCGTGATCATATTCGCACTTGGTGAAAATGTTCATGAGGTCGAACAATTGTTCCGGGTCAGCCTTGATTATTTTTAGGGCGCGCGCAATAGAGTCGGAAGGGCCCTAACATGCTGGCCACGACATATATTATGGGTTGGTGTCTGGGAGGTTTGTCCCTGTCGATGATGATTCCGGCCTTTTTTGCTTTGACAATAGGTGAAGAAACGCAGGCGATGGCGTTCATGAACTCCTCAGTCTCACTTTTTTTTCTTGCTGGTGGATTGATATTCGCTCTTCATCAGGAAAAATTGGCGATTGGTCGCAAACAGCAATTACTGATTGTATTGGGGATCTGGTTTTTATTGCCGGTTGGAGCCGGATTGCCTTACTATCTGAGCGGCGTCAATACTGATTTTTCAGGGGCGTATTTTGAAGCGGTGTCGGGATTTACGACGACGGGATCATCGCTGATACAAAATCTTTCCGATATTCCCAAATCCGTCATTTTGTGGCGTGCAATGTTGCAGTGGCTTGGGGGATTGACGACTTTGCTGATGTTGTCGTTCATTATCGGCAAGATTATGGGAGTTGAACTGTTTGGACGTGATACGAGATCGATCATCCAATCAAACAGCGGCAGCTCTGCTGATCTGGAAAATACCGTCAGGACAATTTTGCCGCTTTATTTTGGTCTGACCGTACTTTGTTATCTGCTTTTAATGTTGTGTGGTATTGCCTCTTTCGATGCACTTTGCCTGTCCCTGTCAACACTGTCGACTGGTGGGTATATGCCCCGAGAAGGGTCAATCTCTCTATATGGCAGTCCGCTGGCGGAACTGACTTTGACCATATTCATGTTTCTTGGGGCCGTTAGTGTTATTTGGGTCAAGGCGCTCCTTGAGCGCAATAAAAACGTTCTGGCGCGCACTAATGAGCCTCTATGGGTCGGTTTGGTCATCCTTGTCCTGGGGGGAGCTCTTGCGGGGGTGAATATCTTTGGAAATCTGTCTTCCGACCTTTCTGGGATCATTGACAGCTTGACGCTGGGGTTGGCAGGCGCCGCTTCCTTGATCACCACAACGGGCTTTATATTTGGCAACCCCAATCAGGTTGTCGTGCCCTATCTTTTACTGTTGGTCATTGCACTGATTGGCGGTGGGCGCTATTCGACGGCCGGGGGGCTCAAATTAAGCAGGGTGCTTGCCATGCTCAATCTTTCGATGCGCGAGTTGCAAAACCTTCTCTATCCCCACGGCATACATCCCACACTATATGGTAACAAGAGCCGAGACGAGACGGTGCGTCGCTCCATCTGGAGTATCTTTTCAATTACAATATTGTTTCTCGTATTCTTGATATTGTTTCTGTCTTATCTTGGTGTTCCACTGAACGCCGCCCTGATGGTTTCGGTCAGCTCCTTTAGCAATTTTGGGCCAGCCTATGAAATGGCGCGCCCTGTCGACCCTGACAGCTTTCCAATGATTGCTTCTATGGGGGGCAAGGCCCAATTGCTATTGTGTGTGGCAATGATTATCGGGCGTGTGGAAACATTGATCATTCTTGGGCTGCTCAATCTGGCGATCTGGCGCAAATAGAGGATCTAAATGGGATAGAACAGGTCTTTGGCACTAAAGAATTAGAGGATGAAACAGGGTGTTGGCCGCGCGTTTTACCTGAATTCTGTCCGGCCCTGACCCAGACCACAGGCTGATATATCTAGACATTTGAATGTTATTGATCTAAATCTACGTACACTTATAATATGTTTTGACGCGAGTAATCGCGATTGATGTTGTTGGTAGTCTGGTGCGGGCATTTTTCGTCACTTGAATTACTGGACTAATTGTTGTGCGGGAATTGTATTATATAAATTATTGTGTCATTTCTTGACCACTCTAATCAAGAATGGGACTGAATAACTAATAATAGGCTCAAACACATAAGTTTAGAGCGCAGACGAAGATCATGAACGGATAAATAATGGCTACCGATCGAACAAAAAACTTACAGGACACCTTTCTCAATCACATTCGCAAGCAAAAGACACCGGTTACCATCTTTCTCGTTAACGGCATCAAGTTACAAGGGGTTGTAACTTGGTTTGATAGTTTTTGTGTCTTGTTGCGCCGAGATGGTCAGTCGCAACTAGTATACAAACATGCTATATCAACCATTATGCCAGGACAGCAGATCAAACTCTTCGACAAGCTGGAAAATGAAGACGACGACGAGTAGAAATTGCGCATAAAGTCAACATTTTAAAGGTAAGATGCCATAGGAACCAAGGATCAAATCGCGGCTATGGTATTGGCGCCCGTCATACCATATCAATCCAGTGTCAGACACCCGTTGGACCAGCGCAAGGACGTCATTGCATCCGTTCAGAAACACTCGCCCCAAGCCAGGCTGGAAGAAGCGATTGGTTTGGCACATGCGATCTTTCTTGATATTTGCCACAGCGAAATCATCACTCTCAAGACCCCCAGACCGGCTACATTGTTTGGTGAAGGCAAAATTACAGAGCTGCAATCAATTATCGATAGCGAAGAAATCGAGCTTGTGATTGTCGATCATATTCTAACTCCTGGGCAGCAGCGAAATCTTGAAAAAAAATGGGACCTGAAAGTACTGGATCGTACCGGGCTTATTCTCGAGATTTTTGGCGAACGGGCGCGTACCAAAGAGGGGCGCTTACAGGTGGAATTTGCTCACCTGGAATATCAAAAAAGCCGATTGGTGCGCTCCTGGACGCATTTGGAGCGGCAAAGAGGTGGTTTTGGCTTCTTGGGCGGCCCTGGTGAAACACAGATTGAGTCAGATCGTCGGCAAATTCGCAATCGCATTGATAAAATCAAACGTGAAATCGACAAGATAAAAAGAACCAGAGAACTGCACCGTAAAGCTCGCAAGACAGTGCCCTATCCTATTGTCGCGCTGGTTGGCTATACCAATGCTGGAAAATCGACCCTGTTCAACTATCTGACAGGGGCTGATGTGATGGCACAGGATATGTTGTTTGCGACGCTAGACCCAACCATGCGGGAAGTTAAATTGCCAAGCTTTGGAAAGGTTATTTTATCTGATACGGTGGGCTTTATTTCAGATTTGCCAACCACATTGGTGGCTGCTTTTCGCGCGACCCTGGAAGAGGTTCTGGAGGCCGATGTGTTATTGCATGTACGCGATATTTCTCATCAGGATACCGAAGCGCAACGAAATGACGTAATTGAGGTTTTGCGCGAGCTTGGTATCGACGCGCGGAGTGAAGATACTTCGCTCATAGAAGTTTGGAACAAGGTAGATCTTTTGGATGAGCAGAGCAAACAGGCCTGTCTCAATGAAGCATTGGTGCACCCGGATCGAACTGTGGCGATATCGGCTGTCACTGGAGTTGGTCTGGAGGATATGTTGACGCTGGTGGAGCGTAAACTGACAAAAACTTTTAAGGAAGTCAGGCTCAGCGTTGCCCCAGAAGATGGCGCCTTGCTGCATTGGATCATTGAACATACACAGCTTGTGTCGAGGCAGATGGATGAAGAAACCGGTTTTAGTGATCTGGTGCTTCGGGTTTCGCAGCAAAGTGTAGGGCAGTTGGAGAACCGGCTTGAGGGACTTCGTACCAAGAAGAGCGGCTAAGATACGCCTATCCCGGATCAGGACTTTTCGCGCTGTTTGGCAATATTCCAGAACTGTTCCATTTCTGCAAGATCCGAATCTTGCGGGGATTTTCCCGCCTTGGACAATAGCTCTTCGATGACCTTGAAGCGGCTTGTGAACTTGTTGTTGGCGCGCCGCAGGGCCTGTTCGGGATCCAATTTCAAATGGCGTCCTACATTGGCAATGACAAACAAAACATCGCCAAACTCATCTTCAATGCGATCTATGTCAAGGGGTTCATTGCGCTCGTACAGCTCTTGTTCGAGTTCGCCAATTTCTTCGCGCATTTTATCAAATACGGGAGCCAGAGAGGGCCAGTCGAAACCAACACGTGCGGCTTTGTTCTGTAGTTTGATGGCACGGCTTAACGCTGGCAGAGTGATCGGCACGCCATCAAGGATACTATCAGGCACATCCGCGCTCTGTGGTTTGCTATCAGCCTTTTCAGTTTCCTTGATGCGCTCCCATTGCCCGGCGATCTGCTCATTGGAGAGGGGGGCTTTTTGATCCCCAAAAACATGGGGATGGCGGCGGATCATTTTCTCATTGATAGTGTCGAC
>JAJRQA010000172.1 GCA_024280475.1 Alphaproteobacteria bacterium
ACGATGGCCAGGCTGCTTGTTGACTTTAAAAGTCCCCCAATCATACTACTTCTCCACTTAACTTTAATTTTACGCTACGTTGACTGCATTACCCGAACTGACAAAACAACAACATAACACTTTGTTACACAACCAGGCCGAGATCCTAACAAAATCTCGTTGGGCCTGAACTTAGATGGGTTTCACCCCACAAACGAACTCTGAACCTTTTGATCCAAGAACTCGCCCCCTATTTTAATGGGGCAAACCTTGATGACCTAACTGGCCCTTCCTGTTTGTTCCTTTTCAGGATTAGACTATTGGCTCTATGCTGTAAACACGCTTTAACCTTTCGTAAAGGAAATGTGGCAAGGTTGTGTCATTTGTGCCACGAAGGAATTTGGCGACCTCGTAAACGCACACGAAATAAGCCCTAATGCATTATTGATGGTCAAAGCTGTCACCTGCCACGGCTGACTCGTACGGTATGTGATGGACCTTTGATCCCGTTTTCTTTTATATTGTGAACAAGTCAAAGATATCAAAAAGGCATATATCTCCATGTCTATCTTGAAGACCGCCTATATATAGAGTGAGAAAACATCCAGTTTATGAGCACTGATTTGAACACCATATCCAAACTTGCCGACCTGCAATCACAAAGATCAAAGTGGCGACACAATAACCAGATCATTGCATTGGTGCCAACCATGGGCGCTCTGCATGAAGGTCACTTGTCGCTGGTTAAACTGGCGCGCACGGCGGCGAGCAAGGTGATTGTCTCTGTATTTGTCAATCCAAAGCAGTTTACACAAGGAGAGGATCTCGACCAATATCCTCGCGACCTTGCTGCAGATCTCGACAAACTCAAAACAATCGGAGCTGATCTGGTCTATGCACCAGATGTCGAGCAGATTTATCCAAAAGGGTTTTCAACCCACATTTCTGTCACCGGCATATCTGAAGGGCTTTGTGGTGTATCACGCCCGCATTTTTTTGACGGTGTGGCGACGGTCGTCACAAAACTATTGCTGCATTGCGCACCAGATATTGCCGTTTTTGGAGAAAAGGATTACCAACAATTACTGGTGATCAGGCGTCTTGTGGCCGATCTTGACCTGCCTGTTGACGTATTGGGCGGCCCCATCGTGCGCGAAAGCGACGGATTGGCGCTCTCCTCACGCAATGTCTATTTGTCCAAAACTGATCGCCAATCAGCCCCCCTGCTTTGGAAGGCGCTCATCGAAACCCGTGCTCAGCTCCTACAGGGCGTCCCTATGCAACAAGCAGCATCACAAACATCAGAGCAATTGATCAAAGCTGGCTTTATACTCGACTATTTCGAATTGTGCGACGCTCGCACACTCGCACCGATACATCAATATGAAGGCAAACCGGCGCGACTATTGATCGCGTCCATGCTTGGGCGCACAAGGCTTATCGACAATATCTCTGTTATAGGGTAGAGCCTGATCTCAATGCGGGGATAGCCCCGTCCTTACTCTTATATATATACACTGATCAGAACCGGGGACAGATATGCCAGCATCGGCGCTTATGAATGTCATGACCAAGGCCGCACGCAAAGCCGGACGCGCCCTGTCGCGCGACTTTGGTGAAATCGAGCATTTGCAGGTTGCCACCAAAGGCCCCGCCGATTTCGTTTCGCGGGCCGACCATCGCGCCGAAAAAATCATTTATGAGGAATTGGTGCACGCCCGTCCTCACTATAATTTTCTGATGGAGGAACGCGGCATTGTCGAGGGAAGCGATAAAACCCATCGATGGATCGTTGATCCGCTGGACGGCACCACCAATTATCTGCACGGCATCCCTCAATTCGCCATATCAATCGCCCTTGAGCGCGATGGCAAGCTGGTGGCTGGATTGATCTACAATCCCGTCATGGATGAGATGTTCACTGCTGAAAAAGGTTCTGGTGCTTTCTTGAATGACCGCCGTATCCGCGTCGCTGGACGCGAGAAACTTGCTGATGCAGTTGTGGTGACGGGCATTCCCCATCGCGGAAAGTCCGGCAAAGAAGTGTTTATTCAAGAATGCCGCGATGTTATGCAAACAGTTGTTGGCATACGGCGTACCGGATCTGCGGCGATTGACCTCGCCTGGGTGGCCGCTGGCCGCTTTGACGCGTATTGGGAGCGCGGTATTCAGGCCTGGGACATGGCTGCCGGGATTGTGCTGGTGCGCGAAGCAGGTGGCCTCGTGTCAGATGCCGAGGGTGGGCATGATATGCTCGTCAAGGGAAGTATCGTTGCTGGCACCGCTCCCATTCAACAAGAGCTGCAAAAAACCATCGCCCCCAATTCCTAGACCATTAGCTCTGGCAAAAGCTGCGTTTTTGCAATAGATTTGCATTTATCCTGCCACAATATCTGTATATTGTAGATCGGGTGACAAAACGGGATCAGCCACAAGCGTTAGATCCTTAAAAATAAAATCCTTTGGGGGGATGTGCGAAAAGATGGTTGAAATGCACTATCAGAATTCACTTACAAAACCGTCTGTTTTTCTGCGTTGGATGTTCTTGTTCCTGATGGCCTGCGGTTTTCTTGGGCTTTTGCTTTATTCGCAAATATTTCGGGCTTTTATGGCCAATCCGGGCCTCAATGGCCTGATTGGCGGAGTTTTGCTATTTGGCACCATCTATTCTTTTCGCCAAATCGCAAGGCTTTATCCAGAAATAAACTGGGTCAATCAATTTCGCCTCTCTGACATCACCAAATCTCAGAGAAAACCACCGGTACTACTCTCCCCCATGGTCAAAATGCTCGGTGATCGCCCCGGGGCGATCGCGCTATCGACTGGTTCCATGCGCTCCATTCTTGATTCGGTTGGCTCTCGCCTCGATGAAGCACGCGACACGTCTCGCTATCTGATCGGTCTGCTGGTATTTCTCGGACTGCTTGGCACTTTCTGGGGATTGCTGGAAACCATTAATTCTGTTGGGAAAACCATTGGGTCACTACCAACCGGCGGCGACAATCTGAGCGGACTGGAAGATCTCATATCTGGTCTAAAAGCCCCATTGTCCGGTATGGGCACGGCCTTTAGTTCTTCCTTGTTCGGATTGGCGGGTTCCTTGATCCTTGGCTTCCTTGATCTTCAGGCATCGCATGCGCAAAATCGTTTTTATAATGAACTTGAAGACTGGCTGGCCTCCATTACGACCCTTGGAGAAGCCGACGCGCATTCAGGTTCCGAAGCCTCGCAAATTGGCTATGCCGTACAAGAACTGCAACGCAGCATCGCCTTGCTTACCCAAAACCTGCAACAGGGCGGCGGCGGCCGAGGCGCAGACGGGGGCGTCCGGGACTTGGCCAATGGTATCGATGGGCTTGTAAAACAAATGCGCGCCGAACAACAAGTGGTCCGCGAATGGATGGACGAGCAGGCTAATCAACAATCAGATATTGCCTCGGCTCTCAATACTATTAGTGGCAAGCCGCCAGGGCCTTTCCGGAGATAGATCATGGCTTCCTATGCACGATCAAACCGTCGATCAAACAATAGCGCCGATTATTGGCCTGGCTTTGTTGACGCCATGGCCACCTTGCTATTGGTCATGACATTTTTGCTATCTGTTTTCATGCTGACCAACTTCTTCGTTTCGCAAGAAGTCAGCGGTAAGGACACGGCCCTGCAACGGCTGACCCGGCAAATCACCCAACTCACCGAACTTTTGTCGTTGGAACAGACTAAAAAACAAAAACTGGAAGACAGCATCGCCTCGCTCTCGGCCTCCCTCGCGACCTCGGATGGAGAGAAATCACGTCTGCAAGGTCTCATTGGCGTTGAAAGCGGCAAGTCAAAAACTGCCAATGCAAAGATTTCGGGCCTTTCAGGTTCGCTGGAAGATCAAAAGAAGATCAGCACCGGCGCCCTCGCCAAGGTTGAATTGCTCAATCATCAAATGGCCGCCTTGCGTCGGCAACTAGCGGCGATCAACGCATCTCTTGATGCTGCACAAGCGCGCGAAAGTAAAAACAAAACTCGTATAGCCGATCTTGGCAAGCGGCTCAATATTGCCCTGGCCCGTAAAGTTCAAGAATTATCGCGCTATCGCTCTGAATTTTTTGGACGTTTGCGGCAGGTGCTGGGAGATCGCGATGATATCCGGGTGGTAGGCGATCGATTCGTGTTCCAGTCTGAAGTGCTGTTTTCTGCGGGGTCGGCTGAACTCAACCCGCTAGCAGCCATTCAGCTCAATCAATTTGCGCAAGCACTTGTCTCACTGGAAGGCGAAATCCCAGAGGAAATCAACTGGATTTTGCGTGTTGATGGGCATACCGATGCAACGCCAATTCAAACTCCTCAATTCCCAAGCAACTGGGAACTATCGTCGGCAAGGGCGCTCTCGGTTGTGCGCTACTTTACTTCGCAAGGGGTCAAGCCATCAAGATTGATGGCCGCCGGATTCGCGGAATTTCGGCCTCTTGCACTAGGAGATGATCCAGAAATACATCGCCGCAACCGGCGTATTGAGCTAAAATTGACCAACCAGTAAACGCAATCCTTATTCGTTCAACAATTGATCAATCAACTGTTCAGAGGCGGCCACATCAAATGAGCCAAAGCGCTGAAAGCGGATGCGGCCCAGCTTGTCGATAATGGCCATCTCCGGCGTACCTTTGGTATTGAACTTGCGCATGGTCAGGGGCACATAATGCCCCTTTTGCTGCTGATCAACACCGACCGGATGCTCAATCCCCTTCTCTTTCAGGTATTTTTTGAGGCGCGCCGGGTTTTGATAGTTGTGACCTTCAAAGACCGTATGGATGCTCACAAACTGTATCTCTCCAGCTTTTGCCTGGTCGGCGTATTTTTTTTCCCACTTATGCATCAACGGTATCGAAAAACTATTGCAGCCAGGGCACCATAGCTGGAAAAAATCGATCACAACCACCTTGCCCTTGAGCTCTGACAGTTTAAACCCTTTGGAGTTGAACCATTGTGATATTTCCCATTCGGGTGCCGGTAGAGACATATTCGCGGGAATGTTTTTGGCAAGCGATGCTGCTGGCACAGATAGACCTAGAAAAAGCGAGACGAGTAAGGTTCGGCCAAATATGCTCATGTTGAAAAGTCACCTCAGGTTGAAATCAATGCGTCAGCATATCTTTGAACCACGATAGATGACCAATAAACAGTTTGTGAGCCCGTGTTGAGTGAAGCAAATTTATGCCGGAGAGCCTGCAAATTGAAGGTCAGCAAGCTCCTTATATAGCCCGCCACGATCAATCAGGGTCGAGTGTGTTCCCTCTTGGCTGACATGTCCCTTGTCAATGACGAGAATTCGATCGGCATCTTGCACAGTCGACAAGCGATGGGCGATGATCAACGTCGTACGGCCTTCTTTCAAAGCGTCAAGCGCCGTCTGCACTTCTCGCTCGCTCGCCGTATCAAGGGCGCTGGTAGCTTCATCCAGTAGAAGAATGGGTGCATCACGCAAAACGGCCCGCGCTATTGCTATGCGTTGTCGCTGCCCCCCCGACAAGGTCGCCCCATGCTCGCCAAGTGGCGTGTCATAGCCACGATCAAGATCGCTGATAAAACCATGAGCATAAGCAGCTTTAGCAGCTTTGACGATATCTTCACGTGTCGCTCCATCGGTGCCATAAGCAATATTGGCAGCAACCGTATCAGCAAACAATGCAATATCCTGGGGAACCAGCGCCATGCGGTTGCGCAGATCACTTAGCTTAACATCACTGACATCCAGGCCATCGATTAAAATCGAGCCTTTGTTGGCATCATAAAAGCGCAAGATCAGATTGAAGACTGTGCTTTTTCCAGAACCAGAAGCCCCCACAATAGCAACGGTTTCGCCAGGCTTCACCTCGAATGAGACCCCATCAAGCGCCGGTGTGTCAGGGCGCGACGGGTAAGAAAACTGCACATCCTTAAAAGAGATATTCCCGATTTTATCCTTGCCATAACTGGCGGGGTTTTGCGGATCTTTCACATCTGAATTGGTTTTTAACAGCTCTGCCAAGCGCTCCGCAGCACCTGCGGTCTCCTGCACCTCTCCCCAGACCTCGCTTAAACCACCAAGCGATCCAGCCGCAATCGCAGCATAAAGTACAAATTGACCCAGTGTGCCGCCACTCATATTGCCCGACAAAACATCTTGAGCCCCATACCACAAAATGCCGATAATGCTGGCAAACACCAGAAAAATAGCGATAGCCGTCAGCCCGGCGCGCGCTTTCATGCGTACTCTGGCGGCTTCAAAACTTTTATCTACAGCCACAGAAAAGCGCTTGGTCACCGAGCGCTCAAAACTGTTGGCCTGCATGGTGCGTATGGATGACAGATTTTCAGCGGCAACCGACGATGAGATCGCCAAAGTATCTTGAGCATCGCGCGATAATTTACGTACCGAACGCCCAAGCCCGACCAGGGGAACCACGATTAACGGGATCGCCAGCACCACGAGCGCAGCCAGTTTGGGACTTGTCACAAACATCATGAAACTAGCACCGATGGTCATGATAAGATTGCGCAGAGCCTGCGAGGCAGAACTACCCACAGCACTCTTGATCTGTGTGGTATCAGCGGTCAGGCGTGACATGACCTCCCCTGAATGGGTTATATCGTAAAAGGCCGGGCTAAGGGTGGCCAAACGCTTGAAAACATCTGTGCGAAGGTCTGCAACGATTCGCTCTCCCAGCCAGCTGACAAAATAAAAGCGCACCGCACTTGCCAATGCCAGAACCAGTCCAACAGCAAACATCGCGATAAAATAGGAATTGATGGTCTGCGAATTAGAGGCCGAAAATCCCGCATCAATCATGCGCCGCACCCCGATAGGCACGGTTAGTGTTGCCAAAGCGGCAACAACAAGCGCCACCAATGCACCGATCACCATCGTTCTATGGCGCAACAAATATGGCTTCAAAGATTTAAGGGGGCCGATTGAGCGGTTTTTCCCACCTTTTTTATTAGCTGTTTTTCCAGCACGATTTCGGGCTTTGCGCGCCACTCTATATCCTCACATCTGTTTCTTAAAAAGTGTTACATGCCGTAACAAAGAGAGAAGTTAGCACTATTTTGTAGGAATTCAAATCAGTTGCTGCATTGATCACCATCAATGCGTTAAACCGCCCCCAAAAGCATCACTTGGAAGGCTGGACACACCAAATCAATGCTGCCATAGTCACGCAAAGCTGTGAGCGAACCAGAAACTCGCGCGAAATCGACAAGGATTGGCACATATGGGACTGTTCAACGAAATGTTTACCTGGTGGAACGGTAATACGTGGGGCACCCGCTTTTTCACGTTTCGTAAGGGTAAACTGGTTGGCGAAGACGAATTTGGCAATCGCTACTATATCCAGCGTAAAGGTGTTGGCCCTCTTGGTATTCCGCGCCGCTGGGTCACGTTTAATGGTCTGGCTGAAGCCTCGACTGTGCCAGCTGACTGGCATGGCTGGCTACACTATACCGTTGACCAGCTACCAAACAAAGAGAACTACCAGCCACGACACTGGCAAAAACGTCATTCTCCAAACTATACCGGAACGGGCAAGGCTTATCGCCCTCAAGGCTCGCTACTTGCGGGCGCTACTTCATCGAGTACGCCACAAACTTATGAGCCTTGGCGACCTGAATAAGCGATAAGTGAAATTGATAAAGAGAGAGATATTTATCCGTTCATCAATTGTGCCATAAGCCTTTGCGTCAACAGTAAAAAACTGCTAGAAACAGCGTCAGTATTTTCAACAGGGGTTTTTAATGTTTAGATCATTGAACTCTCTTTTCCACGAATTCAGAAGAACCGATCCATAATTTCATGAGCAAACAGATTTTTGTCCTTAATGGCCCCAATCTTAATCTCCTGGGCACCCGGGAACCTGAAATCTATGGGGTCCTGAAACTAGAAGATATTGCAATTCGCTTGAAGGAAATTGCCAAGGATCTTGGCATCAAGGTGGACTTTCGCCAAAGCAACCACGAAGGTGAACTCGTCGATTGGGTTCATGAGGCCGGAGAGAAAAAGGCATCGATTATTCTCAATGCCGGTGCCTACACCCATACCTCTGTCGCCTTGATGGATGCCTTGATGGCAGTCGAATGTGATTGCATAGAAGTTCATCTATCGAACATTTTCAAACGCGAAGACTTTCGCCACCACTCTTATGTCTCCAAAGCATCGATTGGAATCATCAGTGGCCTCGGTGCAAAAGGGTATGAATTGGCATTGCTGGCCCTCAACGACAGCATCACATAAAAAGATCAGGCAAACGAACGGGAGCATGAAGCAAGGCATGGCAAAAACGAGCACATCCAAATCCGGCAAGAGCCTTGATCACGAACTTATTCGTGAACTGGCCGAATTACTTACCGAGACGGGCCTTAGCGAGATCGAGATCGAGCAACCCGACCTGCGCATCCGCGTAGCCCGTAACACCGCCCCTGCTGGGATGATGCAACCAGCGATCAGCGCAGCACCTGTCGCTATCTCTGGTGGTGCACCGATAAATATCATGCCTGTCGAAGAGGCCGCCCATCCAGGTGCTGTGCCCTCACCAATGGTTGGAACAGTCTATCTGTCGCCAGAACCTGGAGCGGATCCATTTATCAAGGTTGGCCAACAGGTTTCTGAAGGCCAGACATTAATGATTGTCGAGGCCATGAAGACCATGAACCACATTCCAGCGCCGCGCAGTGGTAAAATCACCAGCATCTTGATTGAAGATCAACAACCAGTTGAATTCGGCGAGCCGCTTTTGATTATCGAGTAAGTTCCAACCGACCAGCACGCTGGTCATTTGCCCGCGCACCCATCGAGCGTAACCAAGGAAACTTCATGTTTGACAAGGTACTAATTGCCAATCGCGGTGAAATCGCCCTTCGTATTCTGCGCGCTTGCAAAGAGCTAGGCATCGCAACGGTTGCTGTCCACTCCACCGCGGATGCTGATGCCATGCATGTCAAACTGGCAGACGAAAGTGTTTGCATCGGCCCCCCATCAGCCGCCGAGAGCTATCTGAAAATCCCCGCGCTGCTGGCCGCATGCGAAATTTCTGGCGCCGATGCGCTGCATCCTGGCTATGGGTTTCTATCTGAAAATGCCCGTTTCGCCGATATATTGCATGAGCATGGCATTACATTCATTGGCCCAAGTGCCGAACATATCCGCCTCATGGGAGATAAAATCGAAGCAAAAAGAACGGCGAAACGACTTGGTATTCCGGTCGTTCCCGGCTCTGAAGGTGGCGTGACAACCGATAAACAGGCTATGAGGGTCGCCAAGCAAATTGGCTATCCAGTAATCATCAAAGCTTCTGCTGGTGGCGGGGGCCGCGGCATGAAGGTAGCCACATCCGAAGATCAGCTTTCCATGTCTTTGGCCACTGCCAGGGCTGAATCAAAAGCTGCCTTTGGTGACGATACCATGTATCTGGAAAAATACCTTGGAACACCGCGCCACATTGAGGTGCAGGTGATTGGCGATGGTAAAGGCAATGCCATTCATCTTGGCGAACGCGATTGTTCGCTGCAACGCCGCCATCAAAAAGTCTGGGAAGAAGCGCCCTCACCCGCCCTCAATAATGAACAACGCGAAGAAATCGGCATGATCGTTGCCAATGCCATCGCTGAGCTTAAATATGAGGGTGTCGGCACGATTGAGTTTCTCTATGAAGATGGCGAATTTTACTTTATCGAGATGAACACACGGTTGCAGGTCGAGCATCCTGTCACAGAGATGATCACCGGTGTTGATATTGTCATAGAACAGATCCGTATCGCTTCAGGTGCGCCGTTAAGCCTCTCGCAAGAAGATGTGCGTTTGAGCGGCCACTCCATTGAATGCCGGATCACGGCTGAAAACCCCTCGACCTTTATGCCATCCCCTGGAACGATATCCTATTTTCATCCTCCTGGCGGGCTTGGGGTGCGCGTCGATTCGGGTGTTTACGCTGGATATACCATCCCTGCCTATTATGACAGTCTGATCGGCAAACTGATTGTACATGGTAAAAACCGCAATGAATGCATGATGAGATTGAAACGCTCTTTAGGAGAGTTTGTTATTGATGGCATTGAGACAACCATTCCTCTGTTCTCGGCCCTCATCAATGAGCAAGATATCATCAACGGCCTATATGATATTCATTGGCTGGAAAAATACCTCGAAAAGCCCTAGTCTGAAAATCTGCGCAATAGTATTAATCGACCGATCAGGGAGTTTCCAATCTATACCTGTGCTGAAATCGGCGAATTGACGACGGATATTCTCCTCGACGCCTACTCAAACGGCTCTTTTCCCATGGGCGAGGATGCCGATGACGAGACGCTTTTCTGGATCGAGCCCACAGAGCGTGGGATCATTCCGCTGGATGGCTTCCACCTCTCCAAAAGTCTTAAGCGGCTCATTCTTAAAGAAAATTTTGAGATCCGAATTAATAGTGACTTTGAAGGCGTGATTGACGGCTGTAGCTCAATGAAAGCCGGGCGTATCAGCACCTGGATCAACAAGCCCATACGCAAACTATATGGTGAGCTTTTCGAGCAAGGCCATTGCCATACAGTTGAAACCTGGAAAGACGCCAAGCTGGTTGGCGGGCTTTACGGTGTTCATATTGGTGGCGCATTTTTTGGAGAGAGCATGTTTTCATTTGAGCGAGATGCCAGCAAAATTGCCCTGGCAAACCTTGTTGCACGCCTCAATCATTGCGGTTTTTCGCTTCTCGACACCCAGTTTCTAACTGATCATCTACGCACTCTTGGCGGCATAGAAATTGACCAAAGAGCCTATCGTAAGAAACTGATTGACGCGCTGGCAAAACCAGCTGATTTTCTGCAAGAACCCATGGAACTGCCAGCTCACAAGGTTTTGCAGCTTGTCAGCCAGACATCAAACACGGGATGCTCAACACCGTGAATGCCGGGACTTTCAGCAAACATCCAGCCCATGAATAAAGGTGCTTTGGTCTGATTCAACTGCACTTCTTGTACTTCGACAAAGGCCGTTGTATGAGGAGTTTCTGTCGGAGGGCGTGTATGGCAGGTTCTTGGCGTGATCAACAAGGCACCAAATTCCACAGTGGTATTAAGCGGCACTTCCAAATGAGAGATGCGCGCTGAAACTTTGTCGAGAGCTGCAAAAACCGCGACATTATTATCGATTTTTTCGGCCGACACCTGTGTAAATGTTAGTCCAAATCCGGCCAGTAATAGCCAGCCGGTCACCATAACACGCCAAAAGTTTTTCGCAGATATTCTCATCAACCAACCTTGTCTTTGGGACTCAAACGGCGGGACGCTGCTGCCCTGCCGTTCAATATTTCGAGTTTCCTAAAATTGGCTTTTAGCAGATTTTGCAGCCATTCTTGCGGATATCTGCTACATGGCTTTTCATCACTTCATTAAGATTTGGTGGCACGCCGCCAATGAACTTGTCACCGACATAGTAAGCTGGTGTGCCGCTAATCCCAAGACGATTAGCAAGATCCTTGGTTTCAGCGATAGACTGGGCCACTTCCGGGCTTTCCATATCTTTTTTCAAGCGATCAACATCAAGACCAACTTTTTCGGCAATCGTAAATACAGAATTATCCGTGACACGCCCGTCAGATTCAAGCAAAGCCTTATGATATACGTAATATTTGCCCTGTTTCTTGGACGCCAAAGCCGCCCGCGCAGCTGTCAAAGAAGCATTCCCGAAAATAGGAAATTCCTTGAACACTACTCGCAGTTTTTTATCCTGCTTCATGACTTTCTCGAGTGTTTTAAAACCCTTGCGGCAATAGGGGCAATTATAATCAAAGAACTCGACCACGGTGACATCTCCCTTGGGATTGCCCGCGATCGGATCAAATCTTGAGCGGAACAAAGTATCAGCATTGTCAGAGAGAGCTGAAACTTTCCGCTTTTCTTCTTCTGCTTTCTCTTTTTGTTGCAATGCCACGATGGCTTCCTGAATGATTTCAGGTCTCGATACCAATGTCTTGCGGACGATTCTGGCAATGGCTTCTTCCTGCTCGCTGGAAAAGCCTTTTGGGGATACCATTTTATCGGCAACCGCTTTGGCCACCTTTTCCATCTTTGTACCCGCGTCAGAATCAGCCTTGCCCTGTTGCGCGCTTTGCTCTTCGGCGCAAGCTGCCAGCAACAACCCCGTAAGGCCAATCGCCATATATCTCGTCAACAATCTCATACCCATGTCCCTTCACTCCTCGTCATGCTCAAAGCAACGGCTTCTAACACGCGCTTCGATAAATTGATTAATATGCCATATATATTCTATGTGAACGGCTTCAAGTCAAACCATCAAATTACCCACTCCGCATTTATCGTTTAGGGCGTTGAAATTTTAGAATATCATCAGCGATCAGCCACTGGGCACTGCCATTTTTCAGTTTCTTTTTCGCCCTCTTGGCCTGCTGCTTTGCCAGTTTCAGCCGTCCTTCGTAAAAATAGGCTTGTGCAGAGGCGACTTCAGCCCTCGATATTTTCTTTTTTCTGGCGTAAGCATTCGCCAATTGACGGTATCCGAGCGCATATTTATCTTCTCGTCCCAATCCCTTGCGAAGATGACGGATTGCCTCATCTACGAGCAAGTCATCATTGCTTGCTAATAATGCTTGCGCCAGCAGGACACGAAGCAAGGGTGCGCCTGGTGCAAGACTGACCGCTTTGCGCAAAGGTCTGATTGCCGTTGTTGGCCGTCCTCCCTCAAATAAGAACTGTCCCTTGATCTCATGAAAAAAGGGATTATCTGGATGCTCCGAAATCAACGCATTAATTTTAGGCAAAAACGACTTAAGGCCCCCACGCCGATAGGAGGCAATTGCTCTCGCATAGCGTGCAGGCGTGCTCTTGTTGCGGCTGTTGTACAAATTGAACACGGTGGCTGGATTGTCAAGAAAACCAATAAGTTTGGCCTTCACCATTTCGTGACGTCTTTGCAATGAAGGACGGTCAAGCACATTAAAGTAAGGGCTACGGCGGGCAATGTCTCGCAATTGCGCAAGACGTTGGCGGGGCATGGGATGACTTTGCAGGTAGGGATCAACCTGTCGCAAGGAAGCCAGTCCCTGATCTGCAAAAAATTCAAATGTTTTCAGCATGCCCTTGGCCGATTGATGTGTGCCGTTCAAAAACGTCACGGCGGCACGGTCAGCCGAACTTTCTTCGATCCGGCGATAGGCAAGAATATTTTTCTTGATGAGCGTGTTGCCACCCATCAACGCTGCCCCACCGGCCTGGCCAATGTCACTCCCCGCGGCTGCCCCTCCGATCAACGCAGCAATACTCAATATTTGCAGCATCAGACTGGCCGACTGGGCTTTTTTTAGCTGAGAGCGAAATCTGGCCAAATGACCGCCGGTTATATGTCCAGTTTCATGGGCGATCACCCCAATCAGCTGATTGGGTGTCTTGGAGTTGGTGATAGCACCAATGTGGATGAACATGTTCTGGCCATCGACTACAAAGGCATTAAAGGCATGGTCGGAAACAATATGGATCTTGATATTTTGACCAAACAGACCCGCCGCTTTGAAAATTGGCCGCGCATATTCTCGGATCAAGTTCTCGGTTTCGGTATCGCGTATCAGGCCACGAGCCTGCGCAGCACTTGTGAAAACCCAGACCATAACCAGTGAAGCAGCCAATACAGGGGTCGCCAGCTTGTGCAATTTTCGCATATCTTGGAAGAAGCGCATAAACAGTCCAACACCTTTTATCGTTTGATCCTAATTGCTTTAATATACCCGCCCGGCAGCAAGGGATCTTCGCAGAAAACCGCTTCTATTCCCAAACGCCCTTTACCTCTGCAACAGATCTATGGTTCAACCAGATAAAGGTCAACCAAGCGAACCCGCAATTTTGCAAATATTAGTTGTTTTAACAGATCAGACCTGCCCAATAGGGCAATATCAAGACCTATCCGCCCGCAATTGAAGTTCAATTTTATGACGTGAGCCAGATTGCTTAACTTGATGATTTACGATGCGACAGGACAATTGACGTGAGATCAAAGCCCAGAATCGCCACTCGCTCCGATATCCCGCCGTTCATCGTCATGGATATGATGAGAGCAGCCAACGAAAAAGAGGTTTTGGGCGAGCATATTATTCACATGGAGGTCGGACAACCCTCAACCAAAGCCCCCTCTAAAGTGATTGCGGCGGCCCACAATGCGCTTGATGCTGATCGCCTTGGCTATACCGATGCCAAGGGGCTGCCAGAGCTGCGCGAGCGCATTTCGCACCATTATCAAACCCGTTACAAGCTAGACGTCCCAGCTGACCGTATTATCATTACGACGGGCAGTTCAGCGGGCTTCGTACTGGCATTTCTGGCGCTTTTTGACAAGGGAGCCAAAGTCGCCCTGCCTGTGCCGGGCTACCCCTGTTATCCCCACATTCTGCGTGCCCTAGATATCGATCCGGTATTTATCGAAACCAATGAACAATCGGGTTGGTTCCCAACCATAGATCATCTGGATGAGCTGGCCTCAAAGGATAGCGCCCTTGATGGGCTGTTATTGGCCTCTCCCGCCAATCCAACCGGTACGATGCTGGACGCCTCTTCTTTGAAGAAACTGGCCACTCATTGCGCCAGCAAGAATATCAGTTTTATTTCAGATGAAATTTATCACGGTCTGACCTATGGCACGCCGGCTCCAACGGCAATTGCCTATAATCGCGACGCTATCATCATCAATAGTTTTTCGAAATATTTTTCAATGACAGGATGGCGGATTGGCTGGATGGTGGTCCCTGAACACCTTGTCCGGCCGATCGAGCGGCTGCAGCAAAATCTCTATATCAATGCCCCCACCCTGTCGCAACTTGCCGCCATCAAGGCCTTTGATTGTATTGACGAGCTGGAAACCTATAAAAATGCTTACGAAATAAATCGCGATTATCTGTTGAACGAGCTGCCTGAAGCAGGTTTTGGGAAAATACTACCTGCTGACGGGGCTTTTTATCTATATGCTGATATCAGCGACCTCACCGACGACAGCCAGAGCTTTACCCGCGCAATTCTGGAGAACACCGGCGTTGCTCTCACACCCGGGCAAGATTTCGACGCCGTCCGCGGCAAGCATTTTTTGCGATTTTCCTATGCCCGCTCGCTCAATGATATGCAAGAAGCGGTCAGGCGACTGAAACCCTGGATCAAAAATCGATGAATTTCAAAGAACCCTTGATACCCGCAACGCTCACAAAGCGCTACAAGCGGTTTTTGTCTGATGTCGTCCTGGCCAATGGTGAAGAGATCACCGCTCATTGCGCCAATCCAGGCGCCATGCTCGGGCTCAAAGAACCCGGAATCAAAGTCTGGTTGTCAAAAAGCGATAATCCCAAACGCAAACTCGCCTATAGCTGGGAACTCGCGGAAATCCACATCCACGGTAAAAAGGCGCTTGTGGGCATCAATACCATGCACCCCAACAAGCTGGCATTTGAGGCTATAGAAACCGGAAAAGTCCCTGAACTTGGGGGATATGAAGAGATGAGACGAGAAGTGCCCTATGGCAAAAGCAGCCGCATTGACATACTGCTATCAAACAACGGCCATAAGCTTTGCTATGTCGAGGTGAAAAATGTGCATTTATTGCGCCAAAAAGGATTGGCCGAATTCCCCGATTCGGTAACCAAGCGAGGCGCCAAACACCTGGAAGAATTATCCGACATGGTAGCAGATGGCCACCGCGCCGTGATGTTCTATGTCATTCAAAGAGACGATGCAGCCCAGTTTACCATCGCTGCAGACAATGATCCTGTCTATTTTGAAACCTTCAAAAAAGCGCGCAAAAGCGGAGTGGAAGTGATTGCCTATGATTGCTCTTTATCGATCACTGCCATTAAACTTGCCAACAGATTGGAACTGATTGCCCACTAGGCAGCACCAATCATCCCCCAGTTCGACAAGCGGTGGCACTCAAATGAGCGCAGCATAGGCGTCATAGACTGCCAGACATCCGCTTTTTAAAGACGGTTATTTACCCGGGTAAAACACCGCGCGCCATATCATGCTCTATTCTGTCCATTATTTGAGGTTTTGAGACTTGTCTGCCACCATCGAATAGGATATAAGAGCCGCTTGACATTCCAATGGCTGGCATTTGAGCTTTTCCCCAAATGCCTCCAGATCCTTGCAGGATGAAGGCAAAATGAAAAAAGAACTACACCCAGAATACCATAAAATTACAGTGGTCTTGACCGATGGCTCAACTTTTGAGACCTATTCGACCTACGGCAAGGAAAATGATGAGCTAAAGCTCGACATTGACACCAATACACATCCGGCCTGGACTGGTGGTGGACAGCATCTCACCGACCGTGGTGGTCGTCTGTCTCGCTTTAAAGCCAAATATGACGGATTTCTTGGCTAGAAACTTCATAAACGAACAAAAAAACGGCTGCACGGCGAATAGTTGCTGTGCAGCCGTTTTATTTTGTCTTGCTTTTTGATCGCCCATCGCACACGCGATATCGATCAAAAGGTTCTATATCTATTCTAGCTTCAAGCTATATATTCGATTTTCAAGATCTCAAAAAAGCGCCCACCACCTGGTGTTGCTACTTCTGTCGAATCGCCGACTTCCTTGCCCATCAAGGCGCGCGCAACGGGAGAACTGACGGATATTTTGCCATTGCTGGCATCAGATTCATAATCTCCCACCAACTGATAACTGATCTCTTCATCCGTATCTTCATCGACAACGGTCACGGTCGCGCCAAATTTGATCCTGTCACCATCCATCGAGGAGATATCGATAATCTCAGCACGAGACAAGGTACTCTCAAGCTCTTTAACCCGGGCTTCGGTCATGCCTTGCTGCTCCTTGGCAGCGTGATACTCGGCATTTTCCGACAAATCACCATGAGCCCGCGCTTCCGCAATTGCCTTGATAATCCGGGGACGCTCGACGGACTTCAGGTGTTTGGCTTCTTTTTCAAGCGCCGCGTGACCTGCTGGTGTCATCGGGACTTTATCGATTGACATAATATCTTTTCTCCCGCGGTGAGACATCTCACCTCTCTATTAAACTCTGTATATTTTACTAGGGATTGCAAGCATTTCTGCTCGTCATACCGAAACTACGCGGTCATACCAAAGAGGGGGAA
>JAJRQA010000173.1 GCA_024280475.1 Alphaproteobacteria bacterium
CCAGATCAATGATGTTATCGTCACTCATGGTGGTGGTTCTCCTTTTGGTTGCCTTGAAGTCTTGCAACAACAATTCAACCAGAACCACCGCCTGTCCGCAAACCCTCATACACCAGATTAGGGTATAGCTCTATTGTCAGTGCGGTAACTCGAATATTGGAGGATATGGAGGCTGGGAATATTACACTTGATGAAATCACCACTGATTTGATCCATGCTCATATTGAACCCATGGAACTTTCTGATCCAGACCTCATAATATTGACGGGACATCAGGAAAAACTTGAAAATAGTCTTGTTTGGCAGTGCGCCTATTCAGAGCTGGCATTTGTCGAGGAAAACTGGCGGCAACTGACCGTGGAACGCTTTAACAAAATACTGGAACAATATATGAGCAGGGAACGACGATTTGGCGGCTTGCCCGCCCCGACGGAGCCGTAAGGTGATAAAATCTGGCTTGGTCAGAACGTATTGCTGGTTCGCGAAAGGCTCAGCCTATCGTACCAGACATGCCCCGAAACCAGCTGCTCGGATGCTGTTCGCGCATCAAGAGACAGGCTGACATACTGGGCTGGGCAGTTTTCAGCAGGTACCTGGAAGGCAATATCAAACTGTTTCCATTTCTTTTCCATGCCGATAAACATAGGGCCTTCAGCCAGTTTCTTCCCTAGATGCCGACCGCTTGCGCAGCTGATAATCCATTGCAGACCACGCTTGCCCTTAAAGCGCCCCTTAAAGAGACCGGTGAGGTGATACTGACCTGGTGACAGTACTGTTATCTGCTTCGTAATTTCAGGTTTCACTCGTCCATAGCCAAATCTGATGGACAAGGCCCGCTCCGCACCCTCGTCAGGAAGTGACGTCAGCTTGATTAAAACATCAGATTTATTTGATATTTCCCAATTGAAGGGAAGGCCGTCCGCATCGCTTTCAAAACTTCCATTAAACAGCATTCCAGCACTCTCCAGCTGTTTGATGGAGAGGAATTGCAGCCAGGTATAGTATGCCAGATCATACTCTTTTCGAGCAATCAGCGGGATGAGATAATAACGCAGTTCTGAGGTTGTCGGTGGCGTTTTTGTGTTTTTCAGACTGAGAAACAGGCGGAGCGGCAGGCGCACATCCCTTTCTCCAGCCTTTAGAAGCTGAAAAAAGCGGGCACGCCAGCGGGGATTGGTTGCCAGATGTTTTTCCAGCCTGACCTGGCCTTTTTTCGTTTCGGCTATTTTCACCAATAATGGTATAATATGCTTTCTTAGTTTGGGATGCGCGCGCAGCAGGATATCCACATAGTCTACGGCCCTGGCATATTCTTTTTTCTCATAACTCCTTTGGGCGAGCCAGTATACGGCTATGGTTTCACGTTTGGAAAGACGTACTGCTGCCAGCATAAGCTGTTCCGCTCGGTCCTTATCAGCTTCCATGTCGGCGAGTTGGCCAAGTATTCGCAGGGCCTGAGCATTGAGTGGCTCTTTGCGCAACACTTTTTCCAACCACCGCCTTATCTTCTTGTCCAAGACTTTATCAGTTGAAAAACCATCTGAAAATTTGACCGGATTTTCATTTAGCCTGCGCACACGTTCCTTGATTTTTTTATCAGCAAGATCAAGGAGAACAGTGGGATTGTCGGATTGAAGAGCCCGTGCCGTTTCTGGTGCTGTCTGGGCCAAATAAGCAACCAGACTTTTTGAGATAACAAGCCAGACCAGAGTAATCCCTGATATTGCGAACATGGCTGTTCGAAATTTGTTGCCTGATGCATTTTTAACAGACATTCCAGCACTATTCCAATTCTAATAAATCCATATCCGATAATGAAGTGAGATGCACTGATTACAATCATCGTTCAACGAATGGTCCTGTTGAAAAGCAACAGCATCATTCGGCGAAAAAAACCTAAATGTTGTTTTTTATGATGACCCTGCAGACGAGTATCGCGACGGCTCGCCCCTCTTCTTTTCTGAGACTTTGCTTTTCTGTTCCTGTATTTTTCCATCCTCTGTTTTTTTTGACCAGATCCAGGTTTTTTCCTGCTCCTTACCGGAGCTTTTTGTCGCTGCACAATACGCAGTTTTTTATTATAGGCGGCCCGGCGCTCTTTTGTCTTCAGATTATCCCACGCGCCGGTTATGCGCGAGATAAATACGGTTCGGACACCTTCGGGATCATGGTCGGGGTGCAGCCACCTGATGAGCAAGGCCATATTGGCTCGAAGCTCATGACTGGTTGCCCTGGAGCCTGCCCCAAGGACACGGTAACTGTCCGCATCTGGCGCCAGCATGATCTGCTCGATAAAAAATTCAGCGGCTTCCTTTATGACTTTTGGGGAGCGTTCTGTTGTCGAGGTCGCCTCGCGCATGCTCTGTTCATCGCCGACCACCAGCCGAAGCAGCAATGGAATGCCATCGGGCAGAGGATCCGATTTGACCATATGCACCATTGAGGGCATATTCATCAGTTCAATGGCTGATTTCAATGCGTCTCGACCTTGCATTATGCGTCCTTTTTAACAGCTGCGGCTTGAGCTTGTTCAGGCTTTTCTGCGGGCTTGGCGGCACCACCCTTCTCAAGAACTTCGGTTTGATTTCCATAGCTAAAATGCTCGTCGCCGCCATATGTACCATAGCCGCCATAGCCAGAGGACTTTGCGTCGAACTTCGTCAGCACAGTTCCAATCACGGGACTATTGATTATCCGCAAACGGTTGAGCGCACCACGCACCTGGCCCACACTGGTCTGTCCAGAGGCCGTGACAAAGATCGTTGCCGAAGCAGCATTTGCCAAGAGTTGAGCATCGGCCAGCCCAAGCATTGGCGGGCCGTCAATGACGATAAAATCGAAGATTTCCAGACCGACTGAAAGCAGTGAAAAAAGTTTATTCCCACCAAGCAGATCAGCAGCATTTGGCGGCAATGGCCCCGAACACATAAAGGCCAGATTGGGGGTTTGTGTCGCCTGAATGGCTTCGGGCGGCTCACAGGCCCCCGTGAGATAATTGCTCAATCCAACCGAGTTTGGCAGCCCTAGTTTTTCATGCAGACTGGCCTTGCGAAGATCGCCATCAACAAGCAGCACCTTCATACCCATGGTGGCGAAATGTCGGGCAAGAGCAATCGCCGTCGTCGACTTACCTTCTCCCGGGCCAGCGCTTGTCAGTACGACCGTTTTGGGCAGGCCGGTTGCGGTTGAAAGCTGCAATGATGTGGCCATCGACCGGTAGGCCTCAGAGATAGGCGATCGTGGATCAACAAATTCCTGCTCAATGTTACTGTTTTCAGCGAGGCGAGGTATGATCCCCAATGTTGTCAGGCCTGAAAGTGCATGTAGTTCTTCGGCGGTATGAACCGTATCATCAAGATGTTCAAGCAGGAAGGCTGTACCAATTCCGCCACCAAGACCAAGCGCGAAGAATAAAAGCAGCGCACGCATCAGTTTGGGTGAAGATGGGAATTCGGGTAATGTGGCTATATCGACTACGAAAACATTGTTGGCACCGACACCAGCGGCAATATCGACTTCCTTGAAACGCTGCAACAGACCATTATAGAGCGAGCGGTTGGTATCAACCTCTCTTTTTAAAATATTGTACTGGATGCTTTGCTGTTTCAGATCCAGAGCTTGTGTTTTCAGCCTGCTGATCCGGGCCTTCATTTCATTTTCCTGGGACAAGGCGGCCTGATAATCAGCTTCTAGCGACTGCCTCACTCCCGACAACTCTTTTTTGATCTGCTGGTCGATTTTCCTCATCTTGTTTTTGATTTCGACCATTGCCGGGTAGCTCGGTTTAAAAGTCTGGAGTTTTTCCTGATAGCTGGTGGATAAGCCATTACGTTTGGTACGCAATCCCTCAAAAATTTTGCTTGAGCGAAGTTGCGGCAGATTGATGGCACTTTCAGATTGAACCTGTTTCCACAGTTGCTCTTTTTTAATTCTCTCAGAGACGAGGTCGCCCAGTTTAACATTTGCCTGCGATAGATTATTTTCGGCGATGGATGATTTGTTGCTGATGGCAACAATCTGTTTTTTGCGCGCAAAATCAAGCAGGGATTTTTCCGAAGCCCGCAATCGTATTTTCAACTGTCCGATTTTGTCTTCAAGAAAGACTTTGGCGCTGGAATTTGCCTGAAAACGTTTATCAATATTGGCGGCGATGAAGGCGTCACCATAGGCTGTTGCAATCTTTTGTGCGCGTTTTGGGTTGGGGTCGATGAATTTGATATCAAACAGGCGTGACCCGAGAACACTTGTGACCTGACGCTGCCTCAACACCTTGC
>JAJRQA010000174.1 GCA_024280475.1 Alphaproteobacteria bacterium
ATGAAAAAATCAGATAAAAAATGCGTTTGGCCGTAAAGCACAAAGCAGCTCAAAAAAAGAGCCGCCATCGGCGCGAGCTTATATTATCAAAGCTTGGCGACCGCTCAATCGTTCTCGTTGGCCTCATGGGGGCGGGCAAGACCGTAATCGGGCGGATGCTTTCCAAGCGCCTCAAGCTGCCATTTGTCGATGCGGATCAAGAGATTGAAACCGCCGCTGGCATGAGTATCAAGGATATTTTTAGCGAGCATGGTGAGGCTTATTTTCGCGATGGCGAACGCAAGGTCATCAAGCGCATTCTGGACAATGGGCCGCAAATCCTGGCCACCGGCGGCGGGGCCGTCATGAACAAGCAAACAAGAGATGCCATCGCCATACGCGGCATTACCTTGTGGCTGAAAGCCGATCTCAATATTTTGATGGAGCGAGTGTCGCGCAAAAACACCAGACCCTTGCTGCAAACTGACAATCCGCGCGCCGTCATGAAAAAACTGCTGGATGAACGCTATCCCATTTATGGCCTGTCGGATGTCTCGGTCATCAGCCGCAATGTGCAAAAGCGCACCATCGTCACCGAAGCGGTCGTCAATCTGTGCGAATATCTCTGTCATGAAGAGGACCCCAGTGCCAACGCATCAAGCCAGAAAACAGACAAAGACAAGCCCCGCAAGCAGAAACCAAAAAGCCCATGAGTGAACAAATGACGAGCAAGACCAGTGAAAGCCAAGCAAGCGTGCGCGTTGAGCTTGGTGATCGGTCCTATGACATTGAGATTGCCGGGGGCCTCTTGCACAAGGCTGGCGAGATGATCGTCACGCGGCTTGGCAAGCGCCGCTGCGCCATCCTGACAGACGAAAATGTTGCACCTTTACATCTTGAAAAATTGCACAACAGCCTTGCTGCGGCGGGGTTGTCCCACGGCACCATCGTGCTGCCTCCAGGGGAAGCCACCAAAAACTTCTCACCGCTTGCTAAGGCCTGCGAAGAACTCTTGCAAATGGAGATTGAACGCGGCGACCTGATCATCGCGTTTGGCGGTGGTGTGATCGGTGATTTTTCTGGATTTGCTGCCAGCATCTTGCGCCGCGGCATGTCATTTGTACAAATTCCCACGACCCTGTTATCGCAAGTCGACAGCTCGGTTGGTGGCAAGACAGGCATTAATACAGCTCAGGGCAAAAATCTTGTGGGCTGTTTTCATCAGCCAGCCCTCGTACTAATCGATAGCGATGTACTCGAAACCCTGCCGGCCCGCGAACTAAGGGCCGGCTATGCCGAAGTCGTCAAATATGGCCTCATTGATGATCCGGTGTTTTTCTCCTGGCTGGAAGAATATGGCCCCCGCATCCTGGCTGGCGATGCCCAGGCACGCACCCACGCGATCGCCACCAGCTGCCGTGCCAAAGCTCGTATAGTGGCGCAGGATGAACGAGAATCCGGCGTACGGGCGCTGCTCAATCTTGGTCATACCTTCGGCCATGCACTTGAAGCCTGGGCGGGCTATGATGGTTCACTTTTGCATGGCGAGGGGATTAGTATCGGTATGATCATGGCCTTTGAGCTGTCCGAGCAGCTTGGATATTGTGAAGCTGGAGCGGCAAACCGCGTTGAAAAGCATTTCAAAAATGTCGGCCTGCCAACAAGGATTGTCGATATCTCTGGTGAAAATGGTCCCAGCGCCGAAGAGCTTTTAAAAACCATGGCGCAAGACAAAAAAGTCAAAAACGGCAAGCTGGTATTCATCATGACCCGCAATATTGGTGAAAGCTTTATTGATGACGAAGTGCCCATGGATACACTTGCCACCTATCTGCAAAGCCAGTGCACCGCCAAAAACTGAACCACCTGACTTCATTTAAAACGAAACGAAAATCATGACCCTGGAACTTCTTCTTATCGGCCTTGCCATCATTTTATTGCTGATCATATCGGCTTTTTTCTCTGGGTCTGAAACAGCCCTCACGGCGGTATCGCGCGCCCGCATGCACAAGCTGGAAAAGGATGGCAACCAAAAAGCCACTGTTGTCAACAGCCTGATCAACGCCAAGGAACGGTTGATCGGCACGATTTTGCTGGGCAATAATCTGGTCAATATTCTCGCCTCCGCCCTCACCACCAGCCTGTTCATGAACCTGTTTGGCGCGGCAGGCGTGGTCTACGCGACGATCATCATGACGGCTCTGGTGGTGGTTTTGGCTGAAGTGCTGCCCAAAACCTATGCGATCACCTATCCCGACAAGGTTGCGCTCAAAGTCGCGCCCGTGTTCGGGCCTCTCATCACTTTGTTTGGTCCCATCAGCTCGCTGGTCGAAAAAATCGTCGAGAAAATCCTGACGCGTTTTGTCGGCATCAGCACCGAGCAGCTCGACGCCCACGAAGAACTGCGCGGTGCCATCGATCTGCATCACAAGGAAGGCGCGGTTGTCAAACATGACAAGGATATGCTCGGCGGTATCCTTGACCTCAAAGCCCTCGACATTGAAGACGTGATGATCCATCGCACCAAAATGGCCGCCCTGAACGCTGATGACAGTCCACGCAAACTGGTGGATGAAGCTCTCAAAAGCTCCTTTACAAGATTGCCATTATGGCGCGACGAGCCTGAAAACATCATTGGTATTTTGCACGTCAAGGATTTGGTGCGCGCCTATTCACGTTGTGATGGGGATGTCGAAAAAATTGATATTGCCGAACTCACCATCGACCCGTGGTTCGTCCCCGAGACCACTTCTCTGAAAGATCAGCTGGCCGCATTTTTACGCAAAAAACAGCATTTTGCACTGGTGGTTGATGAATATGGCGAGGTGCAGGGCTTGCTGACACTTGAAGATATTCTGGAAGAAATTGTCGGTGATATTCTGGATGAACACGACATTGCCAATACCGGTATCCGCCCGCAACCAAATGGATCGGTCAATGTGGATGGGCCCGTCACCATCCGCGATCTCAACCGCCAGTTCGACTGGAATTTACCAGATGTGGACGCCACTACTATCGCAGGACTGGTGATCCATAATGCGCAGGCCATTCCAGAACCGGGGCAGCGCTTCACCTTCCATAATTTCATGTTCGAAGTGCTGCGCCGCAAGCGCAACCAGATCACCGCCCTGCGCATTACGCCGCAAAAACAGCATGGCTAATGTTTGGAGCTGGAGTTTTATCATGCAAATATTTGCTCCATAAAGCGCGCTGCCCTTGTCATCGAGCATGAACGCGCCTAAACTTGGTCATGGCCCAGCTTTTGAAAATCTGCGTGCTCACGACTGCTCTCATCGGCGCCATGAGCCAGCCCGTTTTTGCCGACCAGATCAATGGCAACTGGTGTTCGGCCAGCGGCAAAACCCTGTCGATTAACGGCAGCGATGTCATCACGCCAGCTGGCAATCAGGTGAGCGCTAATCATGAACGCCACCATATCGACTATCAAATTCCGGCAGGTGAACCAAATGCTGGCGCTCAGTTTAGCGCAGATCAGCTCAATGACAACGAAATTTCAGTGAAAATTATCAAGGGTACGCCTTCCATTGAGGGCAAGTCCGAAATATGGACGGCCTGTAAACCAACAGTTTGAAAATTTTTGAAGCCTAGTTTTTATCAAACATCAGCTTGCGGACGCCTTTATATATGGCTCCTGTAACGATACAGGGAGCCGCAAGCTCTGGATGACCTAGCGCGCTTGCCGTTACACAGCCCACCGCGAGCAAGGTCTCGCCTGCCTTGGCACTCCATGCCCATTTCGTAGCTTTGCCGGGCTGGCGCCGCTTTTGCGTGGCGATCGCAGTGATCACCGTTTTCTTGATTTTCGTGCTTTCGAAACGCTCAGAGGCAGCAATCACTTTTTTCAGTGGCATGCGGATCTCTTTTGATGCGGATGGCAGCTGTCCGCGATAAAATCGCAATAGCGGCCGATCGCGCTCGGCATTTTTGGCAAGCGTCCACATGGCCATATGGGCAAGGGTAAATCGGTCGGTATTATCGGTTGCCTCGATCCAGCTTAAAGTCGAGATAACCCGCTCCACCGGTTGCAGATAGCCAGTGGCGATATAATAACCCCACAAAGCATCAATCATATGTGGGTTCTGATCGAGCGGGGCTTCCAGCAAAGGTTTATGACTACCGAATAGAAACTCGTCAATCAGCACAGTACGCGCTGGCATACGCTCTGTGAAATCAGACATGAGCAGCCGCCATTCCGGCAATCCCGAATAGGCAATGGCCATGATGATCACCGCCTGGTTTTTGGGTGTCATGGGGAACAGGCGTTTGATCAAGCGGCGAGCCAGCAGCTGATTGTCTCCAAGCACTCCGGCTAGAAAACCGATATATAGCCCCGCTTGATCGAGATCCTCGAACACGCCGAATTCAGCCAGAGCATGAATGGCATCGGGCACATATTCAGGTTGAGGATTCTTTTGGTAATCATAGATCCACACAATGACGTGCTGGGCGGACTTGAATTTCTTTTTTGGCTCGAAATCGTCGCCCTTGTAAAGGCTGATCGAGCGCCCGGTACGCTTGTCATGCGACCTTGCCTCCTCAGTACTCACACCCCCGGCGCGCACAACCTCGGTGGTAAAGCCCGGCGCACCATAAGCGCCGTTTGCCCCAAACAGGCTCAGCACTATGAGGAATAAAGCGAGTTTCTTGTTCATGGGAGAACTACAATGCCTGGCCAATTTTCACAAAGATCAAGCATTTTCAGTCTATTTCATGGCAAGAGCATGACCACCAGATCCCGCGATCCTCTTTAATCCCCTGGCGCCTTCACGCTCATGGCCAATGCGTGGATGTTGTTTTCGAGTTCAAAGGCCAGAGCCTGATTAATCATGCGCTGACGCTCCACTCTTGATTTGCCGGTAAATACCTCGGCAGTGATGTCAATACGCCAGTGACTCTCGCCAGATCCATCATCCCCGGCGTGTCCCGAATGATGATGACTTTCATTTTCTACCCTTAATTCCAATGGCTTAAAGGATTTCGTGAGTTTTTCTGAAATTATTTGTTCTAAGGACATGAATTTCTCCCTGGTTTCTGCTAGAGTACTATCCCAAATTGGAAGGTTGATCCACTCAATCAGCTTTTCGATGATTTGACGCGATTAAATTAACGCTAAAGACAGCCAAACAAGATAGATAGATCAGTTCAATATGGCCACCAATTCAAAATATTTTGATAGTATCCGCTCCAAGCCCAAAAGGGGCCAAAAGAAAAAGGTCGAGGTCAAAGCGACCTGCGATTGGCCCGAATGTGGCTCGTCTGCTCCCCATCTTGCTCCCAAGGGGCGTGGACGCGAAGGTGAATATTTTCATTTTTGTGTGTCGCATGTGCGCGAATATAATAAGAACTATAATTTTTTCAAAGGCATGAGCGATAATGAAGCCGAGAAATTCCATGAAGGAATTCCCACCGGCCATCGCCCGACCTGGAAAGTAAGCACCAATAAAAAACCAGGTGACACGGATAGTCATGAATGGGGTATGGCGGGAAGACGGCGTCCCAATACCAGTACGGATAATTTCACCACAGAAGACCCTCTTGAAATCATGGGCAAAAGAAAAGCGGCCGAACCAGAAACCAAGCCGCGCCGCAAGCTTCCCCCCATGGCCAAACGCAGCCTGCTGGAACTTGGCTTGACAGAACTTGCGACCTCAGAAGAGATCAAGGATCGCTTCAAGGAACTGGCCAAACGCCATCACCCTGATAGTTCTGGTGGCAAGGGATCGGAAGAAAAACTGCGCGACGTCATCAAGGCCTATAATTATCTCAAAAAATCAGGTATGTGCTAGGTCACATAGCTGCTGAACTGATTTTAAAACGGTTCATGTCCGCCAGAGCGGGGTACGTTGCCTTGGCGTGCATAGTGCAACATCATGGAAAAATGGGTTTAAATGAGCAAAAACAAGAAAACCGCAAGCGGACTGCCAGATACCACCCTGTCGGTTCGTGACACCTTCAACATCGATAGTGATCTTGAGGTGCCTGCTTTTTCGCAAGATGATGAGCATGTTCCAGACTTTGACCCGGACTACCAGTTTAACCGCGAAACGACCCTGGCGATCCTTGCCGGCTTTACCCATAATCGCCGAGTGATGATCCAGGGCTATCACGGCACCGGTAAATCAACCCATATCGAGCAGGTCGCGGCGCGCCTCAAATGGCCGTGCATGCGCATTAATCTTGATAGCCATGTTTCGCGCATTGACCTGATTGGCAAGGACGCGATTGTTCTCAAAGATGGTAAACAGATCACCGAATTTCGCGAAGGTATTTTGCCCTATGCGCTGCAAAGCAACACCGCTTTGGTGTTCGACGAATATGATGCCGGTCGTCCCGACGTGATGTTTGTCATTCAGCGTATATTGGAGGTCTCTGGCCGCTTGACCCTGCTGGACCAGAGCAAGGTCATCCATCCGCATCCATCCTTTCGCCTGTTTGCAACCACTAACACCATCGGCCTTGGTGACACCTCGGGGCTGTATCATGGCACCCAGCAAATCAATCAAGGACAGATGGACCGCTGGTCAATTGTCGCCACACTCAACTATCTGCCCCATGATGATGAGGTTGAAATCGTCCTGGCCAAGGTCAAAAGCTTTGCCAATGACAAGGGACGCAAAACCGTTGATCGCATGGTGCGTCTTGCTGATCTGACACGCAATGCTTTCATGAACGGTGATCTCTCAACGCTCATGAGCCCGCGCACAGTCATCACCTGGGCAGAAAATGTCGAGATTTTTGACGATGTCAGTTTCGCCTTCACCCTGTCGTTCCTCAACAAGACCGATGAGCTGGAGCGTGTGCTGCTGGCTGAACTTTATCAGCGCTGCTTTGACGAAGAGATACCCCAGTCCGCGATCAATGTGGCGTTAAGTTAACTTCACTGCGCCTGTCAGATAGCGCATGGGAACCGGCGAAATAATGACCCAGAATATGGAACAGCCAACCGACAAGTTCAAACGCGCCTTGAAGGTTGCCACCAGAGCTATTGCCCGCGATGCCGAACTGGAAATTGTCTATGGAGAGGCGGAACCCTCGCTTGATCAATCCACAATCAACCTGATTGAACCCGGCGACAAGCCCTCCCCCAATACCATCTCTGTCATACGCGGGCATGCCGATGCGCTGGCCCTGGCCAAAGCCTGTCACAATCCCAAAATTCATCGAGCGCTACGCCCGTCCGGCGGTGATGCGCTGGAAATATTTGAAGCGGTCGAGCGGGTGCGTGTGGAAGCCATCGGCGCGCGGCGCATGAGCGGAGTGGCGCGGAACCTGCGGGCCAAATGGCGCGACCATTACAAAGACGGCGAGTTTGACCGGTTTTCATCAACCAATGATGCTCCCTTGTCGGAAGCCCTGTCCCTCATATTACGCGAACATTTATGCAACGCCAAAACCCCCAAGCGCGTCAAGCTAATGGTCGATGCCTGGCGCCCGTTTGTAACAGAACATGGCGCTGATCTGCTTGGCGATCTGGACACCCAACTGGAAGACCAGGAAGGGTTTGGCCGCATCATTCGCTCCATGCTGACCAATATGGACCTTCTG
>JAJRQA010000175.1 GCA_024280475.1 Alphaproteobacteria bacterium
GTCAGATTGTACAGGTCCCCATTTTGTGAAATAAGGAGAGCTCACCATGCCGAGAAGCCAATTCGAGATTATCGAGGGAGGTAATATGGACAAGGATAAAGCCATTGAGGCTGCGCTGTCACAGATAGAGCGGGCTTTTGGCAAGGGTTCGATTATGCGTCTTGGGCAGAACAAGGCGATTGAAATTGAATCGATCCCGTCAGGTTCGCTGGGGCTGGATATAGCGTTAGGTATTGGCGGATTGCCGCGTGGTCGGGTGATCGAGATATATGGCCCTGAATCATCTGGCAAGACAACGCTGGCTTTGCATATCGTTGCCGAGTCGCAAAAAATGGGCGGCACATGCGGTTTTATTGATGCCGAGCATGCTCTGGACCCGATCTATGCCAAGAAACTGGGCGTTGATGTTGATAATCTGTTGGTTTCGCAGCCAGATACTGGCGAACAGGGACTTGAGATCACCGATACGCTGGTACGCTCGGGCGCTCTTGATATTGTGGTGATCGATAGTGTGGCAGCCTTGACCCCCAAGGCCGAACTTGAAGGCGAAATGGGCGACAGTCTTCCTGGCTTGCAGGCCCGTTTGATGTCGCAGGCGTTGCGCAAACTGACCGGCTCTATTTCAAAATCCAATACCATGGTGATTTTTATCAATCAAATCCGCCACAAAATTGGTGTGATGTTCGGATCGCCAGAGGTCACAACAGGTGGTAATGCTCTGAAATTTTACTCATCCGTTCGTCTTGATATTCGCCGCATTGGCCAGATCAAGGACCGCGATGAGGTGATTGGCAACCAGACCCGTGTTAAAGTTGTCAAAAACAAAGTGGCACCGCCGTTCCGTCAGGTCGAATTTGATATCATGTATGGCGAAGGTATTTCCAAGCTGGGTGAAATTATCGACCTTGGTGTCAAGGCAGATATCGTCGAGAAATCAGGATCCTGGTATTCCTATGATAGTCAGCGGCTTGGTCAGGGACGTGAAAACTCCAAGGGTTATTTACGCGACAACCCCGAATTATGCGCCAAAATTGAATTGGAAATCCGCAAAAATGCAGGACTGGTCGTCGATGATATGCCAGCTGATGAGATAGCCAAAGAAAAGGCAGATGATGATCTGGATGCGGCCGAGAGCGCTTAGCTCGTAAAGGGAGCAGTATTTCGAGATGGTGCAGGTGCTTCAATGCCTGCTTTCAAATTTACCATACAGATTTTAACGGCCCCGCAAGGGGCCGTTATGCTTTTGATATAAGCGAAAAATGTGATTTGATGAACTGACTTATGTTAACAGTTTTTGTGGTGCTGGACAGTCATGTCGAGGGATTGTAAAACAGCGCTCAGGTAGGCATATTCGAGCATAGAACGCTTTCTCCAGCTTCTTGATCCACTGATCAGGGTTTTGGATGATTGATCCTTTTAAAGCAGGTGTTCTGCACCATGAAAAAGTGAAACAGATGACAGGTGTCAACGACATACGAAGTGGTTTTCTTGAGTTTTTCAAGAAAAACGATCATGAGGTTGTGCGATCAGGTTCGCTCGTGCCGAGCAATGACCCGACCCTGATGTTTACCAATGCTGGCATGGTGCCGTTCAAAAACCTGTTTACTGGCTTGGAAACCAGAGACTACAAGCGGGCGGTTTCAGCGCAAAAATGCGTGCGAGCCGGTGGCAAGCACAATGATCTCGATAATGTCGGTTTCACGGTTCGCCATCATACTTTTTTTGAAATGATGGGCAATTTTTCCTTTGGTGATTATTTCAAAGACGATGCCATTAACCTTGCCTGGCAGTTGATCACCAAGGAATTTGGCATCGACAAGAACAAGCTGCTGGTGACGGTCTATGTGGACGATGATGAAGCGTTTGATATCTGGAAGAAAGTCACAGGCTTTGCTGACAAGCGGATCATTCGCATCGGTACCAGTGATAATTTCTGGTCGATGGGTGAAACTGGACCATGTGGCCCTTGTTCTGAAATTTTCTATGATCATGGTGACCATATTCCAGGGGGACCACCCGGGTCGCCCGATGAAGATGGCGACCGGTTCGTGGAGATCTGGAATCTGGTATTCATGCAATATGAGCAATTGTCCCCTGGTAAACGTATAGATTTGCCCAAGCCGTCCATCGATACGGGCATGGGACTGGAGCGCGTGGCTGCTTTGATGCAGGGCACAAATGACAATTATCAAACTGATCTGTTCAAGGCCTTGATCAATGCGTCGGTTGAAGCATCTGGCGTTGATGCGAACGGCACCAATAATATATCACACCGTGTCATTGCAGATCATTTGCGCTCGTGCAGTTTTTTGATTGCTGATGGGGTTCTGCCATCCAATGAAGGTCGCGGCTATGTTTTGCGGCGCATCATGAGACGGGCGATGCGTCATGGTAATCTTCTGGGTGTTAGCGAACCCATACTCTTTAAGCTATTGCCAACCCTGATCAGGGAAATGGGGGAGGCCTATCCTGAACTGGTGCGCGCCAAGGCATTAATCAGCGAAACCTTGCAACTGGAAGAAATCCGTTTTCGCAAAACGCTTGATCGCGGTATTAGCCTGCTCGAGACCGAAACAGAAACATTGAAAGGCGGCGATGAGCTGTCGGGGGAGGTCGCTTTCAGACTATATGATACATATGGTTTTCCCCTCGACCTCACACAAGATGCCTTGAAAAATCGCGATATATCAGTCGACACCAAGGCCTTTGACAAAGCCATGGAACGCCAGCGCGCTGAAGCGCGTAAAGGCTGGTCGGGTTCTGGTGACGCCGCCACAGAACAGATTTGGCTGGAATTGCGTGAAAAACTGGGGGCCACAGAGTTTCTTGGCTACAATACTCAAAAAGCCCTTGGTACCATCACGGCGCTCTTAAAAAACGATAAGGCGGTGAAGAAAATTGCCAAGGGAGATGAAGCAACTCTGGTTTCCAACCAGACGCCCTTTTATGGTGAATCTGGTGGTCAAATTGGTGATACCGGTATAATTACTGGCACCAAGGGAGCCCGGTTTGTTGTCAGCGATACGTTGAAAAAGGCAGGCGATCTGGTAGTCCATATCGGTCATGTCGAAAGCGGCCAGTTCACGCTGGATGAACCCATAGAACTGGCACTCAATCAGCAAAAACGCTCGACGCTCAAGGCCAATCATTCTGCCACGCATTTATTGCATCAGGCTTTGCGTCTGGTGTTGGGGGATCATGTCACTCAAAAAGGCTCGCAGGTGACGCCCGATCGTTTACGTTTTGATTTCGCGCATCCCAAAGCATTGAGCACATCCGAACTGGAAGAAATCGAGAAAATCACCAATCAGATTGTGCTGCAAAATGGTCAGGTAAGCACGAGACTGATGGGGCAGGATGAAGCCATCGAGGCTGGTGCCATGGCTTTGTTTGGTGAAAAATATGGCGATGAGGTGCGGGTTGTTTCCATGGGCACCGGCGTTGGGGGGCATCATCGCGCGACAGATCACGATGATACGCCTTATTCGGTCGAACTCTGCGGCGGTACGCATGTTGAACGCACTGGCGATATTGGCCTGATAAAGATTGTTTCAGAAACAGCTGTGGCTGCGGGCGTGCGCCGTATTGAGGCGTTAAGTGGTCAAGGTGCGCGCGGCTATCTTGGCGACCAGGACATGCGCCTGAAAGAAGTCTCGGATATATTGAAGACCACGCCATCAGATGTGCCCAATCGCTTGCGGGCGCTTGTTGACGAGCGTAAAAATCTCGAAAAAGCGCTGGCTGATGCCAAGCGTAAGTTGGCCATGAGCGGCGGCGCCAGTAATGGCGGCGAAGATATTCGATCGATCGGCAAGTTGAAATATCTGGCCCGCAGCGTGGAAGACATTCCGCCCAAGGATCTGCGCGGCCTCGTGGATGATGGCAAGCAGCAGATCGGCTCTGGTGTAGTGGCGATCGTTACGGTGAGCGAAGAAGGCAAAGCGGGTTTGTCCGTTGGTGTCACCAGTGACTTAAGCGGCCAGTATGATGCAGTTGATCTTGTGAAAGTCGGTTCTGCCATTCTTGGCGGCAAGGGTGGTGGCGGGCGTCCTGACATGGCGCAGGCGGGTGGCCCTGATGGATCCAAAGCACAAGCGGCACTCGATGCCATTGAAAAACGCATCGGCGAGCTGGTCGGTGACAAGGTATGAGCGGAGCCGTTGAGCAGCATCACTCTCAACGGTTATCTTTGCGTCGACGTGTTTTCGAAGTGGTCGAAAGTGGTCGTGAAGACGATTTTCTTAGCAGATTATTCGACGGTTTTTTAATTGTTCTTATTTTGCTCAATGTGATGGCGTTTGCGGCGGAAACGGTTGCTGAGATGCACGCAAAATGGCACCGGGAATTTTATCTGTTCGAGTTGTTTTCGGTCGCTATTTTTACCCTCGAATATGTCGTGCGGATATGGGCTGGTGTCGAAGTTCCATTTTTACAGCGGATGCCTGCCTGGAAAGCCCGTCTCAAATTTGCCTCCAGGCCATTTTTGATCATCGACCTTTTGGCTATATTACCGTTCTATCTGAGCTTCTTATTTCCATTTTTTGACCTGCGGGTGTTGCGATTATTCCGTGTTCTTCGGTTCTTGAAACTGGCGCGCTATTCCCCTGCCTTGCACACTTTGATGAAAGTAATGTCTAACGAGCGTCGGGCGCTGATGGGTGCTTTGATTCTCACACTGACAATGTTGCTATTTGCCTCCACCGGTATTTACTTTATTGAAAAAGATGTTCTCGATACGCAGTTTTCATCGGTTCCGGCGGCAGCATGGTGGGCCATAGCCACACTCACGACGGTTGGCTATGGAGATATTACACCTGTTACCCCGCTTGGTAAAATATTTGGATCGATGGTCATGATTGTCGGCCTTGGGTTATTTGCCCTGCCAATTGCCATCATATCGACAGGATTTGCACAAGAGTCTTCGCGGCGTGACTTTGTCGTTACTTGGTCCTTGTTGTCGCGTATTCCTTTGTTCTCGCAACTCAATGCGAAATCGATTGCCGAACTCATGAATTTTCTGCAAGCGCACAGCTACCCCCCACACTGGGAGGTTATTCGCGCCCAGGATCCCGGAGACTCCATGTATTTTATCGCCAGCGGTGAGGTGCTGATCGAGCGGTTGGAAAGCTCGGTCACTCTTCACTCAGGGGATTTCTTTGGAGAGATAGCCATGATCGATCAAGTGCCCTATGAGTTTACTTATAGCACATTGGTCCATACTAAAATTCTTGAACTAAGCCGCGATGACTATATGCGCCTGTGTCGGGCACAACCTGAAATATGTGACCATATAGGAGCCGTGGCCGTGGCTCGCCAGTTTGCGCGTGATCGCGGTCATGTTGAACCCTCGGGCCTGGATAAAAGATAGCCTGGTGCTAGCGCAGTATCAGTTTTTTTGGTTTTGATCGCTCGGGTTGATTGGCGCTTTATAACCAGCAGAGGTTTCAATAGAGACCCGGTCCGTGCGTATTTTATCCAGTTCGAGCAAAATAGCTGTCGTGGCGAGCCCGGTTTCTGGCTGGTTGCCTCCTCGTTCAAAGGCCTTGATGGCACGTTCGGTGCGCGAGCCATATATGCCGTCAATGCGCCCTTTGTAAAAGCCTTGCTGGCGAAGGTCAGCTTGTAAGAGTTTCATGTCCGATTTGTTTGAAATAACGTTGGCTTTTTTTAGAATGTCAATTTTACGAGAAAAGGCTTTGGCGCTAACTGCTGTGTTGGCGATGGTTTTATATTTCGTGCGACCAATGACGCGGCCATTTTTAACCGTTAGTTCTCGCTGCTGATACGTGCCCACATTAATGCCGATCACAACAGGCCCTTGCTTGGTGTCCATCAATAAGGGTGAACCAGAGGAGGCTTCGCCGGTATCGCACTGATGCAGGATCAAGGATTTGGGGAGGGCAAAATGTTTTTTGATATTGCTCCAGGTCAATCCGCCATAATTCCTGTTGATTGAACAAGATCTGGAATAGGCGATCTGCCAATTTTTATAATCCATGTGATAGGCAACCTGGAACAGTTTTTTGTTGCGAGCGGCTTCCTCCAGCTTTTGGTGGTCAAGGTCGATAGAATTAAACCAGCCTTTGTTACAAATGGGTCGCTCCAAGCGCACAACTGCCCAATCGCGCGCTGCGCCAATTGGCGGTTTGCGGCTCAGCTTTGACGTGCCGGTGACAATATATCTTCTTGATTGGCGGGTGCGATTACCGGCCAGTTTGGAATATATCCGGGCATTTTTAGTGCCCGTTTTGAGCTTGAACAAGAAGGACGAAAGATAAAGTCTATTACGCCTTTTATTGCTGTAAAGGCAATGAGACGCTGTGGCGATCATATCGGGTCCGACACAAAACGCCGTACATAACGTATTTGTACGAGGATTGTGCAAAAGGCCGATCTGGCGATCAAGTTTTTTGTAGCGAAGAGGCAGGCGTTGGCGCTGATCCTTGCCAAATACGGCGACAGGAATGAGCAAATCACGTTGTTCAGTCACAACTTGTTGATCAGTCAGCGGGATCAAAATACCGTTAAAAGACACGGAATGGGCTGGTTTGGTAAAGAACAGGAGGGTGAAAAATGCCATTGAAAGCATCAAAAACCCTGCCATGCTGCCTGCATGAAGGGTGCACCTGGTTGCCATAAAGCGCGTATTTGCCCGCTTGTTCAAGGGCTCGTACATACGCTGTTTACAGAGTATAAGGCTCTTTAAGGTTGTTCGCTGCAATCGCAAAGAGTGTCCCTTTCTTTTTCGTTCTCCAAGACGATTATTTTTCGTCTGACGGTTGAGATTTACCTTACATTACCATATTTTAATCTGGAGGAAAGTGCATCATCGCGCCACAAACACTATATATATTTCCAGCGAAGATAAAAACGCCAATTTAACTGTTATTAAAAGAGGAAAACTGGATGACTACGGAACGTGCGACTTCAACAGGAATAAGCAGCAAAAAAAGCGGTCTGATGATTACGGGCCTGATGCTTGGCCTTGGTGCGGCTGGAGCAATGATGTTTTCACAAGCCCCATCCGCGACTGCCCAGCTCTCGCAAAATGGCCGTATTGCAGAACTTGGCAATGCGCCCATGAGTTTTGCCGATTTGGTAGAGCAGGTACGGCCAGCTGTTGTCAGTATTTACGTAACAGGGACCGTCACCACTGGACGCAAAACCAAGCGTAAAAAGCGCCGCGGACAGCCAGATTTGCCTGATGGACATCCTCTCAATAAATTTTTCAAGAAATTTGAGAAAGATTTTGGCGGACAGGGGTCACGTTCACGGCCCATGCGCGCACAAGGCTCTGGCTTCATTATTTCACCTGATGGATATGTGGTCACCAACCACCATGTCGTGCGCAATGCCGATCGTATCAAGGTCGCGCTCAATAGTGGCAAGCGTTTAGATGCCAAGCTGATTGGTTCTGACCAAAGAACAGATATTGCCCTTCTTAAAATTGAGAAGCCGGGCACCTATCAGTCCGTTCGTTTCGCCACAAAAGAAGCGCGCGTTGGCGACTGGGTTCTGGCAATTGGTAATCCGTTTGGTCTCTCCAGCACAGTGACAGCCGGCATTGTATCGGCTCGTGGCCGCGATGTTGGTGATAGCCCTTATGACTTCATTCAGATTGATGCTGCGGTCAACAAAGGTAACTCCGGCGGACCGACCTTTAATCTGACCGGCAATGTTGTCGGCGTCAACACCTCCATCATCAGCCCTTCTGGTGGCAATGTGGGTATCGCGTTTGCCGTTCCGGCTCCGCTTGTGCAATCGATTGTTGATCAGCTCAAGAAAAACGGCTCTGTCAGTCGCGGTTGGCTCGGGGTGCAAATCCAGAGTGTCAGCGATGATATGGCAGCAAGCCTTGGGCTGAATGAGGCCAACGGTGCCATCATTGGCAAGTTGACCAAAAATGCGCCAGCTGAGAAATCTGGCATGCAGATCGGCGATCTGATCCTTGAAGTTGATGGCGCGAAAGTCAAAGACAGCCGGGATCTGGCTCGAAAAATTGCAGCCCTTGCTCCAAACAGTAAAACCGATCTGACAATCTTCCGGGATGGTCGTGAGCAAAACCTGTCGGTCAAGCTTGGTCGTTTCCCTGGTTCCAAAAGCCTTGCTTCTCTCACTAAGGGGAAGGGCGGTGGACAAGAGCTTGAAAGTCTTGGCCTGTCATTGGCGTCTGCCTCTGACTTTGCCAAAGGCTCGAAGAAAGGGGTCTATGTGACGGATGTTGATCAAAAGTCTATTGCCGCAGATAAAGGTCTGCGCCGGGGTGATATCATCCTTGATGTCAATGGACGTGCAGTTTCGACGCCTGATGATGTCATTAAAGCTGTCAAGAGTGCCAAAACCAAAGGTCGTCGTGCCGTGCTGGTACGTTTTCGTTCTCGCAAGCGTGAAGCCTTCGTCGCTCTGCCAATCAATGGGCGCGGTTAATTGAAACGTCAAAGGAGCCGCATTTGTTTTACGACAGGTGCGGCTCTTTTTTGTCTTTATATGAAGGGAAGGGGGGACGATGCGCGTACTGCTTGTCGAAGATGATCGCGAAGCCGCTCTTTATCTGTCCAAGGCGTTGGACGAATCTGGTCATAGCGTAAAGATTGCTCATGATGGAGAAGAGGGGCTGAATTACGCCCGCTCCAAAGAGCATGATGTGTTGATTGTTGATCGGATGTTGCCCAGACTTGACGGGTTGACGCTGATTGAGACCTTGCGCACGGAATCTATTGGAGTGCCCGTTCTTATCTTGAGCGCCCTTGGTGAGGTTGATGACCGGGTAAAAGGGCTACAGGCTGGTGGTGATGATTATTTGACCAAACCCTATGCCTTTACTGAATTATTGGCCCGCGTTGAGGCTTTGCATCGCCGGGACAGTTTCGAGCAGGGGCAAACCAGCTATCAGGTCGGTGGTTTGGTGCTTGATCGTTTGACCAGGCAAGTGCAGCGCGAGGATGAAACCATATTATTGCAGCCACGCGAGTTCCGTTTGCTGGAATATCTGATGCGCCATGCCGGACAGGTCGTCACCCGCACCATGCTGCTGGAAAATGTCTGGCACTATCATTTTGATCCGCAAACCAATGTCATTGATGTGCACATATCGCGATTGCGCGCCAAGATTGATAAAAATTTTGACACGGCTCTGCTGAAAACCATTCGCGGCGCAGGATATATGATCCGTGACGACACTTAGTAAATTATTGAAAAGCACGACGTTTCGGCTGCTATTGATTTTTGCCGTACTGTTTGCAGGAGCGGCAACGCTCGTCATCGTCTATATCAGCTGGAATTCCAATCGTGTTTTGGAGGGGCGGCTCAAGCAAACCATTCTGGCTGAAACCCTTGGGCTGGCAGAGCAATATCGCTCTGGCGGCGTTACCAGGCTGGCCAAGATTATCAATCGCCGGATCATCACTCCGAGTAATGCCCTTTACCTGGTGACAGATAATGATGGCGGCTGGATCGCTGGAAACGTCAAGGCATTGACGCGAGATTTATGGAACACGCAGGGGCGCGTCGAGTTCGCCTATCAGCGCAATGGTGCGCGGGGGCACGAAATGCGTCATGCGGTGGCAAGGATCTATCGTTTGGCGAGAGGCTATCGATTGATGGTGGGGAGGGACGTGGAAGACCAGCGCCAGTTCACGCAGATTATCCGTAATGCCGTTCTGACAGGGTTGGCTTTTATGGTTCTGGTCGGACTTGGCGGTGGCTGGCTGGTTAGCCGCGATTTGTTAAGACGTATTGATGGCGTGACACAAACCAGCCGGGTCATCATGGCTGGTGATCTGTCTGGCCGCGTGCCAGTTGATGGATCTGGCGATGAATTTGACCGTTTGGCCATCAATCTCAATGCCATGCTGGAGCGCATTGAGCAGTTGATGAGCGGGCTGCGCGAAGTGTCTGATAATATCGCCCATGATCTTAAAACACCTCTTAGTCGGATGCGTAACCGTGTTGAGACAGCTTTGCGTGACAAATCCCGTATGGATTGTCAGGATGTGTTGGAAAAGACCATCGAAGAGAGTGATGATCTGATCCGTACCTTCAATGCATTATTATCGATTGCGCGTCTGGAAGCTGGTAGCAATCGCTCGAATTTCGCGCGCAATGATCTGCAGGAACTTGTCGGCGATGTTGCGGAGCTCTATGAGCCTTTGGCCGAACAGAACAACATGCGTCTAGTCATGAGCAGCGGGCCAACAGCGCAAATTAATGTTGATCGGCAGCTGCTCGGCCAAGCGATTGCAAATCTGATTGAAAACGCGCTCAAATATGGCGGTTTAGAGCAAGGCGAAGCGACGCCTGAGAGAGGTCGCGGCATGATCTCCATCGAAGCGGGGCTTCTTCCTGTCGAAAAGAGCGGCGATCAGCCAAAGACTTTTTATATTGCCATCAGCGATGAAGGGCTTGGCATTGCGGAAAAAGATGTTGAGTCAGCCATGAAACGATTTGGACGTCTTGAAAAGAGCCGATCAAAACCAGGCACCGGATTGGGGTTGTCGCTAGTGTCTGCTGTCGCCAAGCTACATGGCGGAACATTACGCCTTGAAGATAACCAGCCCGGCCTTGTGGCCAAATTGATCATCCCATTCGACATGCATCAAGATACTCCATCAGCTGGTTGATACTTATAGGTCTTTGAGTGGCACCTGCTCATAGGTGCTTTCAAAATCTTCGGCAGCCATATTGTCTTGTTTGGCAGGATTGGTGTTATTCACATCGGCTCTTGAGGCGCGGATGGCGCCAATCAGCAAAGTGATCAACAAAGCAGATCCCAAGCCATTGCTCAACGTGTCGAGTTTCCCTTGCCAGGCTGGCGCAGCGCCAAGGAGAAAAAACACTGACAGATAATCGATAGTACGCATGTTGTCCTCCTTTCAGATAAAAAGTGACACAAACAATAGTACTTTTAACTGACGCAAGTGATTCTGCCAAGGATGCCATCTGATCGACATCTTTATTTGTGGATATCATATGGGCAAGCTTGAATGAATGTGTCTCAAGGGAAAAAACCCGGCGAGGGTTAGATTGTTCATCAACAGTTGCAGTTTGTTTATTTGCTGTCGGGTTGAACTATCTGATAGTATTCACCGAATCACTTAAAACATGAAAGATTGTGCAAGGAGCCAAATATGACCGATGGTGACAATAACGCAAATCAGAGCGCGACTATTTCCAGACTTGTAAAGTCCAGTATCGAACAAGCGCAAAATTCTCATAAAACTTTTGTTGAGATGAGTGAGCGGGTGCGGCCCGACGCTGTTGATGCCAGCGAGCAGGAGTTTAACGAAAAAGCCCTCGATCTCGCTAAATATGACACCGCCGAAAATTTCAAGCTGGCCTTGAATTTGATCGACATGACGGATGAACAAGCTGCGATTTCATTGCATGACGAACATACAAGAGCTCAAAAGGATGAAATGGCGAAACGGGTTGCAGAACTGCAATCTTTGGCAGATGACCAATCGAAAATATCAAAAACCATTGCTGAACCCGCAATAGAGCCAGTGAATAACGATGCAGCAACGTCAGAGTCAAGCGACGGCCCGGTGATGCAATCCGCCGTATCTTCCGCAGCTCTTGCTGGTGTTATGGGGATTGGCGCTGCGACAGCAGTCGTTGTTGATCAACCAGACTTGGCAGATTTAATTGAAACCGCCGCTCCCGAACTAGTCGAGACCATTAGTGCAACAGATGGGCCGGTTTCAGAGGAGCATATGGAGGCTGAAATTGAAGCACTTGCCTCAAAAATTCATCACGTTGAGAATGTCGAAACCGATACACCCGAAGTTAGAGAGTTTGATTCTGAGGATGTGGAGCTCATAGTAGAAGAGCCCGTGCTTGAAGACCTTCCCGAACTCGAAATTACCGCGCCTGAGGTTGCTGCACCTGTCGTTGA
>JAJRQA010000176.1 GCA_024280475.1 Alphaproteobacteria bacterium
ACATATTCGCTTCTTCAGCGACTGCGGCAACCAGTTCAGTTTTATTCATGATGGTGTTCCTGTTGTCTATTGAGACTTGTTTTGATTCGACGCATACATTGTTAAAGCCCACATTCATGGGGGTTTCGAGGGAAATTGCAAGCATTTTTCGCAAGGAATCATCGATCTATCGACCTGAATTGCCCAACAATCACTGTTTCTGTGGATAGCCATGATAATTCAGTGGGTAAGTCGACAAAAAAAGAGGAAAGCAATTGCTTGCTCTCCTCTTCAATCAGTTCTTTTTTGGTCGTTTTTAGTCCGGTTTCCTGGACGAATGGCTAATGTGGCAAGACATTTTTGGATGAATCACCACCATCTATTCCACTTGATGTGCCTTCGTCCTCTTCCTCAGTCCATTCGATCGGTGTCACTTCTCGTGTCAGGGCCACCTTCAGCACCTCGTCAATATGGCTGACCGGAATAATTTCCAGACCATTTTTGACATTGTCGGGAATTTCAACAAGGTCTTTGGCATTGTCTTCAGGGATCAAAACCGTTGTGATGCCGCCACGAAGCGCCGCCAGTAGTTTTTCTTTCAAACCACCGATTGGCAACACGCGGCCACGCAAGGTAATTTCCCCTGTCATCGCTATGTCCTTGCGGATGGCAATGCCAGTCATGACAGAAACAATACTGGTTGCCATCGCAACACCTGCTGATGGCCCATCTTTTGGGGTCGCCCCTTCTGGCACATGTACATGAATATTGCGCTTGTCGAACATGGGCGGTTCAATGCCAAAATCGATGGCTCTTGAGCGTACATAAGCATTAGCTGCCTGAATACTCTCTTTCATGACATCGCGCAAATTGCCGGTTACAGTCATACCGCCCTTCCCTGGCATCATGACGCTTTCAATTGTCAGCAATTCACCGCCGACTTCCGTCCAGGCAAGACCGGTTACAACTCCGACCATGTCTTCACGTTCGGCTTCACCATATCGGTATTTCGTCACGCCAAGATAATCTGGCAGGTTCTTTGCTGTAATCTTGATCTTCTTCTTGCCATCCATCAAAATCGCTTTGACAGATTTGCGGGCAAGCTTGGCGATTTCGCGCTCCAGATTACGAACACCAGCTTCCCTTGTGTAAAGACGGATTATATCTCGAAGAGCATCATTTCCAACAACCCATTCCTCATCTTTGAGGCCGTGATTCTTCTGCTGGGCTGGCAACAGATGCTGTTTGGCAATTTCCACTTTTTCGTCTTCGGTATAACCAGACAAGCGGATGACTTCCATCCTGTCCATAAGAGCAGGTGGAATATTGAGCGTATTTGCCGTCGTCACGAACATCACATTGGAGAGATCATAATCGACCTCCAGATAGTGATCATTGAACGTATTGTTCTGTTCAGGATCCAGTACTTCAAGCAAGGCAGAGGATGGATCACCGCGATAATCGGCGCCCATCTTATCAATCTCATCAAGCAGGAAAAGCGGATTGGTCTTCTTGGCCTTTTTCATGGACTGAATGACCTTGCCGGGCATTGAGCCAATATAGGTGCGTCGATGCCCGCGAATTTCAGCCTCATCGCGTACTCCACCAAGGCTCATGCGCACGAATTCGCGCCCTGTCGCACTGGCAATTGATTTGCCAAGCGAGGTTTTTCCAACTCCTGGAGGACCAACCAGACACAGGACCGGACCTTTGAGCTTATTGACGCGCTGCTGCACAGCCAGATATTCGATGATCCGCTCTTTGACTTTCTCCAAACCATAATGCTCGGTATCCAGCACCAACTGCGCTTCGGCGAGGTCCTTCTTGATGCGCCCTTTGACGCCCCAAGGTATGCCAAGCAGCCAGTCGAGATAATTGCGAACAACGGTCGCCTCAGCCGACATCGGGCTCATTTGCCGCAGTTTTTTCAACTCGGCCAACGCCTTGTCCCGCGCCTCTTTACTCAACTTGGTCTTGCCGATCTTTTCTTCAAATTCGGAGATATCGTCGCGACCATCATCGCCATCACCCAGCTCTTTTTGAATAGCCTTCATCTGCTCATTCAAATAATATTCGCGTTGAGTTTTTTCCATCTGGCGCTTGACGCGAGAGCGAATTTTCTTTTCAACCTGCAATACAGAGATCTCACTCTCCATTAGGCCGTAGATTTTCTCCAGACGCTTGGTAACATCCGTGATTTCCAGAATTTCCTGCTTTTCTGCGATCTTTATAGACAGATGAGACGTCATGGTGTCTGCAAGCTTTGAATAGTCTTCAATCTGACTGACCGTTGATAATACTTCACGGGAGATCTTTTTGTTGAGTTTTACGTAATTTTCAAAATGAGCGACAACCGAGCGCGCCAAGGCTTCAATTTCCTTGTCGACGCTGATTTCTTCTTCAACGAATTCAACTTCGGCTTCATAGTAATCTTCATTGTCTGTGTAATTGACGATGCTGGCACGAGGGCCACCTTCAACAAGTACTTTAACCGTTCCATCTGGAAGCTTGAGCATCTGCAAAACAGTTGCGACAATACCCATCTGATAAATTTCTTCGAACCCTGGATCATCGTCAGCAGCATTTTTTTGCGCGGCCAAAATGATTTTTTTGTTGCTATCTTTGACTTTGTCCAAAGCATTGATCGACTTTTCGCGCCCGACAAAAAGCGGTACGATCATATAAGGAAAGACAACAATATCTCTCAATGGAAGAACAGGATAAAGCGTCTGCTCCTCATCTGTTTGTTTTTTTTCGTCCATTGATCAATCTTCCCTTTGGTTTGAACCTCATTTGTCTCCACCCCGTCATAAGCATCTATTGATATATGAAGATGTTATAATCTGGTGAGCAACTGATTCTTGTTTGTTTGCATGTTTGAATACAAAGTGGGGCCGGGAATGCAAAATTCCAAGCCCCATTTGTTAAAATTCGTCCAATATAATGCCTAATCCCTCTGATCCACGTATCAGCGTAGCAGCGAGCTGCCTCTGACGCCTATGGATCAAATGGTCATGGTCAAGCAATTGATTCCACCTCGTCCTTGCGTTTTCCCTCTTCGGAATAGATCCGTAATGGACGCGCAGTACCATCAACAACCTCTGGGCTGATGACGACCTCTACAACACCATCAAGACCGGGCAGGTCGAACATCGTATCGAGGAGAATATTTTCCAGAATAGAGCGCAAACCACGTGCGCCTGTTTTTCTCTTGATTGCGCGTTTGGCAATAGCAACCAGCGCCTCATCAGAGAAGGTCAGCTTCACATCTTCCATCTCGAACATGCGCTGATACTGTTTGACGAGCGCATTGCGCGGCTTCGACAAAATTTCCACCAAGGCATCTTCATCAAGATCTTCAAGAGTAGCAAAAACCGGCACACGACCGACAAATTCAGGGATCAGACCAAAACTAAGCAGATCTTCTGGTTCCACTTCGCGCAAGATATCACCCGTGCGGCGATCATCTTCGGCCTCAACCGTAGCGCCAAAACCAATCGATGAAGTCTGACCACGTTTGGCAATGATTTTTTCGAGCCCTGCAAACGCACCACCGCAGATAAACAATATATTTGTGGTATCAACCTGCAAGAACTCCTGTTGTGGATGCTTTCGCCCACCTTGTGGCGGAACGCTGGCAACCGTGCCTTCCATTATTTTCAGCAATGCCTGCTGTACGCCTTCACCAGAAACATCACGGGTAATGGACGGATTGTCTGATTTGCGTGAAATCTTGTCGACTTCATCAATATAGACGATACCGCGCTGCGCACGTTCCACATTATAATCTGCGGACTGCAGCAATTTGAGAATGATATTTTCTACATCTTCCCCGACATAGCCAGCTTCCGTCAAAGTGGTCGCATCCGCCATGGTGAAAGGAACATCGAGAATCCTGGCCAGTGTTTGAGCCAACAGCGTCTTACCGCAACCGGTGGGACCAACAAGAAGGATATTGGACTTGGAAAGTTCCACATCATTGTTCTTACTGGCGTGATTCAAGCGCTTGTAATGATTGTGCACCGCGACAGCCAATACCCGCTTGGCATAGGACTGGCCAATGACATAGTCATCAAGAACCTGACAGATCTCAAGAGGGGTTGGCACACCCCCATTCGACTTAACAACCGCGTTCTTGTTCTCTTCACGAATGATGTCCATGCAGAGTTCAACACACTCATCGCAGATAAAAACCGTGGGACCCGCAATCAGTTTGCGAACCTCATGCTGGCTCTTCCCGCAAAAGGAACAATAAAGGGTGTTTTTGGAATCTTTGCCGCTCGATTTGCTCATGTATTATTCCACGTTCCTTGTTCTGTCATCTCGTCTTGATCGACATCTGGTCAACAAAATTATGCTGCCGTTGCCACCATCCTTGTCACCATTTTTCATTCCAGCGAATGATGAACGATTAATTTCAGCGTGTTACTTTCACCTGTAACGTCCCAATATACCATTAACAAGCCCGCAAATCTACACAGCCAGCAATTTTTGAGAACAAAAGGCCTGACAACTGATCTGACAATAAACCGGCATTATTATTGGATTCATAGGTTCCCGCATTGAGCGAGACGCTTTAGATAAACTCCAAATCAAACCATTTCGAGGCCGCAAGGGCACGATATTGCGGCAATTTAGGAATCATCATCCTCATCAGGTGACGCTTCGCGCTTTGTCAAAACCTTATCGATCAGGCCGAATTCCATGGCTTCTTGTGCCGTCATGAAGTGATCACGATCGAGGGTTTTTTCAATCATATCGTATTCTTGTCCGGTATGCTCGACATAGACCTCATTCAAACGTCTTTTCATTTTCACAATATCTTGCGCATGGCGCTCAATATCACTGACCTGCCCCTGAAAGCCACCAGAGGGCTGATGCACCATAATGCGTGCATTGGGCAATGCAAAGCGCATATCCTTGTCACCAGCACATAACAGCAAAGAACCCATCGAAGCTGCCTGCCCTGTACAAAGGGTCGAAATGGCCGGGCGAATAAACTGCATGGTATCATAGATGGCCATACCAGAGGTTACGACCCCTCCGGGTGAATTGATGTACATGGAGATTTCTTTTTTGGGATTTTCGGCTTCCAGAAACAGCAATTGAGCTGTTACCAGCATTGCCATATTATCTTCCACCGGTCCCGTTAAAAAGATAATCCGCTCTTTCAGCAGTCTTGAAAAAATATCATATGAACGCTCTCCACGATTGGTCTGCTCGACGACCATGGGAACGAGGGTGTTCATATAGAGATCTACGGGATCACGCATTATGTGTCTCCT
>JAJRQA010000177.1 GCA_024280475.1 Alphaproteobacteria bacterium
AGTTTGTTATCGGTTGGACCAAACTCGATGCCCTTGTTTCCGGCCAGCGCCATCTCGGCCACTGTCACCATCAGCCCGCCGCCCGAGCAATCATGCACGGCATTGACCAGCTTTTTGCGAATGAGGGTGCGCACCAGAGCGCCGACTTTTTTCTCAAGTTCCAGATCAACGGGCGGGGGAGCCCCTTCCAGCATGCCCAGGACCACTTCTTGATAGATGGATTGTCCCAGCCAGCCACGTTCCGGGCCGATCAGGATGACCGCATCGCCTTCATCCTTGAAGGCAATATCACACATCAGGTCAATGTCTTGGATGAGACCAACGCCGCCAATCGCCGGGGTTGGCGGGATGTTTTCATAGACACCATCAATGACCGTCTCGTTATAAAGCGACACATTGCCGGAGACGACGGGGAAATTGAGCATTTCGCAGGCTTCGCCCATGCCTTTGATGGCGGCCACAAACTGGCCCATGATTTCGGGGCGCTCGGGATTACCAAAATTGAGACAATCAGTAATGGCCAGCGGGCGGGCACCAACGGCGGACAGGTTGCGCGCGGCTTCGGCAACAGCTTGTTTGCCGCCTTCATAGGGATCGGCGGTGACATAGCGCGGCGTCACATCAGTGGTGACGGCCAGCCCTTTTTTCGTGCCGTGAATGCGCACCACACCAGCATCGCCGCCGGGGCGTCCAACCGTGTCGCCCATCACCATGTGGTCATATTGTTCCCAGATCCAGCGCCGTGAGCAAAGATTTGGCGAGGCCATCATCAGCGTCAAGGCACCAAGAATGGAAGGCGGTGCTTTGACGTCTTCGGGCTTGATCGCAGGGGGAGGGGTTGGATCAGTATATGGGCGTTGATATTCAGGGGCACTATCGGCGAGCGATGCGACAGGAATATCGGCGACCACTTCGCCCAGATGGGTGATGGTTAAATGGTTGGTATCATTGGTCAGCCCGACAATGGCGAAATCCAGCTCCCATTTTTCAAATATTTTGCGGGCCGCTTCTTCGGAGCCTGGCTTCAAGACCATCAACATACGCTCCTGGCTCTCGGACAAAAGCATCTCGTAGGCGGTCATGTTTTCTTCTCGTTGCGGGATCATGTCGAGATTGAGGGCAAAGCCAACGCCGCCCTTGTCGGCCATTTCAACCGATGAGCTGGTGAGCCCCGCCGCACCCATATCCTGAATGGCGATGATGGTGTCACCGGCCATCAGCTCAAGGCAGGCCTCAAGAAGAAGCTTTTCGGTGAAAGGATCGCCGACCTGCACGGTGGGGCGTTTTTCTTCACTGTCTTCGGCAAATTCAGCCGAGGCCATTGTCGCCCCGTGAATACCATCGCGGCCGGTTTTAGAACCGACATAGATGACAGGATTGCCGGTGCCGTGAGCGGCGCAATAGAAGATTTTGTCGGTCTTGATGAGGCCCACACACATGGCGTTTACGAGAATATTATTATTGTAACGGCTGTCGAAGTCGGTTTCGCCGCCAATCGTTGGCACGCCCATGCAGTTGCCATAGTCACCAATGCCCGACACCACACCGGCCACCAGATGACGGGTTTTCTTGTGGGCGGGAGAGCCAAAACGAAGCGCGTTCATATTGGCTACGGGGCGCGCGCCCATGGTGAAAATATCGCGCATGATGCCGCCAACACCCGTCGCCGCTCCCTGATAGGGTTCGATATAGCTGGGATGATTATGGCTTTCCATTTTGAAAACAGCGGCATCACCATCGCCTAGATCAACAATGCCGGCATTTTCGCCCGGTCCTTGAATGACCTGCGGGCCTTCGGTGGGCAATTGCTTGAGCCAGAACCGCGATGATTTATAAGAACAATGCTCCGACCACATGACGGAAAAAATGCCAAGCTCCGTGTAGCTTGGCTCGCGCCCCAGAATATCCAGCAAATGCTCATATTCTTGCTCGTTAATGCCATGCTCGGCCACGAGTTCAGGAGTGATTTTTATCTTGGTCATATAAAATGTTTATGTCCGTTATTGGGAGTTGTCCGCCCCTCAAGCTTCGTAGCTGTCTTCTTCTTCGTCCAGTTCAAAGGCGGCGAGCCCCTCGACGAGGAATTCCTTGGCGTCCTTGAAAAATTCTTCTTCTTTTTCATACGCGACGACCTGAGGGAAATATTCACTTTCAGACGTGAAGGCGATAGAGCCGTTGCCCTGCACATAGACTGTGCCGATGTGAAAGGGGGCGGCGGCATACAGCACCGACACTCTTGGGCCGTCTTCATTGTCAAATTCATAATCAAACTTTAGGCGCTTGCTCTGGATTTCCAGTGATAATTTGTCGGCAAAAGCCTCGGTGGCAAGAATGACTTGCTCTGGTTCCAGGCGGGCGGCGAGAAATTTTTTCTTCTGGTCGTCTACATCATCATCAAAGCTCATGGCGAAAATCCTTTGTTTGGGGGGAGGGGGTTTTCATTAGTGCAAGGTATCAAGAATGGAGCGGAACAGGGGGAGGCCCTCAACGCCGCCAAGTTCTGGTGCGATCATGCGTTCAGGATGGGGCATCATGCCAAGAATACGCATGTTTTTGTCATAAATACCGGCAATATTATTGCGCGAGCCATTTATATTGGCCTCGCTCGATGCGTTGCCGCGCGCGTCGCAATAGCGAAAGGCCACGCGGTCGTCATCTTCTAGTTGGCTTATCGTGTCGTCATCGGCGAAATAATTGCCATCATGATGAGCAACGGGAACCTTGATGACTTTAGTGTCCTTATAATCACAAGAGTACAAGGTGTCATCGCGCTCGATCGTTAGATGGACGTCCTTGCAGATGAATTTAAGGCCCGCATTGCGCAGCAAGACGCCAGGCAGCAATCCGCTTTCGGTGAGGACCTGAAAACCATTACAAATGCCCAGCACCGGCACGCCGGCTTTGGCCTGCTCAATCACCGCGTTCATGACCGGAGAGCGCGCTGCCAGGGCGCCAGAGCGCAGATAATCGCCGTAGGAAAAACCACCGGGTAAAACAATGAGATCGCTGGCGGGTAGATCAGCATCCCCGTGCCAGACCATGTGGGGTGCCTTGCCGCTGACCTCACTGAGTGCCACCGCGACATCGCGGTCGCAATTTGAGGCGGGAAAGACGATGACCGATGCTTTCATGACATAGCTCCTTCGGGGTTCGCTCGGGCTAGGATACCAGCTTGTAGTCGTAATTTTCGATGACCATATTGGCGAGCAGTTTTTGGCACATTTGCTCTACCTGCTCACTGGCGCGTTGCTCATCGGTCTCTGCCAGTTCGATTTCGATGAATTTACCCTGGCGTACTTTTTCCACGCCCTCGAAGCCAAGAGCTTCGAGTGTGTGCGAGATGGCTTTGCCCTGGGGATCGAGGACGCCTTGTTTGAGGGTGACATGAATACGTGCTTTCATGGGGAGGCCTTTTGTGAGTGCTGGTCGTAATGTATTTTTAAGCTGCTGACGCAAGCTGATCAATTGTTTAGTCAAGCTGCTCGCCCTGTGCAATATTTATCTTGGGGTTATTGTATCGCAATGTTGATTGCCGCAGATCTTATCCCCCACTATACAGGGGAAACTTTATGGACCAGAATCGGATCAGTGTATGGAACTAGCGACCCAAAAATCGACGCAACCCAGCGACAAGGATATATTCCGTAAAGCGGAAATTGCCAGAAATCTGGCCAAAGTGGCCAAAACCCATCAAGGCAATGAAGCAAAAATGCGATCCGAGCTATTGTCGGTGTTCAAGACTTGGATGGGGTCTGTACACGGAGACTTGCAGAGCCGGTTTGAGGAAGATAATAAGGGACTTTCTTGTGCGGGAGATTTTTCGGCCTTTCAGGACCAATTGATAGAACATATCTTCAGCTTTGGATCTCAGCATATTTATCCGCGTCTTAATCCCACGTCTGGAGAGAGAATTTGTCTCGTTGCAACAGGTGGTTATGGTCGCGGTTTGCTGGCGCCTGGGTCCGATATTGATCTGCTTATCTTGCTGCCTTACAAGCAGACGGCCTGGGGCGAAAGCCTGCTGGAATTCATCTTGTATACTTTGTGGGATCTGGGCTTTAAGGTCGGGCACGCAACGCGTACCATCAAGCAGTGTATCAGCACGGCGCTTGAAGATCACACCATTCGGACAGCGCTGCTCGATAGCCGCATCTTGTGCGGGGACGAGGATCTGTTTGAAAAATTCACAGACAGCTTTACCCAGCAGGTGATCAAGGGGCGTTCGGAAGAATTTATCGTGGCCAAGCTTGACGAGCGAACGCAGCGCCACAAGAAAAGCGGCAGCTCGCGCTATATTGTCGAACCAGATATTAAAGAGGGCAAGGGGGGGCTGCGCGATCTACATACTTTGAACTGGCTGCTTGATTACACACAGCGCGACGTCAAGGTTATGCAGGCCAAGCGCAATATCGAGCTGTCATCAGCGGAAAAGGCCACTTTTGCACGTTGCGAGGCGTTTTTGTGGACCACTCGTTGCCATTTGCATTTCATGAGTAAGGGCCCCGAAGAGCGGTTGTCTTTTGATGTGCAAATGCCTATGGCCGATCGTATGGACTATCATGAACGGGCTGGTTTGCGGGCCGTCGAGCGCTTTATGAAGCACTATTTTCTGGTGGCCCGTGATGTTGGGGAACTGACGCGCATTATCTGCTCGGCACTTGAATTGAAGCAGCTCAAACAGCCGCCGGTGCTCTATCGCTTGTTCGATAAGCTAAGGCCTTCCAAGTCAGAATCGGTCTTTGCAAATGATGATTTTTCCATCGAGTATGGCCGCATGAATGTCAAATCAAGCCAATGTTTTGAGCAAGACCCGTTGAACATTATCCGATTGTTTTATCTGGCTGAATTGAATAATGTTTTGCTGCATCCAGCAGCTCTGCGCCTGTTGCAAAAAAGCTTCCATCTGATCAATGACGAGCTGCGTGAAAGCCCTGAAGCAAATGAATTGTTTCTCGACATTTTGACGACCCCGCGCGGCGTCGAAAATTCCTTGCGCAAGATGAATGAGGCGGGTGTATTGGGGCGCTTCATTCCCGATTTTGGCAAGATTGTCTGTTTGATGCAGTTTAATATGTATCACCGCTATACGGTGGACGAGCATCTCATCAAGACGATCGGTGTGCTGGCTAAAATCGCCCTTGGCGATTATGCCGAGGATCATCCTCTATCAGCCGAAATTCTTGACTCGATTGAAAATACCCGCCTGCTCTATGTGGCTTTGCTGTTGCATGATATTGCCAAGGGGCGCGATCAGGATCATTCGGAGGCAGGCGGCGAGGTCGCTCGGGTCTTGTGCCCCCGTTTTGGACTGTCGCGCTCTGAAACAGATATTGTTGTTTGGCTGGTGGAGAACCATCTGGTGATGAGCCATTATGCGCAAAACCGCGATAGCTCCGATCCCAAAACATCTGCTGATTTTGCCGCCATCGTCAAAAGCCGCGAACGCTTGAAATTGCTGCTGGTGCTCACCGTTGCCGATATCAGGGGTGTTGGTCCTGGCGTGTGGAATGGCTGGAAAGGCGAGCTGCTACGCAATCTTTACTATGAGACTGAGCCGGTACTGGGGGGCGGTCACACAAGGCTTGATCAAAAACGGCGTATTGAGGTGATCATTGATAGCCTGAGAGAATCTCTCGTGGGATGGTCAAGCGATGAGCGCGCCAAGTATGTGGCCAGTCACTATGACGATTATTGGCTGAAAACCAATCAGCAGCATCAGCTCCAGCATGCCGCCTTGGTGCATCGGGCCATGCGTAAAAAGCTCAATATCGCAACCAAAGTGGTCACGGATGAGTTTACGGAAATATCCGAGCTGATATTATATTCACAGGCGCATCCTCGTTTCTTGTCGCAGGTTGCGGGGGCCTGTGCGGCTGCCGGAGCCAATATTGTCGGGGCGCAGATTTCCACAACGCGCGATGGCATGGCGCTGGATAATTTTTATTTGCAACGTCAGTTTGAGATGGAAGAAGATGAACTGCGCCGAGGCAAAAGGATTGCCAAGACCATTGGCAAGCTTTTGCGTGGTGAAACCAGTCTTCACAAAATAATGTCGAATAAAATGGCGGCCAAAAGAGCTATTGATGCGTTTACAATCGAACCGATTGTCACCCTGGACAACAAATTGTCAGACAAATTTACGGTGATCGAAATTGAAGCGCTGGACCGCCCGGGTTTGCTCTATGATCTGACCCATGAATTGGCAGAGCTCAATCTGTCCGTAACGTCGGCCCATATCAGTACCTATGGCGAACGGGCGGTGGACGCCTTTTATGTCAAGGATTTGCTGGGAGAAAAAATCAGGGATGAGGAGCGTTGGTCTACCATCCGCTATAGATTAACCGACTTGCTGCAACGAGCAGAGTTGGATTAGATTTGATTGGTTGGCTTCATGAAAGTCACTGGGGAAAATTAAATGCATATATTAAGTACAATTTTTATTGTGCAACAAACTATTGCATAGAAGGTGTAGAAAATTACCGCACTGTATAATCACTTTGGGGGTCATTGTCGTTTGGGAAGGTGACAAAAGGACTTTTAAGGTGCAACAATAATAAACAGATCAGTGTTTACGGATTGCAGACGGGACGCTACGCCCCGGGGGAAACCAATAATGAGAATAACAGCTTACAGCAATTACGCATTGAGAACTCTGATGTACTCGGCGCTCAAGGGAGATGAACTCTCGCGCGTCAAGGATATTGCGGAAGCATATAATATCTCCAAGGCACACCTTGTAAAATGCGTGCACCAGCTAGGGCAATGGGGTTATCTGGATAATTATCGTGGCAGAAATGGTGGTTTCAAACTGGCCAAATCGCCTTCTGATATTACAGTTGGCGAAATTTTGCGCAAAACGGAAGACGGATTTGATCTCGTGGAATGTTTTGTGCCAGCCACCAGTACATGCCCCCTGACGGGATTATGTGAGCTGTCATTGACTTTAAAAAAGGCGCTGGCAGCTTTTCTTGACGTGGTCGATGATGTGACCGTGGCCGATCTGATTGTGGGCCGCAAAGACCTCATGCAGGCTCTTGACTTGATGAAACAAGAGGCTGAATAGGGCCTGTTTTTTTGATATCTTGATTATCTGTATTTTGTCCCCGCCGCATCCAATCTTTTTGCCAGTCAAGCGCCCTCGTTCAGATCATGATGGACGAATCTTGATAGACAGGGCGCTGGTCTTGGGATATGCAAGATCCCATGACATATATGGGACTCAATTCAATTCGCGATACACGACGATGTGGTTATCAGCTGGTGGCTTAATGCCATCGCTTCCCAATCGTGCGCGCTCTCGATCTGTCTGACTTTTCCAGAAACTTCTTTTTACTATCTGGCTGGATCAATCTGCCTGTCTTTGTGCGCACTGCTCGCTTTTTGTCGTGACATGAAAGAAAACCGTGGATATGAGTTGCAGCGATATGAAAATCCGGCCTGAGATACGCGCGGATGCCCCACAGATTGAGCGGTTGCACATGGAGGCATTTGGCCCCGGGCGCTTTGCAAAAACGGCTTATCGGGTCCGAGAAGGTGGTGAATTTGTGCAAGCTTTGTCCTTGGTCGCGACACATGAAGAGCGGCTGGTAGGCTCGATCCGCTTCACGAAAATCCTCATTGGTGGCAAAGAAGGAGCTTTGTTGCTGGGGCCGCTTGCCGTTTTTCGCGATTATAGCGGTCATCGTTGCGGCCTGCGTTTGATGAGCGCAGGGCTTGATCTGGCCCGCGAGCAAGGATATGAGCTGGCGCTGCTGGTAGGCGACATCGCTTATTATCACAAAGCTGGCTTCAAGGTTATTCCCAGCGGGCAGATTTTGATGCCGGGACCAGTGGATATGGCACGTATGTTGTCCTTTGAGCTGCAACACGGGGCGCTTGAACGCTATGCAGGGATGGTTTCATTAGGGGGGGCTTGATGCCTGGCGCTGCGCTGTTTGAGGGCTTTTACGATGCCCTACCGCTACGCTGTCTGAGGGCAGCAAAAAGCAGGTGCTCCGGTATAACGCAAAACCTGTGATACCCAGAGCAACCTGCTTCGACTAACGCAAGGCGTTAGTGTTCGGAGTGCGATCATACCTCATGGTGGGGATGGATAGCACGAACACACTCCAAAAGTGCAATATACACTATATAATAGTTTACTCACAGTTTTTGTAAAATATCGAGCCCGCTAAACAATTGAAGTTAACTAATGATTTTCATTGGCGGCTTTAGTCTTGGCAATTGTGTAATGCCTGAATTTAAAACTGACCTGTCATTTTCAGGCCCTTGATCCACGTTGCGCCGCTGTTCTGGTCTTTGCGGCGGATCACGTTTCTTGGCACAATACCGGTTTCTTCGGAAAGTTGCACGGCCAGCTGCTCGCTATGGGTAACAATCCATATATTTGTGCGAAAAGCTGCTTTTTTGATCATGCGCGCAAGGGGCGCGATAAGATCGGGGTGCAGACTTGCCTCTGGTTCGTTGAGAGCAATAAAATTGGGCAATCGATAGCTCAAAAGCGCTCCCACGAGGCATAGATAGCGCAAGGTCCCGTCCGATAGTTCGAGCGCCTTGTAGGGGCGGTTGATGGGGGGATCGGCATCAGGAAATTCGTTCGCAAAAGCCAGTGAAAGATTTGCCTGGCCATTGTCCATACCAAGATGCAATTGCGCCCCGGGAAAAGCATCATCGATAGCGCCGCGTATATCGGTGGTATCCTCTGCAATATCGGCAACTGTCGCAAAAACGGCGGCCAGATCGTGACCGTCTGAGCTTAAAGTTGGCGTACACAATGCTCGACAAGGTTGGCGTACGGGGGAGGTTTGATCGGTGCGAAAATCATGATAGAAGCGCCAGTCTGCGAGTGCGGACTGTACCGCATCAATTTCGGGAGCATCCTTGTGCCCGCGGATACGCGACAAGGCGGTTTCGGATGGGAGCAGGGTGATGTGCTGCGCCATCTTGTTGTTTTTACCCCGTATCATCACGCTTGGCCCCTTGCGCATCATAATGACAACGGGACGCTTGTCGGTCCGCAAGGTCAGACGTTCCTCCTTGATCATCGGTTCATCAGCTAGGGCCGCATCTGTGGGGCGCGGAAAGCCGATTTCTATCGCATAGGAATAGTTTTCAAGGACCGCTTCAAGCACTAGTCGTGCTTTCACGTGGCGTTTGCGAGGCCCCGCCCACATCACGGAGTGCAAGCCGCCCTGATCAGCAATTTCTCGTGTGATGGAGCCATTCGCTGCACAATGCAACAGTCGCATGGCCTGGTAGAGATTGGTTTTGCCGACCCCGTTTTTACCCACAAATACAGTCAGCTTGTGTACGGGAAACGAAATATCCGGGATCGAGCGAAAGTTCTTGATATGGATGGCAGTTAAGGACATGGAGATCAGATTCCAGATATTTGCAATTTTGTTTGCGAGGGGGCCAATCTTTGACACCAGACTTTTCCAAAATATAAGGCAATAGCTTTGGTTTCCAAAGGCATATTCACGTCTCGACTTAAAGACTGTCAGTATAAGCTTTGTCTTGGTGATGACAATGTAAAGGATGTCTTAAAGTTTTCTGTTTAGCAAAGGTTAAACCGTTAGGGTGAGATCAAATCTGGGATGTGAAAATGAATTTCGATCGCATAAGTGCAGCCGTTAGAGGGATCGTTGATACCGCAAATCAGGTCTCGCTTGCTATATGGGTCGCGGTTCTGGTCATTTTGTCTACCCTTGGCTTTATAGGTCTTGGAGCGAAATATGTTCTTTTGGAACAACAAAATACAGCACTTTTGAACAAGAATGATACTTATATCATCCTGGAAAAATCGGTTATCGCCATGGAAGGGCGTCTGGCCACGGTGCGCGCTTTGACAAAAATTGGCGAGAACGTTCCGGCAAATGCCTTGCGTGTTGAACTGCAGGCCTTGTCTGGCGCGGTGAGCGATGTCCGCAAAGCCAATAAAGTCGACGTCCTGGAAAATTACATCATCCAGATTGAAGAGGCCGTGACCAGTGCTGCGGGTTTTGTCAAGAAAGACCCCGTTGATCTCAAAGCTTTGAGTAAGACACTTGATGATGCAGATGGGTCGATTGGCACGCTTAGCTATATCGCGTCTGACGGGAGCGCATCGGAATGGCAGAATTTGCTGGCGGGCAAGAAATCAAATTTGATAACAATCATCGTATTGGTGGCGATTGCCAGCATGGTCACGGGGCTGCTTGGTTATTTCACAACAAGGCGTATCAATCAGGTTCTCTCTGATGTGATCCGCATAAATCAGGCGATTGCCCGCGGTGATACATCGGTTAACATACCCACAGCTGTAGAAAATTCTGAAACAGGCAAGCTATATTCAGCTCTTGGATCGTTTCGCGACAGCGTTGATGAGCGGGGCAAAATGGAGACCGAGCGCCGCCGTGTTGAGCAGTTAGCGACCCAGCGCCAGCAAAAAATAAGCGAATTGATAAGCAGCTTTCGCAGTTCGGTTCTGGTCTCTAATGAAGGGATGAACCAGCAGATCACAAAAATGCAAACGGCAGCTGTTTCAGTAACCGATGTAGCCGCCCAAATGGCTGATCAGTCTCAAAGCGCCACGTCAGCTTCACTTGAATCTTCTCAAAGTGTGCAATCCGTTGCCTCTGGAGCAGAAGAATTGGCAATTTCGATTGACGAGATTAATCAACAATTCGGCGAGACGGCGCAAATTGTCGAAAGTGCAGCCTCAAATGCAGCAGCGACAACGTGTAAAATCGATGAATTGTCAAAAGCTGCTGAGCGCATTGGCGATATATTGTCGTTTATTACCAATATTGCCCAACAAACAAATGTCCTGGCGCTGAATGCGACGATCGAGGCCGCTCGCGCTGGTGAAGCTGGCAAAGGATTTTCGGTTGTTGCGTCCGAGGTTAAGGAATTGGCGGGTCAGTCGGCCAAGGCGGCTGGCGAAATCGGCTCGCAGATTGACGCAATTCAATCATCTACGGGAGATGCTGTAGAGGCGATCAATGCCATTTCTGACATTATGAAAAATATCGACACTTACACAGTGGCCATATCGGGGGCCATGAATGAACAGCATGCCGCGACGGATACGATTTCCCAAAATGCTCAACTGGCAGCTTCTGGCGTCGAAGATGTCGAGCTGGCAATGTCAAATGTGACCTTGAGCGTTGAAACAAATAGCAGTGCTGCTCGGGATGTCATGTCAGCCGTTCATGAAGTGAGCGAGCAGGCGGGCGAGCTGCAAAGCAAGATCGATGACTTCTTGAGCGATGTAGCTGCTGCCTGATTGCGTTCATCCAAGTTGGTATCGCGAAAAAATGCCGCGAAGACCCACTCTAGGGCCATTTCACCACAGGCGGCATAGACGACAAGATACTGTCTATATTGCCGCCGGTTTTGAGACCAAAGATCGTGCCGCGATCATGCAGTAGATTAAATTCCACATAGCGCCCCCGCCTGATCAGCTGTTCCTCACGGTCTTGCGGCGTCCACGGCTCGTTCATATTGCGCCGCACGATCATGGGATAGACGGCTAGGAAACCGCGCCCCACATCTTTTGTGAAGGCCAGATCATCTTGCCAGTTGTCGCTATTGAGGCGATCAAAAAAAATGCCGCCAATGCCGCGGGGCTCGTCGCGGTGAGGCAGGTAGAAATATTCTTCGCACCATTTTTTATAGTGATCATAATCGGCCACATCGTGCATATCGCAGGCCGATTTCATGGCCTCGTGAAACGAGAGCGTATCGGGGTCTTGCTGATTGCGCCGGCGATCGAGCACTGGTGTGAGGTCGGCGCCACCGCCGAACCATGATTTCGTTGTTACCACAAAGCGCGTGTTCATGTGAACGGCTGGCACATTGGGGTTATGGGGATGGGCAATGAGGGAAATACCCGCAGCCCAAAAACGCGGGTCTTCCTCTGTCCCGGGGATTTGTTTGCGAAACTCGGGTGCAAATTCACCGTGAACGGTGGAAATGTGCACACCGACTTTTTCGAACAGGCGGCCATGCATCATCGACATTTCGCCGCCGCCGCCCTTGGTGCCACTATGGTCGGTACGATCCCACGGGGTGCGCACAAAACGACCTGGCTGCCCGGGCACCATTGTATCTTCAACATCATCTTCGAGCTTTTCAAACGCCGCGCAGATCTGATCGCGCAGCTCGCGGAACCAATCGGCAGCTTGTTGTTTGTTTTGATCCAGTTGTTGATCTTTGCTCACAGCACTTTCACTCATATTCCAGGGTCCTTAAATTCAAATCCACCCGTTTGACGCAGGGCTTCTCCCATGATCATGGCTGTTGAAAGAGCCAGGTTAAGCGAGCGCGTATTTGCTTGCATGGGAATTTTTATGCGCGCATCGGCCAATTCATGAACGTCAAGTGGCACACCGGAACTTTCGCTGCCCATCAAAAGAATATCATTCTTCGTGAAGCGGTGTTCCAGATAGGGTGTTGCACCAGTCGTGGTTGCCAATATCAAGGTCTTGCCATCTCGTTCCATTCTGCTTTGTACAAATGCGGTGAAATCGTCATGCAGATCAAAAGCCGCTCTGTCAAGATAGTCAAGGCCGGCGCGCTTCAAGGCGCGGTTGGACAAATCAAAACCGGCTGGGCCAATAATGTCGACATGCAGGTCGAGACAAGCGGCCATTCTTAAAATCGTGCCGGTGTTTTGCGGAATGTCCGGTTGGTACAGGGCAATATGCATGAGGTTTCGCTTTTTCAATGACATAGAGGAAGGATGGCGATGGTGCAGGTCAAGACCTTTATACATAAAATATCAACTGCGCTGATTTGCCCGTACTGATACGCTAGACGCGTGAACATTAAAATGCAAAAAAAAGAGTGGACTGTTCCCTTGGGGCTGGATTTCGGCTCAAATTTTGGGGAGGGAAAGTATGTCATCGAAGGAAAATAAACAATGACAGCGACTATGGATGAACATCAGGAAGGGTCAACGCGCCGTAACTTCCTTTATATTGGTACTGGCGCATTTGCATCGGTTGGTGTGGCATCAGTGATCTGGCCTTTCGTCGATCAGATGAACCCGGATGCTTCACAAAAAGCGCTCGCTTCTATTGAAGTTGACATCTCGCCCGTCGCGGTTGGTCAGTCGATCACCGTTTTGTGGCGCGGCAAACCGGTTTTTATCCGCCATCGCGGGGCATCTGAAATCGAGGAAGCTGGCAAGGTCGATGTCGCTAGCCTGAAGGATCCGCAAAAAGATAGCGAACGGACCACAAAGCCTGAATGGTTGGTCATGATCGGTATTTGCACCCATCTGGGCTGCGTGCCAAATGGTCAAAAATCTGGTGATGTCAAGGGTGACTATAATGGCTGGTTCTGTCCGTGCCATGGGTCGCATTACGATACATCGGGCCGTATTCGCAAAGGACCAGCACCGCTTAATCTAAAAGTGCCTGAATACACGTTCCTGAGCGATACCAAAGTCAAAATCGGTTAGTCCAATACCCTGTGAGGGGGATTGAGCTGATCGGTATGAATGCAAGAAATTTGAAATAAACAATAGTTTATGGAAGGGGGGGGAGCCCATGGGGCACCACGAATCCAATTACGAACCAAAATGGGGCATTGCCAAATGGTTCGATGAAAGACTGCCAGTTGCTCGCATGGTGAGCGACCAGTTTATCGTATTTCCGACGCCACGTAATCTCAATTACTGGTGGACCATGGGAATGGTTCTATTCTTCTTTTTGATCATTCAGTTGATCACCGGCATCATATTGGCCATGCACTATATCCCGCATGCGGATATGGCGTTTAACAGTGTTGAACATATCATGCGTGATGTGAACTGGGGCTGGTTGTTGCGCAATATGCATTCCAACGGTGCCTCGTTCTTCTTTATCGCGGTTTATATCCATATTCTACGCGGCATTTATTACGGCTCTTACAAGGCTCCTCGCGAGATCTTGTGGCTGGTTGGTGTGATCATCTATATCATGATGATGGCCGCCGCTTTCATGGGCTATGTGCTTCCTTGGGGACAGATGAGCTTCTGGGGTGCAACGGTGATTACCAACCTGTTTAGCGCCATCCCGCTGGTGGGAGATAGTATCACGCAGTTCTTATGGGGCGCTTATGCTGTTTCACAGCCAACTTTGAACCGCTTCTACTCTTTGCATTATCTGGTGCCCATGTTGCTGGTAGCTTTCGTGTTCATTCACGTTTGGGCCCTGCATGTGGTCGGCAGCAATAATCCAGAAGGACTGTCGGTCAAATCTTCGGATGATACCTTGCCATTCCATCCCTATTTCACGATGAAGGATATGTATATGTCGGTCGTCTTCCTGACGATCTACGCTTTCTTCGTGTTCTATATGGGCAATTATATGGGCCATCCTGATAACTTCATCCGCGCCAATCCGGTGGTGACACCGGCGCATATTGTGCCTGAATGGTATTTCTTGCCGTTCTACGCTGTGCTGCGGGCCATCCCCGATAAGCTGGGTGGTGTGATCGCCATGTTTGGTGCGATCATGGTAGTGGCTGTTCTGCCGTGGCTTGATCGTAACCCGATCCGGTCGCTGCGCTATCGGCCCAAAGCTCGGTTCTTCTTCTGGTTGTTTGTGATTGTTGCCATGCTGCTTGGCTTCCTTGGCGCCAAACCGGCCGAGGGATGGTATGTCACCGCTTCGAGAATCTTGACCGCTTACTGGTTCATCTACTTCCTGGTGATCGTGCCGTTGCTATCCAAAATGGAGACAACCAATCGTCGCATGCCGGGTAGTATAACCGATGCAGTGCTGGGTCATCATGGCGAAATACCAGAAGGTGCGCAAACGGCATCTTCGGGCCATTAGTCAGGAAAAGGAATAAACAAATGTCTGTAAAAAATACACTTGCATCATTTGCCGTTGCCCTGACCATTTTTGGCGGGATTGGTATGGCCGGTGCTGCTGAAAAAGCTGGGGAACATCATGATAAGTCTCATGTTGAACGTCAAAACTGGTCGTTCGGTGGTTTGCTTGGCAGTTATGACAAGGCGCAACTGAAGCGCGGGTTTGCCGTCTATAATGAAGTCTGTTCAGCCTGTCATGGCATGAACCTTCTGTCTTGGCGCAATCTGATGGAAGAAGGCGGTCCTGAGTTCACTAAAAAGGAGCTAAAAGCTCTTATTGCCGAGAAGGAAGTGCCAGCAGAGCCAAATGAAGAAGGTCTGACCCATAGTGAAGAAGACGGCTCTCGTTTGATGCGACCTGCGCTTTTCACGGATCGCATGCTTTCGCCATATGCCAATGAAAAAGCGGCAATGACGGCCAATGCTGGCGCGTTGCCACCTGATCTGTCTGTCATAGCCAAGGCGCGCGGTATTCCGCATGTCGCTGACAATTCAAAGCCAAGCGCCTGGTATGCGGCACCATTTTATGGGCTGATGGAATATGCTGGCTGGATTGGTGGAACAGCGAAGGATATTGCCACGCAATATCAAGAAGGCGGTGCCGACTATATCTACGCGCTGATGATGAGCTATGCTGACGAGGCACCTGCTGGTGTCGATGTTGGAGATCGAAGCTTCAACTATGTGTTCCCTGGCAATGCTATTTCCATGGCTGCCCCGCTTGGCACTTTGGAAACAGGAGCGGATGCCGACAAGGACGCCAATAAGGAGCTGGATGCAAAATCTCGAGATGTTGCCGCCTATTTGATGTGGGCGTCAGAGCCTCATTTGAACGCGCGCAAAAGCCTAGGTCTGAAAGTGCTGATCTATCTGATCATCCTGTCGGGTCTGATGTATGCCGTCAAACGCACCATATGGGCTGGCGTCAAACATTAGTTTGAGCATCAATTGACATACACGATAAAAAAGGGCGTTCGGGTAACCGGATGCCCTTTTTCTTTGGTAGAAATAGTATAGGTTCGGTTTGTCTGCATGATTGAATTTACCGTGAACCCTGATTGAGCAACAAGGCGATAGACTGTAAAGGATGGATCCTCGATAAATTTGTGGATCAATACCCTTCATTAACCCGATCAGTCCGGCCACAAATTTTCAAGGATGACGATTGGTGAGGAGCCTACATATTCGTCATCCTTGAAAAGATGCGACCACAAAATTTATTCGGGGCATTGATTTTAACCCGCATATTTATCGAGGATCCATCTTAAGCGGTCTTTCATGGTGCCGCTCAAAAAATTCACCGAGAACGGAGAAGCGGAAATGAAGCGGTGCGGTGATCTAGGGTCTGGCAAGGAGAGCAAATGACAAAGGCGGTATTGGGCATAATTGGTGGATCCGGCCTTTACGATCTGCCGGGGCTGGAAAATAGGCGCAGTGAAAAGATCGATACCCCGTGGGGCAAGCCTTCTGAAGAACTTTTATTTGGTCAGCTTGGAGCACTGGAAATGGTTTTCCTGCCGCGCCATGGTCGCGGGCATGGCATTCCACCCAGTGAGATCAATTATCGCGCCAATATAGACGCTTTAAAGCGGGTGGGGGTCACGGACCTTGTGTCGGTTTCGGCCTGCGGCTCGTTTAAAGAGGAGCTGTCTCCGGGTACTTTTGTACTGGTCGACCAGTTTATTGACCGCACGATCGCGCGCCATAAGAGTTTTTTTGGCACGGGTTGCGTGGCGCATGTGCCCATGGCTGATCCTGTTAGTCCTTTGCTTGGCGATCACATAGAAAAAGCCGCCATCGCCGAAGATATTCCCCATGTCACCGGTGGTACCTATCTGGCGATGGAGGGCCCGCAATTCTCAACCCGCGCCGAAAGTTTGATGTATCGATCCTGGGGCTGTGATGTCATTGGCATGACCAATATGCCAGAGGCCAAGCTGGCCCGCGAGGCTGAGATTTGTTATGCTAGCGTGGCGATGGTCACCGACTATGATTGCTGGCATGAAGATCATCGCGATGTTGATATTGAGCAGATTATTAAAACCTTGATGGATAATTCTGCCAAGGCCGGGCGGCTCATTGCGCGGCTTGCCGGCGCATTTCCAGCTGAGCATGAACCGTGTCCACTTGGATCTGATCGCGTGCTTGATACTGCGATCATTACTGCCCCTGAGGCGCGAGATCCCGCTTTGTTAAAAAAACTGGACGCGGTTGCCGGCCGGGTTCTCAATCAGGAAAGTTTATAGAATGGAGCTACGAAACGGATTTGATCTCAAAAAATATATTCGTACCATTGCCGACTATCCAAAGCCTGGCATCATGTTCCGCGATATCACGACGCTGATCGCTGATCCGCTGGCTTTTCGCGCCACCGTTGACGAGATGGTCTGGCCGTTTTTGCGCACGCGCATTGACTATGTGGTGGGGATTGAGGCACGAGGTTTCATTCTGGGAGGGGCGATTGCCCATGAGCTGGGGCTCGGGTTTATTCCCATCCGTAAAAGAGGCAAACTGCCCGGGGAAACGATTACGCGGTCTTATCAGCTCGAATATGGTGAGGACGCGGTGGAAATTCATAAAGATGCGCTGGCGCATGGTGAAAAAGTGCTGCTGATAGACGATTTGATCGCCACAGGCGGCACGGCTCTGGCGGCGCTTGCATTACTGGAAGATACAGGCGCAGAGGTGGTTGCCTCTTGTTTTGTCGTTGATTTGCCAGACTTGGGCGGTAAAGCCAAGCTTCTGGAGAGCGGCGTCAAGGTACATTCGCTTGTTGAGTTTGAAGGAGAATAAAAAATGGGTGATCAGGTGAGTGACTATAAGAGCAAAGCCAATGGGCGCTTTTCGGGTATTTTGCGCTGGCCAGACTTTGAAACACTGTGGGAAGCGTTGTCGAGCAGCGCACAAGAATGGTATGTTTATGCGCCCGAAGAGGGAGGGCCTCCGGTAAAGCCGTTCTCAGCTGAACAGATGAAGGACTTTTTGTCGACGACGGAAACCTATCTGCGCGAACGTTGCACGCCTGATTTTTGTGGCGCTGTCTATGCAGATAATGTGAGTGATCCTGATTTCGTCAAGATCTACAATCCACGCCTCATGGGGGGCTGTGGTATGGGTAAAGCACCGCTTCCCCAATGGCTTATCAGCCGCATTGCACCAGTCTCCCTGCTTGACTAGTGATCTTTATTTGCACAGACATTTTGTGTACACGACGATAATGTTGTTCAACAGGGGACCAAGTTTACTTGCTTTTTAGGTAAGCTCAAGGCACAATAAACATAATAACAGTCAACGTGAAACAGCACTTTTGCCCAATGGGGACGGACCAGTGGACGGATTGAAACGGTCGCTTGAAGAGGCGATTAAAGAAATGCAGGACATTCCTGCCCCGACACAGCCCTTGATGAGGCAAGACGCTGACTTGCGTCTGGCGCGTGCTGCCGACACCTTGCAAAATATGCACCCAATGCCAGAACAGGCGCCGGTCAATGAAGCTGGTCATGAAATACAGACCGACTCAGATTTTGTGCCAAGCGCCAATTCTATTGAGGCTGCGCTGTCCTCGGCACCAGCGGTTTCGCCCCACTATGTACCCCCTGAACCAGTTGCCGTTCCCTCAGAGCCGCCAGTCGCTCCAGCGAGTGCTTCACCGGTGAATACAGCAACAACAGCGGCTACTCAGGTGGACTCACCCCAACGTCGAGCTCTTCGTTTTGGGTCTCCCAAAATCACGCGCCCCGCACCCGTGAGACCAGCCATGAAGATTGGCTCGACATTTCCGAGCACGCAAACAAACATGAGGGAGCCAGGCGGACATTATGAACCACCCGGTTCTGATGGATTTGATCATGGCAATATTGAGAATATGGCGGAGGATGTAGCGTTCAAGGCCCCTAAGCTGCGTGACAATATCTGGCGTTGGGCAACAATCGGAATCAGCTGTGCAGGTGGATTGGCAGGTGGTTGGCTAGGCTCAAATTTCTCGGATCAGACGAGCGGCGTTTTTCAAAATAGCGTGCAAACGATTGTTGGCCGGGCGTCTGATGGTGTCGCTCCCATGCGGCCAGCAAGTATTAAAATAGTCCCTGAAGGTGCAGCTAAATTCATGTCCGGCACTGCGATTGGTAGTTTGCCAATAAATATGCTTGGAAACATGACGGGCAAAACGGATCGAGCTGTGCCGCTTGATGAGGATTTGTGCACTGTTCTGGAGCTTGATCGTGGCACCGGTCTGACGCTTGCACGGCCCTGTAAAATGATTGAAACCGCAGGCTTCAATACGACACTGGGCAAGTCTGATCTACTGGCCAAATCCAAATAGGTATCAGGCCGGGGCAAATAGAGCCGGGCAATTTTTCTTGTTTTTTGAAAATGCTATCTTGGTGCGCGTTTGGCGAGGATGCGTTGCAGGGTGCGGCGATGCATGTTGAGGCGGCGCGCTGTTTCCGAGACGTTGCGATCACACAATTCATAAACACGCTGAATATGTTCCCAGCGAACCCGATCGGCTGACATGGGGTTTTCAGGCGGTGCAGCCTTTTCGCCCGTCACAGCCATCAAGGCATCATAGATATTGTCGGCGTCAGCTGGTTTGGCAAGATAATCGACGGCCCCAAGGCGCATGGCATTGACAGCGGAGGCGAGATTGCCATAGCCGGTCAGAATCAAGGCGCGGGCATTGGGCTGGACTACGTGCAGCGCTTCAATGACCGAGAGACCATTGCCATCGTCGAGGCGCATATCAATGACCGCGTAGCTTGGCGGGGTTTCACGTACAATCGCCAGACCCTCAGAAACGGTTTCGGCGGTCAAAACGGTGAACCCTCTGTTTTCCATGGCTTTTGCCAGGCGGGTCAACCAGGGCCGGTCATCATCGACGATAAGCAGTGAAGCGCCATTTGGTAGATTTTCGTCCTGAAGATCATCGGTCTCACCCGTATGCGTGGTCACTTTTGTCTTCCTCTCGATTAAGAACTACTTGCGCTCTGACTTGTCTGCTCTAATCTTATACATGACAGGACAATTACGCCAAGTGACTCAAGCACCAAAAATGCGTATTTTACAACTATAATTGAAATCACCGTAAATTTTTGGCTTATAGGCTAGGCAAACCATTCCGATTTTTCGGCTTCGATTGCCTTGCGCGGCCAAATCAGTGTGATGATGGCGCCTGTTTTGGGCGAGTCTTGATTTTCAAGGCTTAAGGAGGCACCAGAGCGCTCCAGCAGGGTTTTGGCGATGAAAAAGCCAAGCCCCAGACCATTTTCCTTTTCGCCTGGATTTTCACGTCCGGGGGGATGGCGCGAGGAAATATAGGGTTCGCCAAGCTGATCGAGAATACCCATATCAAATCCAGGACCATTATCGCTTATGACGATCTTGACTGTTTTCTCGTTCCATGAGGCATCAATGACGACTTGCGAGGATGAAAAATCAACAGCGTTTTCTACCAAATTACCGATCCCGTAAAGCAGGCCGGGATTGCGATTTATCACCGGCTCGGCACGTCCTTGTTCGGTTGTTGCATCATATGAGGCCGCCGCATCAATTGTGATGCCCTTGCCAAAACTGCGATATGGCTCAACGGCTTCGTCGATCATTTCAAGAATGGTCAGGCGGCCATGAACGAGATCTGTATCGACGCGTTTGCGCGACAGAGTTGATAATATTTCCTGACAGCGCTCGGCCTGCGAGGTTAAAAGGTCGAGATCTTCAGCTGTTTCTTCTCTGCCATCGCATTGGGCTCGCAATTCCTTGGAGACCAGAATAATGGTCGACAAAGGCGTGCCAAGTTCGTGGGCGGCAGCCGCGGCAAGTCCATCAAGGGCAGACAGTTTTTGCTCGCGGGCCAGAACCAGTTCGGCGACCGCCAAAGCATTCGACATATCCCTTGTTTCACGGGCAATACGCCACGAGTAAAAGGCCATGAATGTAATGCCTACCACGACAGAGGCCCACAGGCCCGACACATAGATATCATCCATTTTGGCGGTCTCATGGGGATACCAGGGCAAGGGATAATGATAGAGCGCCAATAGCGTCGCACAACCGATAGCCAGCATCCCCAGATGAATGGTGATACGGGGATATTGGGTACTGGCAGAGATGCTCACGGGCACGAGTAACAAGAAGGCAAAGGGGTTGAGCAATCCGCCGGTCAAATAGAGCAGGGCGGTCAGGTGCCAGATATCAAACCCCAGAATAAGCGCCGCATATGAAGCGATAAGGCGATAGCTGGAGGGATAGATCAAACGCAAGATAATGTTCAGCCATGCTGACAGCGCCACAAGGGACAGGCACCAGCCAACCGGAAACGAAAAGCCAAGGCCCCAATACAAGATGGAGATGGTCAGCGCCTGGCCAACGACAGCGAACCAGCGCAGTCTGGTGATGGTGCCAAGACGCAAATGGGAGCGGCCGGGATTTGACAGCTCTTCCTTGGCGGTACGTACCACTTCCAGATTTTGTTCGACTTCCGAAGTTGTTGTTTTGTCTAGCATGAAGCCACTCATTTAGTTTTTGACGAAGGTATCAATATGATCAGCGACTTCTTCGGCGGCAAAATCCTGGAAGAAATGATCGGCATCCTCAATCATTTTGAATTGCAGATTCTTGCCATCGACAAGGGGTTTTACAGCCTCTGGCAAGTCTTTGACGACTTTGTCATTGGCGCCTGCAATCACCATTGTCGGGATCTTGATGTTTTTGAGAACATTGGGGGTATGGCGCGCGGGGTCAGGCTTGTTGTAAGAAACAAACGCACTGGCGGTTGCCTTGGTATCCGCGCAGTAAATGATACCGATATTTTCCAGCATCTGGCTACCTTTGCCGCTTGCGGTGAGCTTTTGCGCTTTGGCCAGCAAGGGGCCAAGTTTCGTCTTGAAGTTTTTTTCATAATTGTCTTCGCCGTATTTTTGCGACCATGTGGCTGGCGCTACGAGGATGACGTGATTGACTACTGGGTCAGGATTTCCGGCTGCGTATCGGGCTATCTGATTGCCGCCGCGTGAATGGCCAAGCACAGATATTTTGCTTGCCCCTTTTGATTTCAGCCAGTTCACCCATGCGCCAATTTCATTTACCGCATCGAGATGGTGATGTTTATGGGGCGTCTTGCAGTCATACATACTGGCCCCACGATTATCGATGCCAAGGCTTAAATTGATGGCCAACGTGTTGTGGCCGCGCTCCTTGAGCAGCGCCTGCAGCGTTTTGATGATTTCCATCTCATTGTGCGCGAGCGTACCGTGGGTCAGCAATATGACCCCGTCAGACAGCTTTTTGTCTTTGGCCAGTTCAAGATTGGCATTGAGGGTGAGCCCGCGCGCCTTTAGTGAGACTTTTTCCGTGGCTTGCGCAAAACCGGTCAAAGTAAATACAAGAAATAGGGCCAGAGCGGTGTTGATAGCGGCGTTCATTGATCATCTCCTCATTGTTTTGGGAGCAGTTTAGCAAAATTGACCGCCAAACCCCAGCTTTAACAAGTGTGATGGTTTTTGCCGCGCCCTAGCTGTTTTTACATTCCTTGAACACGAGGGCGGTACAGCCTTCACAGCGCCCCTGCATACGGACAAGTCGTTGCAATTTGGTGAGCGCTTCGTGCTTGTCGTCAAAGAAATGATTATTGCCGATTTCATTGATCAAATGGGTGCGCGAGATCGCGTAATATACCTGAGGTTTGAGGCAGGCAAAATACAGACCGCCACCTTTTTTATCGAGACGCTCGGCCTCGTGCAACAGCATTTCAGCGCCCGTCAGATCAATCAGATTAATGCCCTCGCCGATGATCAGAATATCGAAAATGCCCTCTTTTTCGGTGATTTCGTAGATTTTATTCTGGATATGATTGACGGAACCAAAATAGATCGACATGTCGATGCGCAGCACTTTGAGGTGCGGACATTCTTTGAGGGGTTTGGTTTCCACGTCCGTCAAGGTGTGCTTGTCATAGCGTCGGTCAAGATCAGGCGCTAACGTCGTGATTTCAGGAGTTGAGGTGCGGGCCAGGAAAATCACAAGAGACAAGAGCACGCCAAGATAAATGGCAAATTCAAGCTCCAGGAACAAGGTCGCAAAAAACGTCGTCAGCAGGATCGCGGTTTCGGCTTTGCTGCTTTCGAGCACATGCTTGATCTGCTCGAAGTCAATGAGATTATAAGCCACCACCAAGATCACGCCGCCCATGGCGGCAACGGGAAGATAGGCGGCAAGAGGGGCGATCAGCAAGATAATGACCATCAGGATCATCGCGGCAAAAATGGCTGACAGGGGGGATTTGGCCCCGGAGGCATAGTTGATCCCTGAACGTGTGAACGAGCCCGACCCCGCGTAAGAAGAGAACATGCTGCCGACCATATTGGAGAGGCCCTGACCGATAAACTCCTGGTTGCCATCAATCCGTTGGTGCGATTTTGAAGCAATAGAGCGCGAAATCGAAACGGCCTCAATAAGGCCGAGCAGTGCCACGGCAAAAGCTTCGGGCGCCAGTATTTTGATGGTCGAGAGAGAAAAGTCCGGTGCAGACAATGGCGGCAGATGAGCCGGGATTTTGCCAACGAAACTAATGCCGTGCAAGGTTCCGCCAGCAAGCGCCGCGACCAAACTGCCAATGATCAGGGAAAGCAAAAGATGGGGTGCTTTGGGCCACAGTTTCTTGATCAACAGAGCACTGGCCAGCGTTGAGAGGGCGGTGATCGCGATATAGTGGTTCATGGCACCAAGACCGCGCCAGATGTCCAGCCACGTATGCATGAAGCTTTCGCCGCGCGGCACCTCAATGCCAAGAATATTCTTCATTTGTGAGGTGGCAATGAGAATGGCGGCCCCTGCCGTAAAGCCAATGACCACGGTATGGGAGACGAAATTGACCAAAATACCCATGCGCGCAATGCCCAGGATAAACTGATAGATACCGGCCAAAAAGGTAATGGTCAGAGCAAGGGTGATAAATTCAGGGGTAAAGGGTTCGGCATGATGGCTGACCGCCGAAAAAATAACGATTGAAATCGCCGTTGTCGGGCCAGAAATGAGATGCATCGAGGAGCCGAACAAAGCCGCGATGATCGGTGTTACCATCGCGGTATATAGCCCGTATTCAGGTGGCAGACCGGCAATCAGGGCAAATGCGACCCCTTGCGGCAGAACGATAACTGCCCCCGTGACGCCAGCGATCAGATCGGCTTTCACGCTGTCCCTGGTGACCAGGCGCAGCCAGACAAGAAACGGAAATATTTTGTCGAGCGTTATACTGGCGACAATCATTTTTATGCTGGCAGCATAGGTTTGTTTAATATTCACAAGAGATATCTCTGATAAGGCGCATTGAGAAAGGCTGTCGCGAGAAGATGTTTTGCTAGGCTTATTAAGCCATCTTTGACAGATGACAAAACGTCACGACCCGTGGAATTGGCGAATTAACCAGATTTTGAGCGAACGAGTGGGCAGTTGAAAAATACCAGCGTATAGTGATCAATATTCCGCTCTGGCTTGACGATGAGGGCAAAATAGTCGAAAAAGTCAATATGTTAGCTTGTCGCGAGAAGAGACAAACAGGGGTGTTTTTTTAAATTTACAGGACTTATTGATCTATGTTGATCAATTTGGGTTGGGTACGGGTATGGTCGATAAAAAGAATGAGGGACCATTGGCGCAAGGCAAGCGTGCTTTGAGCCGCCTAAATGAAGGCAAAGCCAAAGAGCGCCGCTTGTATTGGCGTAAACGCATTTACGAGATCATCGAAGTGGGGCGCGGCGAAGATCGTATCAGCAAGATCGTTGATAATTTTCTGATCGTTCTGATTACATTGAATTTGCTCGCATTTGTCATTGAAACCGTCCCCAGTATCAACGCGGTGTGGGGCTGGCATCTGGATCTGTTCAATATCATTTCGGTGATCATTTTTACCATCGAATATGCCGCTCGCATCTGGTCCAGTGTCGAGGTACCTTTTCTAAAACGACTGCCAGCCACAGAGGCGCGGCTGAAATTTGCCATGCGGCCTTATCTGATTATTGACCTGCTGGCCATCCTGCCATTTTATTTGAGCCTTATTATACCTTTGGACCTGCGTTTCTTACGGGTTTTACGTTTGTTCCGGTTTCTCAAGATTGCCCGTTACTCCCCGGCGCTGGCGACCCTCATGCGGGTTTTGTTCAATGAGCGCCGGGCCTTGGCTGGCTCGATGCTTTTGATGATCGCGATGCTGTTATTTTCTTCAACCGGTATTTATTATATTGAGCGATATGCCAATACTGCTGCCTTTGGCACCATTCCAGATGCTGCCTGGTGGGCAATGGCGACCCTGACTACAGTGGGTTATGGCGATGTCTCGCCCATTACCCCGCTTGGCAAAATGTTCGGCGGTGTGGTGATGATCCTTGGCCTGGGTATGTTCGCGCTGCCCATCGCCATCATCTCTACGGGCTTTGCCCAGGAAATGTCGCGCCGCGATTTCGTTGTCACCTGGTCGCTGATTTCCCGTATTCCCCTCCTTGCGGAACTTGATACCACGGAAGTCGAGGCCATGATGAAATATCTGCTTGCTCATAATTATGCGCCCAATATGCATATCATCAAGGCTGGCACCCCAGGGGACGCCATGTATTTTATCGCCTCTGGCGAGGTGCTTCTCAAATCCAATCATGGGGATGTGACGCTAAAAACCGGGGACTTTTTCGGCGAAATTGCCATGCTCGAAAACGAAGATTACGAGTTCCCTTATTCAACCATCGGCAATTGCAAACTGCTGAAACTGGAGCGTGAAGATTTTGCCGTTTTGTCCGGCACCCATCCAAAGATCGGTGAACAAATTCGGGCCACTGCAGAAAAACGTCAGAGCCTGCGCGACAAAGCGCGTGCGAAAGAAGGTGATTAAACACTGGCTAATGTGCTTGTGAAAAGCCGTCAGGACAAACAAAGTGAGAGGTATTGGAACGGGATAGATATTTACCTTGATAAATATCAGTACTTGCTGTTTTGGCGAGAACCCTTCCAAATCAGGGGCATATATCAGTTAGGTGTATTATGAATAAGTGTTGCGTTAACTCGCGCTTGAAAGCGCTGGTGTCATGATCAAGGGGATTAAAGGAAAAGACCTGCCAGGATTTCTTTTCAGGAAACTGCGCCCCTTTAGAGTGCTGGCGCTTGTCTGCACATCGGTTTTTGCCTTGGCTCTATCCTTGCCGATAATGGCGGCCGACGGATCTTCTCGCACGCACATTAAAATTGTTGGATCCTCGATAGTTCTACCCTATACGCAAAGCGTCTCCAAGGCATTTTCTGAGGCGAGTAGTCATCCAGCTCCCGTCATTAAAAACACCGGTTCGGGTTCGGGCATTGCAGAATTTTGCAAGGGTGTGGGTCTAAAATATCCAGATATCGTCAACTCATCGCGTCCGATGACCAAAGGGGAATGGGAGTGGTGCAAGTCAAAAGGGGTCGACGATATTACCGAGATCCAATTCGGTCATGATGGGTTGACCTTGACGAAGTCGTTGTTCGGGGGGCGCATGAATCTGACCCGGCTGCAACTTTACAAGGCAACCGCCTGGCGCGTTCCCGTGCAAGGGCGAATGATCGATAATCCCTATCGCAACTGGAGCGATATAGATGATAATCTCCCTGATGTTGCTATTCAGATATTTGGCCCAACAGATGGTCAAGGCTCCTACAAGTCATTCGTAAATGCCATCTATCCCCAAACCTGTAAAAATGATCTGCGATATTTCAAAAACAAGCGTGTGAAATTGGGTAGTCCTGCAAAATTCGAGGAATTTTTAAAGGCCAATTGTTCGCAGATGAGATTTGACTCTGCCTATATTGGTACAGACCAGCCAGTTGTGGAAATATTCAAGATGTTGAAAACCAACGTCAATGCCATAGCGCTGATTGGCTATGCGGATCTATTCAATCGAAGGTCGAGTTTGCAGGCCGTTCGTATTGAAGGCGTCGAACCTCGGATCTACACGATCAGTGATGGCAGCTACCCCCTGTCGCGGCCACTCTATTTCTATATCAAAAATGACCATCGTGAGCTTGTACCCGGCCTAACGGCATTTGTGAAAGAATTCATGAGCGACAATGCCATGAGTTCCTTTGGCTATCTGGTGAGAATGGGGCTTGGTGTTTTATCGGTGGAGGAACTTCTTAACGCGCGATACGCAGCGGTTATAGGCGAGAAAATGAGACGGTATACGGATTAAAAATGGTAGATATTAAAAAAACACTCAACGGGTTGTTGCCTGGCAAGAAAAATGTTGCAGATGGCACCGATGGTCCGGCTCCAAAGCGCGGCATGTCTCTGCTCTCGAAACTATTATTAATGCTCCTGGCAGCGACAATGACTGCGGTTGTGACGATTGCTTTTCTTGGCTATCGTCATGGTGAGCAACAGATTATAGAGACCGCTTTTCAGCAATTACGATCTTTGCGGGTCAGTAAATCGCAGCAGGTCGAATGGTATTTCCAGAACTTACGAAACGTTGTACGCATACTTGGTCAAACGCCAACTGTTGCAAAATCCATGCAGTTGTTCAGCACCTCGTTTGGCTCCTTGGATAACAAGCCCGGCGGTGTCGATGTTCTAAACGACGAACAAAAAGAAAAACTGACAGATTATTACAACAAGGAATATTTTCCCAAACTTGATCAGTTGAAAGGCGGCAAATCCAATGTTGAGATTTTCTGGCCACGTTCAAGGGCTGGTCGACGTGCTCAGTCACTTTATATCGCTGAAAACCCGAATGAATCTGGCAAAAAAGATGAGTTTTATTCTTCCAGCGCCGTAACTAGCTACGACATGGTTCATCGCAAATTCCATGAGTTTTATCGCAGCGCTCTCAAAGCCCAAAACTTTTATGACATATTTTTAATCGATGGCGACAGCGGGGATATTGTCTATTCGGTGTCTAAGGAAACAGACTTTGGAACGAATTTGCTAAGAGGGCCTTATGCCCATTCTTCCTTGGGGCGATTATATCGCAAAATCCGCTCAAACCATTCTCCAGGTTTCGTCTATCTGGAAGATTTCAAGCAATATCCTCCTTCTTATAATGCACCAGCCTCTTTCATAGGTACGCCGATTTATACAGATGGAGGATTGTTTATTGGTGTTCTGGCGGCGCAGCTGTCGATCGAAGACCTGAACGGCTTCATGACCAATAATAATCAGTGGAAAGAAAGTGGCCTTGGTACCTCGGGAGAGATGTATCTTATCGGGGACGACAAGCTGATGCGTTCCAATTCTCGCTTTTTGACCGAGGACAAGGAAAATTACCTGAAGGTGCTTGCTGCCACTCACACGCCAAAAGCGATCATCAACCAAGTGCAAAAACTTGGTACCTCGGTCTTGTTTCAGCGCGTCAATACCGAAGGGGTGCGTGCGGCATTCAATGGTAAAACTGACACAAAGGTCATTGAGGATTATCGCGGCGTCCGGGTTCTTTCTTCTTACGCACCACTTGATATTCCAGATTTGCACTGGGTCATGCTGGCTGAAATTGATGAAGCAGAGGCGCGGGCTCCGCAAAATCAATTTGCCAAAAATGTGCTCCTCACATCTGGTTTACTGCTTTTGGGATTGACCCTGGCATCATTATTCGTGGCCTCCAACTTCTTGAAGCCCATCTCCGTATTGATCGATGGGGTCGGGCGTATTCGAGATGGCGAGAAGAATGTTGAGATTAAGCGGTTGGCAAATGATGAATTTGGAGAGTTGAGCGATACGTTTAACATTTTGACCAAGGAAATCGGTGATCGCGACACGTTGATTGAGAAACAGTCCTCTTCCTATAATGACCTGCTCAACAGGATCTATCCTGGAAATATTGTTGAACGCCTGAAAAAGGGGGACGATAAGATCGTTGATAGCATTCATCAAGCAAGCGTCGTTTACGTTATTATCCACGGGTTTTCAAAGCAGACCGAGGCGATGGATAGTATCGATGCGCTGGAATTATTAACCGAGCTGGTGGACAACCTTGATACGACATGCCAGAGCATGGGAATTGAAAAAGTCAAAACCATTGGCGAACATTATCTGGCCGTTTGTGGTTTGTCGGTGCCACTTCTTGACCATGCCCGGCGGGCGCTTGATTTTTCGCATGCCGCCAGCCGCGAACTAGCCATTTTCAATGCCCGTTATGATTTGAAACTGGCCTTGCGTATTGGTATTCACTCGGGCCCTCTACATGCTGGCATAGTTGGCAGCTACAATTTCGATTTCGATGTTTGGGGGAATTCTCTCAATATCGCCAGAAGGATCGTGTTTGAGGCAGGTCTCAATAAAATGCGTTTGACCATCCCCACCTATCATATGTTGAACACCACGGATGATTTTGGACCCGAAATGATCGTTGATACCAAAGCGGTGGGACAGGTTGCGACCTATGAGCTTGATCTTGACACAACGCTCGATCGAAACCGTATGGATCGCCGCCGGGAGCAAAGGAAAAGAAAGTCTGATCCAGTAAAACTGGGCAAAAAAAAGTCCGCTACTGACGGGGCTAAAACAACAGCCGTAGCAGCGGACAATCAAACTGCGTCATCGCAAATAGTTGTCGATCAGAGCATAGCTGACGAGGATGGAGGGCAACAGTCCACATGATCAGCTATTTGACATCTTTTCTGGATCCGTTATTTTCCCTTCCCACTTGGGAAGTAACGGGCATTCTTTTGCTCGTTGGCTTTCCGCTACTAACGGTGATTGTTGGCGAAATTGCTCATCGCTTGTGGAAGGCTGAATCCGAGCCCCTGGCCAATGCGTTCTATTTTCTTAGAAATTACGCCTTACCCTTTTTGTTTGCTGGTCTTATGTTACGTACTGTGGCGGGTCTGGAACCTGGGCATATCGCCATCAAGCTAACCGATACGCTTGTTGGCATAACGTGGATCAACGCCATTGTTTCATTTTTTAATGCTCTGGTTTTTTCCGAGGGTGAAGAGACCTCCAACCGTAATATCCCCAAACTTTTTCTCGACCTGTTGCGCCTTTTTCTGGTGGCACTTGGTGCCGCTTTCGTTATCTCATTTGTCTGGGATGTAAATCTGGGGGCGATGCTGACCGCGCTTGGTGTTGGCTCGGTTGTGCTCGGTCTGGCTTTGCAAGATACGCTGGGGTCTTTGTTCACTGGACTTGCCATGCTGTCGGCGCGAAATTTCAAAGTGGGGGACTGGGTGAAGATTGGCACCAAGGAGGGTGTCGTTAAAAGTATGAACTGGCGCACTATGGTGATCCAGACCAGATCAGGCGACGATGCGGTTATGCCAAACTTGATGCTAGGGCGTCAGGAAGTCACCAGATTCATGACCGATGACAAATGGCATATCATTACGCTAGAGTTTGAGTTGTCATTCGATCATCCACCAGAAATGGTCAAAAAACTTCTGCAACAGGCAGCAGCGGCAACCCCGGGCGTTTTGAAAAATCCTCCTCCCGAGGGACGACTGGTAAAATATGATGATCACGCGGTGGTATATTCGATCAGATTGTGGGTCGCAAATTATGCGCCGGTGCCATTGATTAAAAGCGATTTTCATTGTGTGTTCTGGTATCTGGCCAAGCGTAACAAGCTTATATTCCCAGGGCGCTATCACAGATTTTACAGGCCCCCGGAAAAACTCGTACCGCCAAGTTTTGATGATGTCGGGCAGCTCACTGATTTGCTGGTTGCCACCAAAGCCATTCCGCGTAAAACCGAGCTTTTGCAAAAATTGCTGGCCAATGCCACCTATGCCACCTTCCGCGAGAACGAGCGGATTTTGGAGCAAGACGAGGTAGCGGATAATTTTTATATTATTACTGCCGGCCGCGTTTCTATTGACTTTGAGCTGGATGAAGAAGTGCTTGAGGGCGAAGAAAGCCTCGAACCGATCCATTTGCAAACATATGAAGAGGGTCAGTTTATTGTCTTCAAGACCTTGTTCAACAATGGTCCAACACCGTTTCGGGTACGTGCCGATACGGATTTAAGCACCATTGCCATACCGGTTTCCGAATTGGAAAAATTTCTCACCGAGGATACGCAGCTGGCCCATGAAATACAGGAAATCATCTCTTCGCGCGAAGATGTTGCTGAGCGGATATTGCGTAAAGCGATTCCTGGTTACGAAGACCAGAGCGCCGCTTCTGACCGCATTCAGATCATGAAACACATGTTCCCGAATTAAGTGGTTATTTCTTCTTGATGGGGGTGCCATAGAGCTCCAGGCGGTGGTCGATGAGCTCAAATCCGAGTTCTGCGGCGATCTGTTTTTGCAATTCTTCGATTTTTTCGTTACGAAATTCGATGACATTGCCGGTTTTCATATCGATGAGATGATCGTGATGCAGTTTGTCGACGCGTTCATAGCGAGCGCGACCATCGCGAAATTCATGGCGCTCGATAATACCTTCTTCTTCGAACAGGCGCACAGTGCGATAGACCGTTGAAAGTGAAATATGTCGATCGACGGCGCTGGCCCTGCGATATACTTCTTCGACATCAGGATGGTCATCACTTCGCGACAGGATTTGTGCGATAATACGCCTTTGGCCAGTCATGCGCAGACCTTTTTCGGCGCACAGGCGTTCAAGATGGCTCTGCTCGTCCGGCGCTTTGGTCATGATCCGGGATCCCTTCCAGATGACAATTGCTTCTCATTCTCATATAGCCTTTTATGAATGGCGCGTCTAGAGACGTTCTAAATCAAGGAAGGGGGATTACTTTTTCAGGCGTCGAGTTGTTTGGCCATTACCAGCGCATCTTCTGGGGCATTTCGGCCTTGCTGGTAATAGCCGGGGCGGCGGCTGATTTCTTCGAACCCATATTTCTCATAGAGTTTGATCGCCGCTTTGTTGCCGCTGGCGACTTCTAGAAACATGCGATTGGCACCGCGTAAGCGCGAGAGCTCAAGTGCATGCCCAAGGAGCGAGCTGGCAATACCGGCGCGGCGCTTTTTGCTATTGGCAACAATGGTGAGAATTTCACATTCATCATCCGCCTGGCGTGTCATGATAAAGCCTATAAGCTCGCGTGGGGCCTCAAAGGCGGCCAGCGCCAGGCAATTAGGTTTATCCATCAAATTGCGCAGCGCTCCCTCATCCCATGGATGGGCGAAACCCGTTTTGTGTATGGCGGCCATAGCCGGGGCATCGAGGCTGCCAGCGTGTAGAATATGGGCGCTCAAAACATTCCCCTATTTTCTATTCAGAAACTTTATTGTCGCTCAATGGCGTATCCGGTTTGGATTTTAGCATCTGCAGGGCGCAGGTAAAGAGGGCTTGCGCGATGCAAGGATAAATCTTCATTTGCGCCAATACCAGCAACAATATCGGCCAACCTTGCGGCATCTGGCTGCAAGTCAGGGTGCGAGCAGGAAATCTTGTTTGCTTCGCCCCTCAACAAGTCGGCAATCAGGGCGACACCGGAGCCAGCAATCAACAAAGGTTCTTCATGTTGCTCAATAAGCATGCAAATGGCTTGCGGGGCAAGGGCGAGGGGAGCTCCTAGCGCTTTTTGGTGTCTGTCAAATACCTGCCAGTAGATCTCACCGCGCCGTGCATCAACGGCAATGCCTAGATCGCTATTCGGGGAGGCAGGAGGACTATTAGTGTGATTTTTGAACTCATCGCGCGCCAATTCATGGCGCACCCTTGCTGCCATCACCTGCAAGGTGCCAATGCCAATCAGCGGTTTCGCGCAGGTCATTGCCAGTCCACGCGCAGCCGCAATACCAATGCGGACGCCTGTGAAGGTGCCAGGGCCGCGGCAAACGGCGAATTGATCGATCTGCCTGATCGAGTGCCCGGACTTGCTCAGGGCCTCGTCAATCATGCCGATTAAATGTTCGGCATGGCCGCGCTCTCGGCGCTCATAACAAGCAGACAGGCGCGCTCCTCCCGATGCATCCGTGGATAGAACAGCGACGGAGCAGGCTTGCATGCTGGTATCAAGGGCAAGAATATTCATGCCGGTTCTTCCTGGGAGTGACTAGATGATCGAAGCCATTTCTTCGAATGAAAAGCGCGGAGAGCGATCAAACATGTCCTTTGGGTCGCCATAGCCAAAGGTGCACAAGAAGTTGGATTTGACGGCGGTATCGGCAAAAAACGCCTTGTCGACCGCCTCATTATCGAAGCCGGACATGGGGCCGGTATCAAGGCCGATCGCCCGTGCTGCCATCAAGAAATAGGCGCCCTGCAAGGTGCCATTGCGAAAGGCTGTGGTTTTGATCACCTCATCATTGCCCTCGAACCAGCTTTTGGCATCAGCATGCGGGAACAGTTTTGGCAGATGTTCATAAAATTTCAGGTCATGGCCAATAATGGCAGTCGCGGGGGCTTGGCGGATTTTGTCCTGATTGGCGTCCATGGTGAGGAGGGCGAGCTTTTCCCTGGCTTCATCCGAGACAACGAAAACAATGCGCGCTGGCGAGCAATTGGCGCTGGTTGGCGCCCATTTCATCAAATCCACCAGTTCTTTGATCTGTGTGGTCGAAACTTTGGTGTCGCGCCAGTTATTAAAAGTGCGTGCTTTGAAGAAAAGCTGATCGAGGCCGGCCTCATTAATTCTGTTTGTCATATTGTTCTTTCAAATTTTTGGTTTCGATTGGGTGCGTGCGGCTTGATGATAGTGGTTAAGCTGCGTTAGCAAATCGTCGAATTCTATGCTCAGATCTTTTGTGGACAATAAAAAAGGCGGGCCAGAAAAACTCTCTTCCAGATCGCCTGGATCTTCGCCGCTTTTCGTGAGATCCCAATAATTGCCTTGATCACGAAATTCTATTTCTACAAGCCTTTCTTTGCCTGATTTAAATTCTTTGATTTCGGCAATGTTTCGCCATGGAATTCTCTCTCTTGAAAATTTGTCGGAGGAGCGGACAAATCCTCTATGCGAGGTGAACCCTTGCTGGTCAATGATCAATCCTGGCGTATGATCTGTCAGGATGCGCACACCAATGAACAAGGTAATCCAGAAAAACACCATACACAAACCGCCAAGCGTGCGTATGAGATTAAGGCTGTTCCATAATTGGTTGACACAATGCTCAGGAGTGCTGAGCATTGTGACACCCAAAATCAAAAACAGACCCGCCAGCAATGCCAACGGGCCCAGTTTTGATTTGCTTTTGTCAATGACGAGCTCATCCATTTAAGCGGCCCGTACTTCCTTGATTTCGGGCAAGAAATGCTTGAGCAGATTCTCAATGCCGTTTTTGAGCGTCGCTGTGGAGCTTGGACAGCCAGAACAGGCACCGCGCATATGCAGGTAGACAATGCCGTCCTTATAGGCTTGAAAAACAATATCGCCGCCATCTTGCGCGACTGCGGGGCGAACCTTTTCCTCCAGCAATTGCTTGATGGTATCAACCGTTTCGCGGTCTTCTTCATCAAACACTTCGTTTTCATTGTCATCTTTCACGTCGCCATCCATGACGGGAGCGCCTGACATGAAATGCTCCATGATAACGCCCATAACAGCGGGTTTCAGCATGTTCCAGTCGAGATCGCCCTTGGTCACAGAGATGAAGTCAGCGCCAAGGAAAACTCCAGCAACGCCATCCACTTCAAACAGGCGAGTGGCAAGAGGCGAGGGGCCAGCTTCATCGAGCGACTTGAAATCATGAACGCCGGTGGCCAGTACCTGTTTGCCCGGCACGAACTTGATGGTCGAGGGATTGGGGGTTGGTTCTGTCTGAATGAACATGTGTTGTTTACTCCATAAATTCGGGGGTTCGCCAGGCGCTTGAGGGTCAAGGTCGGCAGGGTTCTTGTCATTCAATTTAGAACAATTTTAGTTGGATGCAAATAGATCATGATATTTTGATATTTAAAAAACTTCTTGGCTCTGGTTGTGTTATCACATTAACACACTATTAAGTTGTGATACGTTAAGTTGTGATCATTGATAGTTCGACATATTGACCGAATATCTCTTGTAAATTTTACACCGCGTAGCAACCCGGAATTTCCAATATATTATGGGATATGCGGGACGATGTGCCCCGTACAATCGTTTCCCTGTGCGGGGCCAAACTCTGCCGGTGGTTCACATAGATCGCATTTATAAACCTATTGAACCACCGGTTTTTTTCTTGTTCTATCGGATCGACACTCGCGCGCCGCCTAGATATGGCCCCGGTTTGTCCACGATCTTCTCCTCCTGATAATGCTGACCAAGATGTCGCAGCCTGGGCGCGACGGAATACGCGATCTGGCGCGTAAAGAAACCAGATCGCAGGCAAAAACAGGAGAAAAAAAGATGAACAAGATAGGTGCAGTCATTGTGTCCGGGTTGATTGTGAGCGCGGGTGCTCTTTGGGTGAATAGTACAGCATTTTCACAAGGAATGGGCCGAGGCTCTGGTATGGGCCAAGGAATGGGAATGGGGCGGGGAATGGGCCAGGATCAAGGGAGAGGGATGATGGGGAACCATCAACAAGGAGCAGGGCATCAGGGTAATCGCATTCGCCACCGCGTTGTCCGCATGGGCGGCGGAGTACCGGTCCCATATACCAATGTCAAAAATCCGTTACCAGGGGATGATGCGAACATCAAGGCAGGCAAAGCTTTGTTTGGCGAGCAATGTGCGTCTTGTCACGGGTTGAGTGGCAAGGGAGATGGAGAGGCGGGGCGTGAACTCAAGCCAAAACCGGCCAATATTGCGTTTATCATGGATAAATGGATTGCCACCGATCCTTTCTTGTTCTGGTCGATCAGTGAAGGCGGTGTCCCCCTGAAAACCGCCATGCCCGCTTTCAAGGACGTTTTGAGTGATCAGCAGCGCTGGCAGATTATTCACTATCTGCGCAGCGACCTTGCCGGCCAAAATTAGGCGGTTTGAGGGGGTGAGGCCTCTTTCTGGTCCGCTATTTCATGACGCGCTTGCGTAATGATCTGGCGGGCCGAGTTGAGGAATAGTCCAGCCATCAGCGCGGCGACGATCAAATCGGGCCAGGGGGTGGCGCTCAGATACACCGCGAGGGCAGCAGCAAGTACCGCCAGATTGCCAATCGCGTCATTGCGCGAACATAGCCAGACGGAGCGAACATTGGCGTCGCCATCACGAAAATTCATAAGCACCATGACACTCAAAAGATTGGCTGCCAGAGCCATCATGCCAATAACTCCCATAATCTGCTCGTCGGGAGCACCGACAATAGCGAACCGATAAAGAGTTGCCGCCAGTACACCAACGCCCATCAGCGCCAGCGAAACCCCTTTGAATAGCGCCACGCGAGCGCGCAGGATGCCGGATTTGCCGATAGCCCACAGAGATAGGCCATAGGTCACAGTGTCACCAAAAAAATCGAGCGCATCAGCTTTCAATGCCATCGATTGGCCCTGAAACCCGGCCAGCATTTCAATGATAAACATCACGCCATTGATGGCAATGACGATCAGCAAGGCTCGCTTGAAGTCCGCACTGACCCCGTCAAATTTTGTCGAACAGCTATCGCCGCCACAGCCTGCACCCATGTTCTGATCTCCTTTTGCAGTTTTCAATGTAATAAAGTATAAATCCTCTAGTCCCTAGAGGTTCAAGAGGATTTATCATGAGCATTTTAACAATTGGCAAAGTTGCCGCGCAAACCGGCGTCAAAGTCCCAACCATTCGCTATTACGAGGAGATTGGCCTGCTGCCAGAACCCGAGCGCACCAGAGGCAATCAACGGGTTTATCAGGCGAAGGCGATCAAGAGATTGAGCTTTATCGCCCATGCCCGCGAACTGGGATTCGGCCTGGAGCAGATCAAGGAGTTGCTCAATCTTGCTGATGACCCCGCTCAACCTTGTGCCCAGGCCAATGAGATCGCAGCGCAGCATTTGAAGGCAATTGAGAGCCGTATGAAACGCTTGCGCTCGTTGAAAAAAGAGTTGTTGAGCATTGTGCATGTCTGCGCCAACAATGGGACGATCAAAGATTGCCGCGTTATTGAGACCTTGGCTGATCATGGCAAATGTCTTTCGCATGAGCATTGAATCACAAAAGGCGCCCGCCATAAAGCGGGTGCCTTTTAATTTGATCGATCAGGTTGGGCCGATTTATTTAAGCAGGCCTCTGGTGGCCATGCCGATGAGATCATCAGCGTAAGAGCCGTCGCCATCGCGATCCAGCAGCGAGCCAAAAATGCTTTTGCTTTGTTTGCGGCCGCCAAACACGGATTTCATGATCATTTTGCCGATCAGCCCACCAATCAGGCCTTTGCCAAGGCCACTGGAGAGCGCTTTACCGGCCAGATTACCAATCATGGAGCCGCCACGCCGTGAGGCTTTGGTCATGATACTGTCAGCGATTTCGCGTGATCCGCCGCCCATGGCCTTTTTGACCAGTCCGCTCATCACCATTGTGGCGATGACGGGCAGCATCTTTTTCAATAGTGCTGCGCCGATGCCGGTCTTGGCGCTGGCATGATCTGCCACTTTGCGGCTAACCTGTTTAGAGCCAAACAGATGGCTCAGGATGCCATTGCCCTGATCAGCTGTTTCTTGTGATCCAAGCATTGCAGGATCGTCGGCGTAGCGATCATGTCCGCCATTTGCGAGCGAGCCCAGCAGGTCGGACAGGCCTTTGCCATTACTTGTATTGCGGCGCAGTCCGGCACCAAGCGCTGGGGCAAGCTGGCGAACAGCTGCCTCTGCTTGCGCTGGCTCAAGTCCAAACTGGCTGGCCAGGTTACCGATGGCATCGCCATTCTGGCCCTGTGAAATCATGTCAAAAAGGTTCATTGGGGGGTCCTCACCACTTAAAAATCAAGTGCAACAATATCTTATCCAGTCTCACTAGCCAAAGAGGCGCTGCATTGAGACAGTCTATTCTTAAACGAATAGGGGGGGATAGATAAACACATATTCGATCTATAGCCCCGTAGCATCGGGGCTGCAAGTGAGGAAACGGTAATGTCGTCGTCGAATTTCTGTATAAGGATTGGTGGCAGGTTTGATCGCTACAATATGGGACGAACTATTGTTTTTTGGCGGTCTTGGTTTTTGTGGCCTTCATGGTCTTTTTAGTTTTCTTTTTGCCCGTTTTTTTATCTTTACCAGCTTTTTTGGGGTCGACCGTTCTTGGTTCTTCAAAATAACAAAGGGCGGTATCGGTTGTGCACATGACCAGGAAATTACCCAGAATATCATCGCATTTGCTTTTTTCGTGCAAAATCATCGCCCGCCCGGAGGCCAGGTCTTCTTTTTCAAATTGAACCGTGATTTCTTTTGAGGCCTTGAGG